>JAGSHB010000112.1 GCA_023954815.1 Myxococcales bacterium | reverse complement strand
TGGGGGCGCTCCTAGCCCCCCCATAATGAAGAACAGGAGCGACGTGCTGCGATAGTCATGCAATGACGCAGCACGTTGCCAGAGATGGGGAAGCCGCGGCTTGCCGTGGCTGGGGGCGCTCCTAGCCCCCCCATAATGAAGAACAGGAGCGACGTGCTGCGATAGTCATGCAATGACGCAGCACGTTGCTACGCGGCGGCGCTGCTGCCTGATGCGTTCAGCTCGGCGAGGTTAGCGAGCAGCTCGGTGCCGTGGTCTTCGATGTACATTAGCTCCGTGCGGCACCGCAGATCGGCCCGGCGCATGTAGCGCATCGCCAGGTCGGCCCGTTCGGGGTGACGGCGCGCGTCCTCCACGAGACTGCGGGCGGTCTCGACGTCGACCAAGATGCGGCACAGGCGCTCTGCATGCAGCAAGCCCGGGGCAAAGTCGACCTTGGGATCCCAGTTGTGCAGGAACGCGTCAGTCCATTCGCTGGTCGGCAGGGCGCGGGTCTTTTTCAGCTTCTTGCCGGCGATCCGAACCAAGATGCTCTGCAGGGCGCTGTACTTGTAGGTGTACAAGCGGGCGATCGCACGCTCCATGGGCGTCTTGGCGGCGAGCTTGTTGACGTTGGCCCGCGCGACCTTGCGCAAGAACTTCTGCGGGTTCTTCAGCGCCAGCATCATCTGGTCCTTGAAGGCCATCAACGACTGAATCTGGCTGGTGCCCTCGTAGATCGGCAGGACCAACGCGTCGCGCAGCAGCTTCTCAGCCTCCCACTCCTGCGTGTAGCCGGCACCGCCCAGAATCTGCATCGCCAGTCGCGACAGACGCACAGCCTCTTCGCTACCGGCGTACTTGCACAGCGGTGTCAGATTCCGCGCTTCACGCTTGAGTTTGCGAACTTTCCGCTGCATTTTAGCTAGCTTCTGCGGATCCTGCGGCGGTGCGTGCTCCAGGATTTGGTCCCAGCGCTGCGAGAGCTCGGTGACCTGCGTGGCGCGGTACAACAAAGAGCGCGTGCCCTTGGTGGCGAGCTCCATGTCCTCGAGGAAGTCAGCGACCATCTCGTGGCGGTCGATGGTTTTGCCCATGGTCACGCGCTCGGCAGCGTAGCCAGCGGCCATCCGGTAGGCGGCCTCCATGACACCGAGGCCCTCCATGCCGACTCCCAGCCGGGCGAAGTTCATCATCACCAGCATCAGGTGAAAGCCCTCGCCGCGCTTGCCGATGAGCTCGCCGACGGAGTTTTCGTAGATCAGCGAGCAGGTGGGCGAGCCGTGGTGGCCGATCTTGTGCTCGACCTTGCCAATACGGACGTTTTCGACCTTCTCACGGCCCTCTTTGTACCACTGCTCCACCAGGAACAACGACAAGCCCTTGAGACCGGGCGCCTCTTCCTTCGACTCGGTGCGCGCCAACACGAGCTGGTACTTGCCATGGCCCGAGGTGATGAACACCTTCTCGCCGTTGAGCCGCCAATCGCCCTTGTCGTCCAGCTCAGCGGTGGTGCGAATCACGGCGAGATCGCTGCCGGCGCCGGGCTCGGTCAGGACCATGCAGCCCCACTCCTTGCCGGTGATCATCTCTTCGATAGCTTCGTCGTAGGGGGTCGACATCAGGCGACCATTTTCAATCACGCTGCGTGGATCGCGCAGGGCGTAGGTGATGAGCGACATCGGCACGCCGGTGTGGAAGCCGAAGTGGGTCATGCAGCTCACATCGGCACGCGCCATGACTTCACTGGCGGCGAGGTAGACCAGCGCGGGTGCGTTGAGGCCGCCCAGCTCGCGGGGCACGGGCAAGCCGTAGACCTGCATGCGCTTGAGGCCCTTGAAGACCTTGGCGAACGCCGGGGATTCGACCACTTTGCCGTCGACTAGGTGAGTCGATTCGGTGTCGATCTGCCGAGAAACTGGGGCGATTTTGCGCGCAACGAACTTGCCGAGCTCCTTGAGCGCGTCCTCGTAGATCTCCTGGGAATCCGCGACGGACTCGAAGCGATCCTCGTCGGACGCGCCAAACTCGGTGGCCTCGTACATGGCCGCCCAATCGACGTTCTTTTCGATGTGGAAGCGGAGATCAGCGTTATCGGTGTAGAAGTTGTCACTCATGGGATCCTCCGGCACAGGAGCGGACGCTCCTCTTTGCTGAGCGCTCGTCGGGGCCAAGGGCCTCACCAGTGGCGGCAAAATCGCGCCGAACCACCAGGACAAGCGGCAACAAGATGGGCACGATGACACGCTGCGTCAAGAAGCAAATGACGCACGTTCCCGCGGCGTCCGGCATGTTTTGTGAAAGCCCTTCACAATCGGGGATCTTCGCGATAGCCGCACTGCGTCATTTTTGGTGAAGACGGCCCGACCTGACGATCGCAGTCGCACCTTCATGAGTCACGGAGAGTCACCGTGACGGACGATCGACGGGTCAGATCAGCAACCCGGCCAAGGCGGCGGTCATGAACGCGCCCAGGGTGCCGCCAATCATCGCCCTCAGCCCCAGAACGGAGAGCTCACGCTTACGCTCCGGTGCGATGCCGCTGATCCCACCGATTTGAATGCCGATGGACGAGAAGTTGGCAAATCCACACAGCGCGTAGGTGGCGATGGTGCGACTACGCTCGGACAGGGCGTCGGGGCTCGCGAGATTGTCGGCCAGATTGAGGTAGGCGACGAACTCGTTGAGCACCGTTTTTACACCGAGGAGACTGCCCACGCCCGCGGCCTCCGAGGCATCGACGCCAAGCAGCCAAGCCACCGGCGCCATACAGACACCGAGCATCCGTTCCAGGGTCCACGCTTCGAGCCCAACTAGACCCAAAAGGCCCGATAATACGCCATTAAAGAGCCCAATCAGCGCAATAAACGCCAGCAACATGGCGCCGACGTTAAAGGCCAGCTTGAGCCCATCAGCCGCGCCCGTCGCCGCCGCTTCGATGACGTTGGCGTAGACACTCTCCACCTCAATCGTCGCATCGGCGCCCGTCTTCGGCGTCTCGGTCTCCGGCACCATGAGCTTGCCAATGACCAACGCCGCGGGCGCGCTCATGAGGGACGCGGCGAGCAAGTGCCCGGCGATGTCAGGAAACTTGGCGTGCAGCATGCCCACGTAGGCCGCCATCACCCCGCCTGCGACCGTGGCAAAACCGCCCACCATCACGGTGTTGAGCTCCGATCGCGTCATGGTCGCAAGAAATGGGCGAACCAGCAGCGGCGCCTCGGTCTGACCGACGAAGATGTTGCCCGTCGCAGAGAGGGTCTCCGCGCCAGACGTACCGAGTGCGCGGGCGATGAAACGCGAAAACACGCGCACGATGCGGATCATCACACCCAGGTGGTAAAGGACGGCCATCAGGGCGGAAAAGAAGATGATCGTCGGCAGCACCGAAAAGGCCACAAACGCGCCGCTGGCCACCCACCAATGTTTGCCGGGGCCGGGCTTGGCCACCAGATCGCCAAAGAGAAAGGCCGCGCCTTGGTCGGAGTAGCCCATGAGCGCGATGAACGCGTCGTTGACCGAAGAGAAGATCGGCTCGCCGATGGGCGTCTTCAAGATCAAAATGCCGAGCAGCAGCTGCATGCCGAGGCCGCCGACGACCACCCGCGTTGGAAAGACCTGGCCCTCGCGTTTTTCGCGAAACCACCAGGCGCCACCGACCATCACCGCGATGCCGAGCACCGACTGCAATCGATTGAGCCAGGAGCCGCCCTCACTCGTTTGCGCGACGTCCGCCGGCGCGTCGGCAAAGGCCAACGCAGGCACCAGGAGACAGAGCAGCACAATCCCAAGCGTGCGCAGGGTGCGGCGACAAGATCGCGACGAGAAAAGCATGGGCATGGCAACCTCTGCATGACTTGAAGATGTTCAGACGGATGCAAGGCTACCCCAGCCGGCGCAAAGGGGCATTTTCTGCGTCCAACAGGGAGCGCAACACACCCCAGATGCGCATCGGGCGCACATAGGGCACACTCCGGCCAGAACCCAAGAACCGTCGGTGGCCAAGCGCGACCGGGGAGCGATGCTGATGCAACACGTGGTGGAACACGGTCCGGCTTTTGCGTGGTTACGCGTGGGGTTAGCCCCCGGCGAGACCATTCAAGCCGAGGCGGGCGCGATGGTGCGGCGCGACGTCGGAATCGAGATGGACACGCACCTCAACGCTGGGCATCGAGCCGGCTTTTTCCGTAAGATCATGGCCTTTTTTGTGGCTTTGGTGCGTAAAATGCTCGGTGGTGAGACGCTCTTTGTGAACGATTTCACGGCCCCTGGGAGCACGTCGGGCGGCGAGGTGGTGCTGGCGCCAGCGCTATCTGGGCAGATCGTGCACCACAAGATGGACGGCTCGAAGAAGCTGGTGGTCCAGGCCGGCAGCTACCTCGCTAGCACGGGCACGGTCGATACAAAGCTGCGCTGGGGCGGCCTGCGGATGCTGCTCAGCCGTGAAGGGCTGTTCTTGCTCGAATGTACGGGCGAGGGTGACCTGTTCATCACGTCCTACGGCGACATCATCCCGGTGCAGATCGACGGCGAATACATCGTCGACACCGGCCACATGGTCGCGTACGAGGGCAACCTCACCTTCAAAGTCGGCAGCGCAGGCGGCGGGTTCAAGGGCCTGTTTCTCAGCGGTGAGGGTCTGGTCATGACCTTCCAGGGCACGGGCACCGTGTATCTGCAGTCGCGTAACCTCGGTGGCCTCGTGAGCTGGCTCACGCCCATGCTGCAATGAAGGAGGGATAGTCATGCAGATCGACATTCAATATCGGCCGACATTCGCCCTCGCGGTGGTGCAACTACAACCGGGTGAGATGGTGCGCGCGGAGTCGGGCGCCATGGTCTCGATGAGCAGCCATGTCCAGGTCTCGACCGACGCGCGTATGGGCGGAAAGGGCGGATTTGTGGGCATGCTCAAGCGTTCGATGCTGGGCGGTGAGAGCTTCTTCACCAACAAGTTCACTGCCAGCGGTAGTCCCGGTGAGGTGACGCTGGCACCGGCGTTGTGCGGCGATATGGCGGTCCATCCGCTGTCGTCGGACCACGAGCTGTTCATCCAGGGCTCGAGTTTTGTGGCTTGCCAGGACGGCATCACGCTGGACACGAAGTTCCAGGGCATGAAGGGCTTTTTCTCTGGCGAGAACCTGTTTTTCCTCAAGGCGACCGGCGACGGCCCCGTGGTGATGAACGCGTTCGGCGGCATCGAGGTCATGGATCTGGACGGCGAGCTCATCGTCGACACCGGCCACGTCGTCGCCTTCACCAGCGGGCTCGACTACAAGGTGACCAAGGCCTCAAGCGGCTGGATCGACAGCTTTCTGAGCGGTGAAGGGCTGGTTCTGAAGTTCAGCGGTCGCGGGCGTTTGTGGCTACAGAGTCGGAACCCGGCGGAATACGGCAAATCGGTCGGCGCATTGCTGCCGCCGCGTCAGGAGTAAGGCATGCGTCACGAAATTCTAGGCAGTCCAGATTTTACGACCGCGCGCATCACTTTCGAGGGCGCTGGCGAGTCGGTGGTGGCTGAATCCGGCGCGATGCTTGCCATGACCGGCGGCGTGCAGATGAAGACGGCCATGCGCGGCGGGCTCCTCGCGGCGGCCAAGCGCAAGGTGATGGGCGGAGAGAGCCTCTTTCAGAACACTTTTACGTCGACAGCGCCGGGCCAGGAGCTGCTGCTCGCACCGGCGCCCGAGGGCGATCTGAAATCCCGTGTGTTGCAGCCTGGAGAGCCCTTCTTCCTGCAATCCGGTGCCTATGTGGCCCATATCGGTGACGATCTGAAGATCGACACGGCGTGGGGCGGCGCCAAGGGCTTCTTCAGCGGGGTGGGATTATTCCTCCTCAAGATCGTCGGCCCGGGTACTGTACTTTACGGTAGTTACGGCGCAATCCACGCGGTCGAGGTGGACGGCACCTACGTCTGTGATACCGGCCATATCGTTGGATTTACGTCGGGTTTGCAGTATCGGATCGACAAGTTTGGCGGCTTCAAGAGCCTATTTCTGTCGGGTGAGGGGCTGGTCTGTAATTTCAGTGGCCAGGGAACCTTGCTGCTTCAAACGCGCAACCCCCCGACTCTGGCCAACTTCCTGGAGCCCTACCGGCGCGTTCAGAAGTCCAACAACAACGACTAGGCGATGAGAGCGCCGGACAGTTTGGGCGAGCCCCTTGATCCCCCGGCGCTCCCACGCGAGGCTCCCGAGCCATGAGCGCAGGCCTTCCCATAGTCGTCGTCGGTGGCGCGTCCGTCGATCGAATCCGTGCAGACGGAGAGCCGCGAACCATCGCCGGTGGCGCCGCGCTATATACCGCTTTGGCAGCACGCCGAGCCGGCGGAAACGCCCGTTTCTTCGGCTTTCGGCCCGATCCGCTGCCCGAGATCTTCAGCCAAGCCGCGCAGCTCGTTCCCTGGGTTGGGCCCGCTTGTGAAAAGCAAGACCTACCGCATTTTGAGATCGTCTACGAAGACGATGGCAACGCGCGATTGGTCTCGGCCGACTGGGGTACCGAGGAGACGCTCGACCCGTCGATGCTCGACGACAGCGTGTTGGAGGGGTGCGCCCTCGTTCACATCGCTGCCATTCACGCACCCGAATTGCAGATGCGCTTTGTGCAGAACATCCGCTCGCGCTGCGACGCCAAGATCTCCGCTGGCACCTACGGCTACATGGCACGCCGGGCCCCCGATACCGTGCGTGCGTTGATGGAATCGGTCGATCTCTTCTTTCTCAACGAGTTTGAAGTGCAGCTGGTCTTTGGCGACGAGCGGCCGCCCGTGCGCCCCGGTCAGATCTTGGTCGTCACCCGTGGCGCTCGCGGCGCGGACGTGTGGCAAGGCGACCACTGCACACGCGTGCCGATTTGTCCGTCGACGCCCGTCGATCTGACAGGCGCTGGCGATAGCGTGTGCGGCGGCACCCTCGCTGGCATTGCGCGCGGCTTGCACCCTACGGAGGCGGTCTTGCTGGGCTCGGCCGTGGCTGCTTCGACCATTGAAGCGCCGGGTATGGAAGCCCTCCTGGAGACCAGCATCGATCAGCTCGAGGAGCGACGTCGGCAGGTTCGGCGGGATCCACGCGTACAGGTCAATCGCGTACAGGTTCGCAAGATGGGTCAGGTCATCTCGGAGCTGGAGTCGGTCAAGTCGTTTAGCTTCACCGGGCCGCATTTCCCTGACGTCGGTGACCCGCACGCCATCGACTACTTTTTTGCCGCGATCTTGCACCAGTTCGGCTTTTGGAGCCCGGCCAACGGCGTCTATGCGCGGCCGACCTGGACGACCTTCGAGGGGCAACGGCTCAAGGGCTCGGACTACTGCTTTGCGGCTTTTAAACGGGTGCTTGAGCGTGACCCGGCGCAGCTTTTGCCGCGCGGGCAGTCCTCTCTACGGTGGGACGATACACGCAGCCTGTTCTTGGCCGATGATGGCAGCGTGCCCATGCCCGTGCTGGCGACGCACCACGCCCTCGCCCGCGGATATGGCCGCGATCTGTGGGAGCTCGGCTACACGCCCACCCAGTTGGTGAAGGAAGCCCAAGCGAGTGACGACCCAGGTGCCACGCTCATCTCCGTGCTGGACCACGTGACGGGTTATCGGGAAGATCCCTTGCGCAAAAAGGCGATGCTGCTGGTGTTGGCCTTGGGTCAGCGACCGGAAGGCTTCCTCGATCTATCCCGCTGCAAACAGCTGGGCCCCGTCGTCGATTATCACATCATGCGCAGCTGCCTGCGCACCGGGTTGGTAGAGGTCGGGGACGAAGAGTTGCGCGAACGCATCGTCGGTCGGCGCCTACTTGAGCCGTCGGATGAAAAGGCCGTGCGCGCCGCGTGCTTTGAGGCGGTCGAGGCGCTGATGGAAGCCTCTGGCCGAGACATCGGAGCTATCGACTACTTCTTCTTCGGCGCGCGCAAGCGATGCCCCGAGATGGAGCAGCCCGATTGCGGCCGCTGCCCCGTCGATCCGGTCTGCAAGCACGATATGGCCATGTTTCAGCCGGTATTGCGGACGACCTTTTATTAGCTATTTGGCTAGCTAGGAGCTCGCTGGGTTGCCTTTTTGGCGCGGGCCCAACGCGTCTTGAAACACCTGCCACAGCTGCTGGGCATGTTCGCCCGCCGTTTCTGCACGCCACGCGCTGGTGTCGATCGGGTCCAAGACCTCGATCCTGAGCTCTCCCGGCGTGATATGCAGGGCATTTTTCGGCCACAGCAGGTCGGCGTCGTGAAAGACCACTGGTACGACGGGCAGCCCCGTGGCGATCGCCATATGCACAAAGCCCTTCTTCATCGGCTGCAATCGACCATCGGCGCTGCGGGTGCCCTCTGGCCACATCCACAGGCTGAGTTTGTGCTTGCCGACGACCTCGCGAACCTTCTCCATCGAGCGAATCGCGCGCTTGCGATTGCCGCGATCGATGAGCAGGTGGCCGGACAACAGGTAGGCCTGTCCAAAGAAGGGCAGCCGCACGATCTCCTTTTTCGCCACCCCACAGCCGCCCTTGGGGCAGAGCCACATCCCGATCCACATGTCGGCGGTCGACGCGTGATTGCAGGCATAGAGCGCGGGCCGGAGCGTTTGAAGCTTGTCGAGTCCGTCGATCACCGGTTTGACCCCAGCGAGACCAAATACGGTGCTCCCCACGATCTTGCCGTAGGTATTGCCGGCACGAATCCTGGCATAGCGAAACGGCAGCATGGCCGAACAGACCGCCATATAGGCAAGCGACGCGGGGGCGATGGCCACACAAGCCGCGACGCCTCTGGCCAGTACGGACGGCAGCGGCAGGCGGGCTTTCGAGCCGGTTTCTCGGGGAGTGGCAGTGTTCATCCGCTGCAATCTAGCAGACTGCTCAGTTTCTCGCCCTCATCGGCGTACACCTCAATCGGTACGCTGTCGGACGGGATGAAGAGCATGCTGCGAGCGCGACTGGCCCCCATTTCGACTCGTGCTACCCCTGACTGCAGGCTTGCGACATCGCCCACTGTCCCATCCCGCCGTCGAGGGAGTACACGTCACCGAAGCCCTGCTCTGCCAAGAACTGCGCAGCACCCTGGCTGGAGTGGCCGTGGTAGCAACACACAACCGTCTTCGCAGCCTTGTCTGCCTGGGCAACCCAAGTGGCAGCGTTGGCGTTGTGCAGTCGCGTGGCGCCAGCGATGTGACCACGGGAGAAGCTGTCCGGATCACGTACATCGAGGATCACAACCGACTGCCCGCCGGCAATGTCAGCGGCGAGGGTCGGGACAGAAATGTGCTTGAAAGTGGCCATGAAATCTCCAGCTCATGAAACATGGGTGGCTGGACAATAGGGTGACTACGCGGCCTGTGTCTCGCCTGCATGGCCAACACCGCGGGATTTGGGCGACTGTGCCCCGTGTAGATGTTGCTCGCGCCACGCGGCGACCCACGGATTCATGATGTGAAACGCAGCGGCAGCACGAAGGACAGCAGGAATATCGCACCAAAGCGTGACGGCATCTGAGGGGTGTCTGGTAGGTGCCGTAGCCGCTCCAAAGGCCGTGATGCGAGAGCCTGGTGGTCGCTGTGACGCGCTAGATTGACCACCATGACGTCGCGGATCCGATGGCTAGAATTCCACCAGTGGTGCGGTTTTACGCGCTCGTAGCGCCGTCTGAGCTTCGCGGCGCTCCCGTCAGGAGCCGCCGACGCATCGGTCATGGGTTTCAGGTTTCTCAGCAACCCGTCGTGCTCGATGTCGTTGATCGACTCCAGCAGCAAAACCGACACTCGCCCCATTGCCGCCAGCGCAGCCATGGCGATCGGTCCACCGCGTGCGAAGGCAAGGTCCTAGGTGCCGCATTGTGTCAGCGTTTGCCGACCAATGTGCGAGCTCGGGTGGCACCATGCGAGCTTGCGCCACCGCAGGCGCGTGCGTTCGATCACCCAAGCCGATCGGAGACCGGACTCCGGGGCACACGACAAGAACGCATAGAGACGCTCGCTCAGCCGGCTCGTTGCGCCGCCCTCCAGGGTCGCGACTCGACAGTGATGGCCATAGACACGCTCGACACACCACCAGGGAAAGCTGACGGTCGTCATGAAGACTTCCGCTACGGCGCGATCGAGCCAACCACTGCGATGCATGGCCGCATGGGCACTTGTGATTCCGGTAGCGCCGCCCAGCATCCCGAGACCAAAAACCAGCAGGGCAGATGTGAGTGGACCGTCTGATTTATCGCCGCAGCGGGTCCCCTCACCGCCGAAGTGATCAGTGAGCGGCACAATCAACCAGGCCATCAGCGGGGGGCCTCGCCACCCAGGCTCCCCTAACTACAGCCGCCATCAACACGGCGATCGCTGGGATAAACGCAAGCAGACACGCGAACACGGACATTGTGCCCGCCAGACTCACCGCGAAGGACCAATATTCAACTGTCTGACTCAAGGAATTTCTTTGTCCGACCGCCACGTCAACGAGGAGCTGGCGTGGCGGCTTGGCTACGGCAGTCCCAGAATTCCGGCCGTGCGGCGTCAAACGCGCTCGAAATACACGACGCCCCTCACAGCAAACGTGCTCCCCAGGCGCCCGTGTGGTAGGGGTCCAACCTCTGGAGGAGGCTATGGCCGAGGCACCCATCAAAGTCGTCGCTCGCAATCGCCGTGTACGGCATGACTATGAGCTCACCGATACGTTCGAAGCAGGCATCGTTTTGGTCGGCAGCGAGGTGAAGGTCTTGCGGCAGGGCAAGTGCACGCTCGTGGGAGCGCACGTACGGGTCATCGGCAACGAGGCCTGGCTGGTTGGGATGCAAATTCCCGAGTACCCATTCGCTCACCGTTTTAACCATGACGTAGACCGCACCCGGAAGCTGCTGCTGCACAAGCGCGAGGTCGACAAACTCGATCGCGGTCTGCGCGAGCGCGGCACGTCGTGCGTGGTGGTGCAGGTCTACTTCAAGGGCTCGAAGGTCAAGGTGGAGATCGCCCTGGCCCGCGGTCGTAAGATGCACGACAAGCGGCACGCGCTGAAGAAGAAGGACGCCAAGCGCGAGATGGCGCGAGCAAAGCGTGACTATTAATACGCTTTCACTCGACATGCGCGGACGCAGACGACAGGGAGGCAGGTGATGGGTGCATTGGATGGGCTCAAGATCTTGGACTTCACCGGGCTGTACCCCGGGCCGCTAGCGACGATGCTCCTGGCTGATTTGGGCGCCGAGGTCACGCGCGTCGATGCGCCCGGCAGGCCGGATCTACTTCGTTTTCTACCGCCTCACGGGCCCGATGGTGAGGGCGCGATGTACCGCACGGTTGGGCGTAACAAACGCTCAATTGTCTTGGATCTGAAGCGCCCCGAGGCCGCCGGTGTCATCGGCCGATTGGTGGAGACCCACGACATCGTGGTCGAGCAGTTTCGCCCAGGTGTGATGGATCGGCTCGGCGTCGGTTATGCGCAACTCAAGGCCCGGCAGCCGGGTCTGATCTTCTGTTCGATCAGCGCTTTTGGTCAGACGGGACCGTTGGCGCAGCGGCCGGGGCACGACATCAACTTTGTCGCGTTGGCGGGGCTCTCCCATCACCTTGGCCGCGCCAGCGGCGGGCCCGTGCCCCTAGGCACGTTGGTGGGTGATGTGGGCGGCGGCACGTGGGGTGCGGTGACGGGCATCCTGACGGCGGTGATTCATCGCATGAAGACCGGCGAGGGCCAGCGCGTGGACATCTCCATGACCGACGGTGCCCTGCTGATGAACGCCATGGCCGCAACAGAAGCGCTCGCTGCGGGGACGGATACGGCACCGGAAGGGCACTGGCTCAATGGCGGGACTGCGTACGACTACTACCGGACGGCTGACGGGCGTTGGCTGGCCGTGGGATCGCTGGAGGCGAAGTTTTACGGGGCGTTGATTCAAGCCCTCGGACTACCTGAGCTCGAAGGCCAATGGCTGGCCCAGGGCGAGGACGCAAAAGCCCAGAAACAAGCCATTTCAGCTGCAATTTCAAGCCACAACCTCGATCACTGGCGCGCGGTTTTTGCGGATGTTCCCTGCTGCGTGGAAGCCGTTTTAACCCCCACGGAAGCGGTCGACAGCGAGCTATTTGGCGCCCGCGAGATGGTTGTCGCGGTGCCGTCATCTGCTGATGACGAAGGGGCCGACTCGCTGCGACAGGTGGGCAATCCCATCAAGCTGTCTGCCTGCCCGCCCAGGTATGACCACGCCGGACCACTGCCAGGTGCAGATACGGAAATGGTGCTGAGCGCGGCCGGATTCGGGGACTCCGAAATCGCCGCCCTGATCGCGGATGAGGTCGTCGTGACGGCACGATGAGCGACGCTGCCTACTTCGAGGACCGCGGTGCGGCCGACTTGACCGGTACCGTCATGACCATCGATCGACGTGGCAGCTTCTTGGCGTCGACCCCCGGCAGGATGAACTGCTGCGGCGTGTCGGGCTGCACCGTCAGTCTCGGATCCCACACACGCATGAACTTGCCGTACAAACCACGGCGCCGAATCAGCTGCTTGCGCAGACCGCGGACAATGCGCAAGGGCAGGTCTTCGCTGATCCAGCCCACCAGCCATTTGGGTAGGGAGCCGCCCGGATCGGTGTCGATCTGATAGATGACCTGCGTGCGATTGGGTGAGAGCCAGCGCAACCGGGTAAAACCAATGGTCCGCGGGACGCGCACCACGCCGTCGACAGGTCGCATGCGGCGGTCCACCGTCCGCCGAAAGGTGATCTTGATTTCGTGATGCGGCGCCCACTTCCGCGTGACCACGACATCGATGATGCCGTCGCGATCCGAGGTCGGCCAAGGGAAATCAAAGCGCAAATAGGCACGAGCGTGGAGCGGATCGGGGCGAGAGAGCAGCCGCGAGGTCTCCAGCCGATAGACCCACTCTTTGTGCCTGGGCACGTCGTCGACGATGGCGAGTAGGGCGTAGAGATTCGTCGGTAGGACACCGACACCGCGCAGCACCGGCAGGGCAAAGTTGGGCCGGTCCTTCGCGGTGACCGTCACACCTTCTTTCTTGTAGAGGAGGCGCCACTTGGCAGCCGATGCATTGCCCGCACCAAAAATCAGCGCAAAGACTGTCAATCCACCGGCGATGCGTGCGCGCAAGATCTACTTTTCACCCGCAATTCCGGCCCCACCTGGGTAACCGTAGCTTACGTAGTTGTCCCAGCCGTACACGATAAGGCCGCTGGGATTGTTCGACTTGAGCCGGTGCGCGCCTTGAGCGATGGGCAACCTGGCGACCTGCCACTGGCCGTTGGCGAAGGTCTTAAAGGCAGACGCAGCCAGCGGTGCGCCGTCGAGGGTGACGTTGGTATTGGGCTGCTTCACGACGTTGATGTAGTTCTGCGAGTACTTATTCGGCACGAGAAAGACGTAGTCGGTGAGGTACTGCTGGACGTTCGTGGTGATGATGAACGCGGGATCGCCGATCTTGGCGTCGCCCGGCTCCTGAATATTGGGGCAGTCCGAGTGCTTCTTGCAGGCGAGCTTGGCCTTGAACAGCTTGTCCATGTTGGTGCAGACCTTCTGGAAACCGTAGGTCGTGTTGCAGACATCATTGTTCGGATTGGGCGCGTGGGATGAGGCGAGGAAATGCCCAACCTCGACCGGCTTGTTGGCGACAATCATGAAGTCCTGATCGGACTCAAACTCGAACCACTGACCCTGATTGAGCGTCGGAATCGGTACCTGCGGCGGGATGGTCTGCAAGACGGTGCCGTTGCTGCCAGCGACGATGCGCCACGAGTCCTTTTCCTTGCCGCGGGCCTTGCTCTTGGTCGCCATGAACATCTTGCCCCACGACGTGGTCGGAAAGAGCTGCTCTTCGAGGTGATCGGCGCAGCACGTGACGGGACAATCCGCGTTCGATGTGCACGTCCACCCTTGGTACTGGCACGTGCCTTTTGAAGCGCCCGGGCCCTTCACGCACTTGTTGGTATTGGGCGAATTGCTTGCTTCTGAGCCACCAAAGACGGCGATCGGCTTGTCGGCCTTGATGTACGAGCCCGTAAGATCGGCACCGTTTTGGTCGGTTTCGATGTTCAGCACTTGGCCCTTTTTCAGCTTGAACTTCTTAATGCCGGTCCACGGCCCCGCAGGAATGCTCTGCCCAGCGCCTGTACCCGCCAACGTCTTCGCCGTCACCAACACGTCGACGATGGTGTCGCCCTCCGTGACGCCAACCACAGTCAGGTAACCGCGCAGATTTCCGTGAGTCTGCTGACGGGTCATCATCCAGTACTCTTTGCCGACCACATTGGACGGCAGCAGCAGCGACGCGTCGTTGGAAAACACACCCACATTCGACAGCGGGTTGAACTGGTAGGCCACGATCGGCTGACTCGACTGGATACGATACGCCTTGCAGTTGATGTTGGTGCCTTCCTGATTGGGCGGCTTCATCTTCCAGATCGGATCGGGGAGGTTGATGATCTTCAGGCCGTTGGGCAGCACCTTGTACTTCGCCTTCTTGCCCGAGCAGCCCTCGGTGACCGTCACGATCGATTCCGACGCCTTGGTGTTCGACACGATGATGGAGAACTGAGAGTTCTGGGCGTCGTAGACCTTGCCGCCAGCGCCGGGCACCAGCGCGTTGTCGAGATCGACCGCGTAGTAGTCACAGCCCACGTTGGTGTTGCTCTTGAGATCGGACGCACACGGGTTCACGCACAGCCCCGCCAAGCAGACCAGCCCCTTGGCGTCGCAGTCGTTGTCGGCTTTGAAGCCGCTGCCGTCGACCTTGCAAGACACAGCCTTGTTGCCAAAACAGGTCTTCTGGCCGGGCGTGCAGACCGCACACTTGCCATCGATGCAAGACTCCCCAGTTTTACAGATTTGGGCGATGTCCGCGTCGGTGCCGGTGGCGTTGCACTTGAGCAACACAGAGCTCTCGGAGACGCCCTGCTCAGGCGCTTTGCAGTACGATTTCAAGGGTTCGCAGAAGCGGCATTTCGCCTGAAAGCACGTCGGTGCGGCGTCTGGGCACAAATTCAGATCGAAACCCTTGCCGCTGGCTTTGCACACCTCAAGGGTGTTTTCGCCCTTGCAGGTGGCGCTGCCAGGGACACAGCTGATCTCTTGGCATTTGTTGGCGACGCAGTTGTTGGTCGTGTCTTTGCAGTGAAAATCTACCAAGCACTCAACGCAGACCTGGGCACCGAGATTGCAGAAGGGCGTGTCCTTGTGCTGTTTGCAGGCGCTGGCTTTCGCGCAACCTGGTCCGGTCGGTAGACCAGCATCCACAGGACCCGTGTCGGTGGTACTCCCCTTGGAATCGGTCGGATTTCCCTTGCCATCGCCACTGGTGACCGTGTCGGTGACGGCACCTGTGTTGGTGTCAGTGACGGTCCCACCGTTGTCGCCGAAGCCAATGGGCGCTTGCTGCGGCTGGGTATTGCCACAACCCGCGACGAGCACGAGGAGAAAGAGAGAGAGGGTTGCCATTACTGGAAGGCGGAAGCCTTGCATCACGTCGATCTCCAGAGTGAGTACCCCGAATATGGGGGCGACCTAGGCCGCGAGTCGCCGGAGGGTAGCGGCTGCGCGCAGAATGCTCAAAGTGATTTGGTAGATGCGACGAGTATCCGAGGGCATCCCACCTCGATGAGCGCCCGAGCGGCGAGGTCTCCAGGGAGAACCCCCCCCTCTTGTCGGCGATGTGCGGCGCGTAATGTCCGAAAATCTCGGCCTGCTAGCGCTGCCATCTTTGCGTGGGTCTCGTCGAGCACGTGATCGAAGCGGTGTTCTGCTCCGCGCGCTGCTTGGACGGCAGCGATGAGCGGCTCGTTGTCGCCGGCGAGGGGGGCGAGGTTCAAGTGCTCCCGCAACGCGACCGTCGGTAGCCACGCGACTTTGAGTTTGCCGGCGATACTGTGGCCGGCAATGTGTGGTGTGGCGCCGTCGCACGCAGCGACGATCGCTGGCTGCGGCCGGGGCTCCCCGACGAAGGTGTCACACCAGAGTCCGCTGAGAGACCCGCTTGTACGTGCCCGGACCGACGCGTCCTCATCGATGACGCCGCCGCGAGCCGCGTTGAGCAGTGTCGCGCCCCCCATAGCCGCCAGTTCGTTGGGGCCGATGAGGTTCATCGTACAATCCGGCCCTGTGGTGATCTTTGGCACGTGCAGGGTGACCGCGTCGCACGGGGTCTGCAGGGCTTCGGCCAAGCTGGTTTGGGCCGGATCGGCCGCAAATTCAGGGTCTCTGCGCGCACGCGGCGGATCGACACAGACAACATCCGCCCCCCAATGGCGCGCCAGCGCACGCACGCACCCACCCACCGCACCGACGCCCACCACCACGATCCGGCGACCGGCCCACGGCTTTGGGCTGAGGAGATCGGTCCCCCACTGGCGGCACAACGCCCAAGCGACCCACTCGCTGACCGCGATGGCGTTGCCGCCCCGCCCCGAGAACATCGCAATGTCGGCTGCCTGCAGGGCTTGCAGGTCCACATGATCGGTGCCCGAAGAACACGTGGCGACCGCCCTCAGATGCGGCAAATGGACCAAGGTGGCGTCGGACACTGGCGTCACCGACCGCAACATCACCGCATCAGCCGGGTGCGTTCCGTGCTCACTCCCTGAAGCCACATCGAGCAATTCGCCCGGTGTGTAGGTGGAGAGGGTGAGACCAGCGAGCCAAGTGTGGGGCAGCACGTGGGCAGCACCCTGGGCGTGCAACGAGTCGATCAATAGATGAGGCACGGCACTCCGGAGGTTTGAGCGGGCGCTCCCGCGATGGACTACTATGTGGGGCGGCTGGCGGTGGAGCAACGTCTGCCGCCGAGAGAAATGGCCTTGATGGAGTTTGCCGTGTCACTGACCCAACCCGACAGTATTCGACCGCCAGCACTCGCCGGGACATTCTATGAGGGCACCGCCGCCGCGTTGGCTGCCCAGGTCGATCGCTGCCTGAGCCTCCGTGTGCCCAGTGAGGGGCGCCCGCCGAAGGCTGTCATCGCGCCCCATGCTGGCCTGGTCTACAGCGGGCCTGTGGCGGCGAGCGCTTACGCCACTTGGACGGACACAGCCGTGGAGCGCGTGGTCCTCCTTGGCCCGTCGCACCACTTCGCTTTCGATGGTTTTGTCATCCCCCAGGCCGAGACCTGGCAGACGCCCCTGGGCGCCGTGAATCTCGACACGATGGCGCTGGCTCAGCTCTCCAACAGACCGGATGTGCAGGTCAGCGACGCCGCCCATCAGCCCGAACACAGCCTGGAAGTTCACCTGCCATTTTTGCAGCGCGTTGTCGGCGATTTTGCCTTGATTCCGGTACTTGTGGGTCAGATCACGCCAGCGCAAGGCGCGTCCCTGCTGCGTTCGGTTTGGGGGGACAACCGCACCCGCATTGTGATCAGCAGCGACCTAAGTCACTTCTTCAGCCTGCCCCACGCCCGCCAAGTCGACGCGGAGACGACAGCCCTTGTCTGTGCGCTGGATTTTGACGGCATGATCTCCGCCGATGCGTGCGGTCGCTATCCGGCAAGCGCGCTGCTTTATGAAGCCAGTCGGCGCCAGATGACGGTGCAGGCCATCGACGTGCGCACCTCGGCTGATACCGCGGGCGATCCATCGCGGGTCGTGGGTTACGGGAGCTATCTCTTCTGGGACGACGAGACCGCTGATCACACGATCGCGCAGCGCGAAACACTGGTAGCCCTCGCTCGCGAGAGCATCGCCGATGGGCTCAGGCGGGGTGCTGACGTGGACCGCAACGTCCGGCCCATGCGGCTCGCGGACGCTGAATCTCCTAGCTGGTTGCAGGAAAAAGCGGCGACCTTCGTGACCCTCAATACGAGCACGGACCAGCTTCGCGGCTGTATCGGGACCCTCAGCGCCTACCAATCCCTCGGCCAAGACATCGTCGACCATGCCTTTGCGGCGGCTTTTCGAGACCCGCGATTCGATCCAGTGAACGCCGACGAGGCCAATTTCCTGGGTCTACACATCAGCGTGCTTGGGACGCCAGAGCCACTGGCCGTGCGCGATGAAGACGATGCGTGTCGGCGCCTGCGCCCCGGGGTGGACGGCGTCATCCTGACCAGTGGAGTGCACCGGGCGACGTTCTTGCCGCAAGTGTGGGAGAGCTTGCCCGATCCGCTGTCCTTTCTCGTGGCGCTCAAACACAAGGCTGGGCTGTCTCCCGACCACTGGCCGGTCGATCTGCAGATCTACACGGTTGAAGATTGGCACGGGTAGCAGCGTGCGGCGTAATCAACATGGCTGTCGCAGCACACCGCTAGGACTAGCTACTCAGCGATGCGTATGGGTAGGCGGCGCCGGCCCCAATTGCCGGGGGAACGCGCAAAAACCCCGGGAATTCGGGTTCCGCAGCTGACGCACTCACCATTGGGCCCGAGATCATAGGCCTGCAGCGCATACCAATCGCGGATGATGACCGGCTTGCCACAGCCCGAGCAGCAGGTGGTGTCGCCTTGTAGATCATGGGCATTGCCTGTGTAGACAAAGCGCAGCCCCTCAGCGATCGCGATGGCCCGGGCGCGCTGCAAGGTGGCCAGCTGCGTGCGCGGCAGGTGGGTGAGTTTGTAGTCGGGATGAAAGGCCGAAAAGTGCAGCGGCACATCGGTGCCCATGTGATCCCGAACCCAGCGGGAAAGCGCCGTCACCTCGGCGTCCCCGTCGTTGAGACCAGGGATGAGCAGGGTGGTGATCTCTACCCAAATGTCGGTCGTCTGCAGCCACTTGAGGGTCTCGAGCACCGGCGCAAGGTGGCCCCCGGTCTGGCGACGGTAGAAGTCCTCGGTGAACGCCTTGAGGTCGACGTTGACCGCGTCGTAGGAGGCGAACACCGCCTCCCGAGCGTCGTCGCTCACATAGCCCGCCGTGACGGCGACGGTCTGCAGACCCACGGCGCGAACGGCGGCGGCGACCTCTTTGGCGTACTCGTGGAAGATGACGGGGTCGTTGTAGGTGAAAGCGACGGAGCGACATCCCGACTGTACGGCCGCATCGGCGATGGCGTTGGGTGACGCCACGGCGGCGAGGGTGTCCATTTCGCGCGATTTGGAGATGTCCCAGTTTTGGCAGAAGGAGCAGCTGAGATTGCAGCCGGCTGTGCCAAAGCTCAGGACGGGCGAGCCTGGCAAGAAGTGGTTGAGCGGCTTTTTCTCGATGGGATCAATGCAAAAGCCGCTGGAGCGCCCCCAGGTTGTGAGCACCAAGGTGTCGCCGATGCGGCCGCGGACGTAGCACAGCCCCCGCTGACCATCGCGCAGGGTGCATTGGCGCGGGCAGAGGGTGCAGCGCAGCTTGTCGCCGGCGGCGGGCTCAGAAAACCCAACGGCGATGACGCTCGGATCGGTGCGCAGGTCTGCTGGAGTGAGGGCGACGTCAGCCATGAATGACAAGATAGCGCACTCTCGCCCCGATCAGAGACGCGATTGGCGCAGCTACGAAAAGAACATGAGCGCGGGGACGCCCAGCCCCAACACGGCGCCGAACAGGAGGCTGACGAGGGCTTGCGAGCGGCTCGGGCGCAGATGTTTCGGCAACGGGGGCCCGTCATTGGCTACGGCGCTGCGTTTGAGCTCGGCGGCGCCCGTCTTGAGCATCCACAGGCCAATCAGCGTACAACCCACCACAAACAGGCCCTTGGCGCCCGATTGCAGCCCGGACTGCATGTCACCGCTCATGCGCTTGGCCGCCGTCTGCAGCGCGACCGCGCCGCCCGAGACGACGAGAAACCCTGTCAGTTGATGCCGTAAACTCTGCACGCTGGCCTCCAGATTAGCCGCCAGTAGCCTCCTGGGATTGGCGCCACTTCGCAACAGACGCGACTAAGAAATCAGCGATTGTCTGGGGACCCGGATGCGGATACGGATGCGGATGATTTGTCTGCTACGGCACCGAGACGAATGGCCTCAAATCCGAATTGTGAGCGCACGGCATCGACCGCGCAGCCGATCTTGGGGCGCTGCCGGCCGTCAAAGGGCAGCGGCAGCTGGCGCTCTGCTGGCGAAAAGTTGGACAGGGTGATGCCCAGCAGGCGAATCGCGACGCGGCGGGTGTAGGCCGCCTCAAAGAGTTGATGCACCACCTTCAAAACATCGCCCTCAGCGTCTGTCGGCGGCACGGTGCGACCACGACTGAGGGTCTGGAAGTCGGCGTACCGCAGCTTCAATGTAATGGTGCGGGCGAAGACCTTGCGGCGACGCGCCCGCCACGTGACCCGCTCAGCGAGAGCGCACAGCTGCTTGTGGATCTTGCGCAGGTCATCGACATCGGCGTGAAACGTGCGCTCGTTGCTGATGGTGCCCACCACTTGCCCAGCAGGATCGTGCTCCCGAAAGGCAGGGCGTTCGACGCGCCAATGGGCGGACCCTGTGGGGGCCAGGGCGGCGATCACGCGAGCCGAAAGTGCGCTGAGACGCCGGTTATTCGGGCCCAACTGTACCAAATCACCCAGGGTTTCGATACCGACGGCGTGGAGTCGTCGTTCGGCGACGGGCCCGATGCCAGGGAATTTACGCACCGGTAGAGGGAGCAGAAAGCTCGCCTCCTCCCCCATGCGAATCATCAGCGTACCCGCAGGCTTGGCTCTGCCGCTGGCGATCTTGGCGATGGCGTGACTGGTCCCGATCCCGGCGCTCGCGGGCAGGCCGAGCTCATGGGAGATGACGCCGCGAATCTCCGTCACCGTGCGCTCGATCGTGGCGTCGCCGTCCATGTCTGCGGGCTGCCGATACAGCCGTTCACAACCGGAGAAATCGAGGAAGAACTCGTCGATGCTCGCTGCGCGAACCAGCGGGCAGTAGCGCTCCAAGATCTCGCGCACCTGCTTGGAAAAAGGGGTGTAGGCGCCGGAGCGCGTCGGCACGTAGATGGCGTTGGGGGCCAAGCGCACGGCCTCGGCGATGGCCATGCCTGAACGTACGCCGAACGCGCGGACCTCATAGCTCGCTGCCGTCACAACGCCCCGTCGCCCGGGCGCAGCCCCCACAACAACCGGTTTGCCGATGAGCGTAGGGTCGTGCAGTCGCTCGACGGAGACAAAGAAAGTATCCAAATCGAGGCAGCAAATTCGGGCAGGTCTGAGCGCCATCTCACGCCTCCAACAACCTGAACATTTGTACAGTATAAATATCCGCTCGACCAGCCCGACCGATGGGGCTCCAGGAACGACAGGTTGTGATTCGATCAAGCCGAGATCGCGCAACGATGCCCACACCATGGGCTTTATGAGCGAATTTCAGCTTCT
>JAGSHB010000105.1 GCA_023954815.1 Myxococcales bacterium | reverse complement strand
GGCAAATCAGGACCGGGCGATGCAAGCCTCAAACGTCTACGGCTCCTCAAAATACGTACAGATCATCTACCACAAGGGCGCCGTCGTATTTGACATGTTGCGCCGCGAGCTGGGCGATGAGGAGATGTTCAAGGGGCTGACCAAGTACGCCGCTGACTATAACCGTGACTACGCTCGCGTCATCGATTTGCAGGTGGCGATGGAGCAGTCGTCCGGCCGAAAGTTGGGTTGGTTCTTCGAGCAGTGGTGGAAGCGCAAAGGCGGCATCAACATCGAGCTTTCTGGGCGTGTTGACCCGATCGCCGGTGGTGGATGGATGGCGAAGCTGCGTATCAAACAGCTGACCACGAAGCCCTTCCGATTCAAGTTGCCGGTTCGCGTGACGTATGCCGATGGCACCACAGAAGACCGCATCGAAGAGGTCGCCGCAGGTGATGGCCTGACCATCGTGAGCTTCAAGGTCGACAAACCGGTCCGCAGCTTGCGGCCCGACATCAGCCGGCATCTCTTGCGGCGATTCCAGATCTTGACCCCAGGCGATGTGACCCTCGACGGGCTCGTTGATGGGATGGATCTGATGGAGACCGCGTTCCGCACCAATCGCGCGGTGTTTTACAACAACTACTTCTACCCAAATCAGCTGTGGGACGAGTTGTTTGACTCCAAGCCGAGCCACCGAATTGACGCCGATGACGTCGATGTGGTCGTCACCAATGCGGGCGGCCAAGCCGTTGAGTTCTAGGAGGGCCTCGCTCGATTAGTTCCACTATCGCGGCACCCTGCCTAAAACCCGTTGACACCGTGAACCTGCCACCTCTAGGTTCCGCCGCCATGACTGAGCACACCCCTCCATCTATGTCCCCAGAAAGCAGCCGCAAAGTCCATGTGGTCTCTCTGGGGTGCCCCAAAAATCGCGTTGACACCGAACTCATGATGGGTCGGCTGTTGCAGGGCGGATTTTCGCCGACGCCCGACCCAGAGGCGGCCGACGTGCTGCTGGTGAACACCTGCGCGTTCATCGAGTCGTCGAAGACGGAGAGCGTCGACGCGATCCTGGACTTGGCGGACGTGAAGAGCCGCAACCCTGACGCGCGGTTGGTGGTGGCTGGCTGTCTATCTCAGCGCCACGCGCCCGATCTGCGGGAGTCGATGCCCGAGGTCGACTATTTCATCGGCACCGGCGAGTACCAGCGTCTGGGTGACTTGCTCGAGTTGCCAGCGGTCAAAGCTGCTCAGAGCCCAGCTGCCATGGGTGAGCGCAAGGGTCGGCCGCAGTTTATCGCCGACCACCTGCACCCGCGCTATGTGCCGCCAGCGAGCTTTTCGTCCTACCTGAAGATCGCCGAGGGCTGCTCGCAGGGGTGCGCCTTCTGCATCATCCCCAAGCTGCGCGGTGTGCAGCGCTCCCGCACCATCGATGACCTGATCCGCGAGGCCCGTGCGTTGGTTGAGACCGGCGTGGTTGAGCTGAATCTCGTCGCCCAAGATCTGACCCACTACGGCGAAGATCTCGGCGATCCCGACATGCTGGCCAAGTTGATCCGGGAGTTGGGCAAGGTCGACGGCCTGCCGTGGGTGCGTCTGATGTACGCCTACCCCCATAACTTCAGCGACAACCTCATCGACGCGATCGCCGAGACAGACAACTGCCTGCCGTACGTGGATATGCCGCTGCAGCATGCCTCCGACAACGTGCTGAAGCGGATGAATCGGCGGACCTCGCGCCTCGAGATGGAGACGCTGCTCGACAAGATGCGCGCCCGGATCGATGGCCTCGTGATGCGCACCACGTTGCTGGTTGGTCACCCGGGCGAGACCGAGGCGGATTTCAACGATCTGGTTGATTTTGTGAGCGCTCAGCGCTTTCACCGCGTCGGCTGCTTCGCCTTTAGTCAAGAGGAGGGCACCGCCAGCGCGCGGATGCCTGACCAGCTTCCCATGATGGTCAAACGCTTCCGCAGCAACCGGATCATGGAGATTCAGCGCGGTATTTCGGCCGACCACATGCAAGCGATGGTGGGTCAGCGGCTGGAAGTCTTGGTCGAAGGCCTCAGCGACGAGACCGATCTGCTGCTCCAAGGGCGCTACAGCGGCCAGGCTCCTGAGATCGACGGTGTTATCTACATTAACGACGCGCCGGACAACATCGGTCGCGGTCAGCTGCGCCAAGTCGAGATTACAGAAGCCCACGACTACGATCTTGTCGGCCACGTCGTCGGCTGAAATCATCAGACGCATCCCCAGATGCGGTCCTAACACCGCGTGCCCCGGGTCGATCGAGTTGACACCCCCCAAACGCGCGTCGAGACTGCCAGGATGAACGCTCTGTCCCCATCCCTTCGGTTTGCTGCTGCGCTGGTCACGCTGGTGCAGTTGGCTGGGTGCGGGCAGGACGCTGGACCAGCCATTCCGCCACCCTTCGCTGGCCTGCAGCACGCGGAAGTGGTTCGTGTGGGACAAGCCGTGCAGTTCGACGGCCAGCCATCCCGCGCAGGTGCATTGCGCGATGTCGACGGCGTGGTGGTGGAGCAAGCGGCGATCGTCAGATTTACCTTCGCAGCCGCAGACGGCTCTCCCGCGCAGGACGTCACCGGTCCTGTGTGGCAGCACGTCTTCACCGCGCCCGGCATCTTCGCCGTGAGCCTGACGATCGAGGACGCAAAGGGCCGCACCAGCACGGTCCAATCGACGCTGCATGTCACCGCTGACTACACGGCGACGTGCACGGAAAGTGCCGCTGATTTATGCGATTCGGGCCGATGTATTGGGGATGTTTGCAGCCGCGTGGCTTGCGCTGACCAAGTGGTTTGCCCGGAAGGCACCACCTGCGCGAGCGGATTTTGCTACGTATCGCCGCCCACTTCGGCTGGCGCAGACGCCTTGTCTGGCGCGGATGCGGGAGCGGTGGGGGCTGACGCCCATGACTAACGCGCACAGCGGCTGCCATCGCATGAAATCGAGCCTTGACGTGCCCTTGCACGGCGGGTACAACGCGCGCCCCGACTCTGACTGCACCTTTTCGAGGTGACCTGAGTTGGCGCAACAGCGGGCCGCATCTGGTCTCGCTTTAAGAACATGCGCGACACCGCGCGAGAAGGTAGACCCGTGGCGAATCACAAGTCCGCGCTCAAGCGCGCCCGTCAGACCGAAAAGCGCAATATCCGCAACCGTGCGGGTCGCTCGACCCTGCGCACCGCAGTCAAGCGGTTCCGCAACCAGCTCGACGCCGGTGAGTCCGTGCCCGTCACTTCGCTCAACAGCGTGATGGCCGTGGTCGCTGGCGCCGGTTCCAAGGGTTTCATCACCAAGCAGACCGCATCGCGCACCGTGTCGCGTCTGTCCAAGGCTTGGCACAAGACCCAGGGCTAACCCCTCAGCGGCGTCTATTGCCGCTTTGAGGCTGCCCACGAGCCTGCGCAGCCTCCAACCCGGAGACTGTCATGGCCAAACTCTCCGAAGAAGCGCGCGCCGTCATCGATGGCGCTGCACCTGGACTCCAGGTCGTCGCATGGTTTTCGTGGGTTGCTGAGCAACTCAACGAGGACCAGCGCACGCTGTTGAGCTATGCCGTGACCAATCTGGTCAACCGCGGCTGGCTGAGCCCCCTCCCCAAGCTACTTCCCGCTGCGGTCGACGCCCTCGGCTTGAGCGAAGATCGCGTCAATGCCGCGTGGGCCGTTCTTTTGGAACACGGTCTCATCGAGGTTGACGGCGATCGCGTGGTAACGTTGGCCGCCGTTTTAGCGACTGGCAAGTCCGACGTGAACTACTTCATCGGCGACGACCTCTCGGACAAAGTAGCCCTGGTTGGCCCGCTTGCCGCGCTCGGCATCGCTCGCGCGCTCAACCGCGCAGGTGAGGTGTCGGCCAAGTGCAGCGGCTCCACCGAGAAAGCCCGTGTGTCGCTGATCTGTGATGAAAACGGCGTCCACAGCCGTAAACCGGAGAGTGTGGCGCTCTTTCTGCCCTCCTGGGACGGTACGACCCCGCCGTCAGCTGCCGTGGCCGGCGGTGGTCTCTTCCTCGACGACGACGCCCTCGCGCAATGGCAGACGACCCACGACGACCCAGATGGCATGCCGCTGACGTCGATGTTCTTTCCGATGGCGGTCAACGATCTCGGCGAGCGTCTCGGCAAGGCCCTCGAGTCGATGTTCGACCACGTGGCCAATTTTGCGTAGCGGGCAAGACGGACCAGTTTCCTTCTCGATCCTGATCTTCTTGCGCCTCAGCTTCAGTCCTCAGCTTCGGTTCTCGGCTCGACCACGGTCAGCCACGGCTTGATATGCAGTCGTCTCATCTGCGCGCAGCGCTCGGTGAGCTCGCTCCGCCAGGCGCCGACTTCTGGGCGTTGACTTCCGGCGGCTTCGGCCAGCACCCAAACGCCCTCGCACATGGCCGCTCGGGATGCCCGCTCCGCTAGCATGCGCAGGGTCTCCCGGTACAGCAGTGGCCAAGTTGTGAGTGCGGGTAGGGCGGCGGCCAGATCAAGGGCCGCACGGGTGCCTGCCGGGCCCAATCGGCGTCTACGCGCGTACAGATAGGTCACGATGGGATCGTTTGGCAGTTGGCGCCGAGTCTGAGCCAATGCCTTGCCGTAGCTCACCTTGCTCGCTGTCGCCAGCAGGGCATCTGTGACCAGTTTACGGCCGGGGCCGGGCGACTGTGCCAATTGTTGCTTGACCAACAGCAGGCGCAACTCACCGTCTGACAAGGGTGCCTGAGCGGCGGACCGCCATCGACGCAGGGACGAGGAAGGCTTGTTCTGCACATCACCAATCAGGCGATTGATCCGGGCCCGTTGCAGCTCGGTGAGGCGACCTGGCCCGGAAAGCTGCGCAGATAGCGCGGAAATGGCTTCGCTCCCTTGCCCCGCTTCGGCCAGTGCAAAGGCATAGGCCAGCTCGATATCCAGCCCAAGTGGTCGGCCCTTTGCATGGCTGGCGACGCGCTGCCGCAGCACCTTCCACTGCTGCAGAGCGCGCTGCGGGTCGTTTGCCCGCCAGGCTGCTCGGGCGCGCTCACGACAACGTCCAATCTCAAGACTACAGGGGCGGTAAAAAAGCCCCGTTCGTTCGAACCGGGCCCGTGCGCGCTGCAAGTCGACAGCGCGGAGGGGCAGGGCGTCGACGTACTGGGCCCAGCTAGCGAGCAAGTCGGGAAGCGGTACGCCGGTGGCTGCCGCAAGATCGCCATCACGGGTCACCTTTGCTAGCGCGCCTGCACCGTGGGTATCGCGCAACCAACGCAGCAGGGAGCCTGCCAAGGTGTAGGCCCGGGCGCTGCTTTGGCGAAAGAAGCCCGTCGGCGCCATGAGATCGCTCATCGGCGGCGCCAACCTCAATCGCCGCATGGCTGCGCTCCAATGATGCGGATCGAGCCCGCTGCGCATCGGCCATTCGGCGGCGACCGCCAGCCCCTCGATCACCAGCGCATCCGGCCAAAATCCGCCGCGTAACGGCACGGCGAATGGCGGAGGTGCATCTACGCCGGCAAAGACATGGGCCAGCTCGTGACGGGTGATGGTGCGTCCCCAACCCGGCCAGACCATGTGTACCTGCCGTAGCCACGGCTTGGCCATCTCGACCCGCGCGGCACCCATTAGTCGGCGCTTGGCGGCCACATCTGGGTAGAGGTAGACATCGATAGACTTGCCGGGTGCCGTTCCGAAAAAAGCCCGCAACTCGAGCCAACGGACGGCCACGTCCTCCGCGATCAGATGGAGCTGCCAGGGCTGCTTCTTTCCGGACCGGAGATGGATGACCACGTTGGGCGCATCCCCACCATCGAGTCGCAGTTCAATGGCGGTCGCGAGCTCTCTCTCAATGTCGGCCTGGTCCACCCGCCAACCACCAGCTGCACCAGCGAGTTGTCCCACTAGGAGTCCGCAAATCAGCCAAAGTAGCGCGAATCTGCCTCGCGCCATGCGTGTCGCCGCGACAAGCGTGCGGCGCACGGAAGTCGGCTTTTCCGATGGGCCATGGGTCGCCCAGACCGCGGCGGCAACCCACGTCGACGTATCGACCAAACGGAACCAGACATAGGTTGCATGGGGGGCCAGCGCGTCTTCGTAGAGGGCTCCCCCGATCCATCCGACGAGGCCGTGGTAGGCAAACACCTGGGGATGCCGCAGAAAGTGAACCGCTGCTGGGACCATCGAGAGGACGGCGATCAGCCAGATTGTCCGGCTCATCCGGGTGGGGGCCAGTGCTGAAGCGATACGGCCGATGCAGAGGCCCACGACGACGGACAGCAGCGGCCCCAAGCCATAAAATGCCAGGCCCGTCATCGGAGCGCAGTTGGGCACCCACCATGCGTTGCCCAACAAGATCGCCAAGGGGCCGAGTACCAGCAGCGCCCAGGTCCAAGGTGAGGTACGGCTGCCGATTCCATGCGCCGCACAGAGTCCCATCACTGGCGCGAGGGCGAGGCAGGCGTGGTAATCCAGCAGGTCAAACCCTGGGATGCGGCACAACCACAGGGCCGTCAGGGTCGGAAGGATGGGGGCCAGCCACATCCTTGGCGAGCGATGTGGACTGGCGATTGAACGGCGAGTTGTCATAGGACGCCTATGCTCACTGCGGGCCACTCAGGGTGCAACCCGTAGACCGATCCTGCGGGAGCTTGATTTCTGACGGATGACGTCCTTTCCAAGTTGGTCGCTGGACGTAGGTCGGGCCCCGTGACAGAATTACGGCCCTGAAATGCGTCTGATTCGGGATTGTAGCGTTGTCCTTCGATAGTCGGAGAGACGCCATCCAGACATCGACGTGAGGGAAGCAGGCAGACCATGCGCCCAGCGTGCGCGCGCCTCGTCCGTGTTGGCGGTGGCCCAGGACAGCAAGAGATCGAGCTAGGCGACCTGACAACTGTCGGTCGTCAGCCGACCAACACCCTGCAAATTGTCGATCGCCTCGTCTCAAAAGAGCACGCAGTTATCTCGCGGCGGCCCAATACGACCACCTACGTTTTGCGCGATTTGGATAGCCGCAACGGCACCTACTGCAATGACCTGCTGGTCGAGAGCGCCCATGTGCTGCGGGAAGGGGAGCTGGTTCGTATCGGCAGTACGTCGTGGCGCTATGTGGCCCCGCCTGAGCCGGTCGCGCCAGAGATTCCGCCGCCGCCAGAAGACGAGCCGCCAGCCAGCGTTCACGCGACAATGCAGCTCGATCTGCTGCGTGACTTCGCGCCGGTGGAATTGGTCGCCGATGAGCGCACGCTCCGCATGGACTACGAGAAGCTACGGCTTTCGTACACGCTATCCGGCGATCTGCACGGCCAGACCGACATCGATCACATCCTCAATCGCATCCTGCAGCGCATTTTCGAATGGCTGCCGGTCGATCGCGGCGTCATCATGCTTGTCGATGAGCAGCGTGAGGGTGAGGTCTACGACAAGCTCGTCAACAGTTCGGTCAACCTGCGCCCAGGGGTCGGGCTCGACGAGAGTCAGCGTGAGCTCAAGGTTCCCAGCTCGATTTTGCGTCAGGCAGTCGGCAAGCGTGAAGCGGTTCTGAGCACCGACGCGCGCATGGACGCTCGCTTTGGCCACGCCCATTCGGTGGTGTTGCAGGGCATCCGTTCGAGCATGACGGTGCCGCTGGTGGCCAATGAGCGGGTGATCGGCGTCCTGCACGTCGACTCGCTGATCTCGACTGGGCTGTTCACCGAAAAAGACCTGTCCGTGCTCGGTGCGGTCGCGCGCCAGGCCGCTATTTCGGTCGACAACGTGCTCATGCAGCAGCGCATCAAGACCGAGACGGCTGCCCGTGAGTCGCTCTCTCGGATGCTGAGTCCCAACCTCGTCGATCAGATTGTCGCTGGCGATCTGCCGATGGAAAAGGGCGGCACGCTGCGCCGGGCCACCGTCCTTTTTGCCGATGTGCGGGGGTTCACGAACCTGACCGAGCGCACGCCACCGAAAGAGATGGTGGCGATGATGAACGAGTACTTCGAGCGGATCACGAACGTTATCTTTCGGCACAATGGCACCCTCGACAAATACATCGGCGATGCTGTGATGGCGCTGTGGGGCGCGCCGCTGACGCACGACAACGATGAGGTCGAGGCGGTCCAGGCTGCTATCGAGATGCAGGACGCCGTGGCGGACTTCAACAAGCAGCGCGAGGCAGAGGGCAAGGATCCTATCGGTGTCGGTATCGGTATCGCCACGGGGCAGCTGATTGCGGGCTACATGGGTTCTTCTCAAACGCTGAGTTACACCGTGCTCGGCCGGAGCGTGAATCTGAGCGCGCGGCTCTGTGGCATGGCCGAACCTGGCGAGGTGCTTCTAGCGCCAACCACCCACGACTTTGTGCGGGAATGGGTGGTCGCAGAGGAGATGGCGTCGATCCAACTCAAGGGCATCACCGATCCGGTCTGCCCGCTGCGGCTGATTCGTTGGACGGGCGAGACGAGCTAGTGAAACCGATCGCGGCGCCAAGTTGAAAATGCGCTAAATAACTGATTAATCAGCCTATTCGCTCTCTGGTAGCAGCGGCCAGACGTCCTGCACCACGCCGCCCAACTTCGCGGTCAGGATGCGCCGAGCCACGTCGCCGTTGTATCGCTGACTGATGTGATAGGGCACCAGCGTTTTCACTTGCCACGGAACGTCGAGCAGCTCGTCGAGGTGGGTGTGGCCGCCAAGTTGAGCCTGCGCGATGGAGCAGCGTTTATCGAGGAAGGTCGTCTCCATGCACGACACGCGGGCTTGCCGAAGCTGCGGCACGTCATGGACCATCGTCGCCCTGCTGTCGCCGCTGAGGGCAAATAGCAGCTCGTCTGCGCGTTGGGTGATCGCCTCGCCGCGCAACTTGGCTGCCTTGATCTCGGGCCCCGAAGCGCCTTGAAGCGATCGCAAGAGCCGGTGCTTCGTACGCCAAACCGCCCAGCCCAGGCAGGGAACGACGTGGTCTGCCGGCAGCGCTTCGAGGGTCAGGTCGCCGCGTATTGGCACGCGATCGCCAGGCTCCAGGCCGATGAGCTGCCAGTCGAACGGATGTCTGTGCAGGCTCTCCCACGTCTCGACCACTTTGCGCAGGGCTCCGACTGCGCTCGCAGGTGCATAGACCGTTGAGCTACCCAAGCCATTGAGTCGGCGCATGGCCAGCCAGGTGGCGAGACCGCCAGCGTGATCCATGTGGCCGTGCGTGAGTGCCAACGTGCGACACCGCACCACCTGTGGGGTCACCACGCCGCAGTCGATCGCCAAGGACCACTGCCCGATGGTGAGCCATGTCGCCACCCCAGCGACGCTGACGCCCTCAAGCGTAAAACCTTCGTCTTCGAAGTGGCGCCGAGCGGTGGCGCCAGGGGACAACTCAGGTCGCCCGCCGGTGTTCATCCGTCCAACTCGGCGAGCCGGTCGCAGAGCGCCCCGACCACCGTCGCGCCACCTTTGGGAAATGCGATCTCCGCGAGGTCTCGGGCCTGCTGCAAGCTCTCATCCAACGCCAACTGTGCCGCGCTGACCCCGCCGTGCTCGTTGACCCAGGCGAGCCATTTCTCTACGTCCTGTGGGCTGGGCCGATAGCCGTGATGGGCGCGGTCGAGGAGTTTTTGGAACTCTTCTGCCTCCTCTTCTGGGCCGCGAACAAGGGCCGCGAGCACCGGCCACGATGGCTTGCCCTCTCGCAGGTCCGCGCCAGCCGCGCCGCGTCCTTTGACGCCGAGCACATCGAGTAGGTCGTCCCGTACTTGGAAAGCGACACCCACATGGCGCCCGATTTCACGGGCCGCATTTCGGCGGGCCTCGTCACCGTCGAGCAAGATAACGGCGCCTTCCAAACAGGCCGCAAAGAGCGGCGCCGTCTTCGCAAGGGCGATGCCGTTCGCGTGGTCCAGCGTGGGCATGTCATCGGCTTTGAGGTCCAGATCGCCAACCTGGCCGCGAATGGTCTCTGTGACCGCCCCGGCGAGCAGCGCAGCGAGCGTCGCGCGCACATGGACGGGCAATTTTGGTGACGATGACGCGACCAATAGCGGCGCCACCAACATGACATCGCCAGCGTTGATCGCTTGGGGGGCGCCTACGCGGCGCCACAACGTCGGCTGGCCGCGGCGCAACTCGTCGCCGTCTTGGATGTCGTCATGGACGAGCGTGCCGTTGTGCAGGACCTCGATACAAGCGCCCAGGACGCACGCAGCTGCCGTGTCCCCGCCTTCAGCAGCCACGAGCGCCGGAGGAAGCAGCGCGCGGAGTCGTTTGCCACCGGTCGATAGGTGCTGTCCGCACAGATCGCGGAGCCGCCCATCGTCGTCGGGGCGTGCCCACGGCGGGGTAGAACGTGCGGCAATGACGGCGCTGATCTCTGTCAGCACGGTCGAAATGTGCGGTCGCAGCCATCGTTTCAAGCTCATGACGCCTCCGCGAGGTCGTAGGGCAATCGTGCCACACATGCGCCCGGCCATGCCGCAACGACCGCGTCCCGCCGGCTGCGGTCATCGGTCCAGGCCAACACGCAGTCGCCGCCGCCCGCGCCAGAGGTGCGCGGGATGCAGTCGAACTCACGGATGTGCGCCTGTGCCGCGCGAAGGGATTCGGGTGCCATCCAAGGGTGTGCAGCACTCAACTCATCAAATGCGCGTTCGCAGGCCTCCAGCGCAGCCAGGATGGCTTTGGGGGCGCCGGCCTGCCAAGCCGCGATGAGCGCGTCACAGGCGTCGTCGATGGCTCCGATCCCTGGGCTATCCGGTCCCACCCCACGGCGCAGTGCCGATACGGTGCTCGACGGCGTGCCCGTATAGAGGGCCGCGGCATACAGGCCCTTGGGCCACGGCAGTGGGTGGGCTGTGCGGCTTTCACGCTGGTAGCGAATGACCCCGCCGTGCGCGATGGTCGCGACGTCATAGCCGCTGCCCTGACCGCCTTGGCATTCGGCATGTACCCGATCCGCTAGGACGGCGATGTCGGCGCTAGGCACGTCACGCCCCTGGGCCATGAGCACCGCCCGCAGCGTCGCCACCGTCGTCGCTGCGCTTGATCCGAGCCCGAATTTCCGGCCTTTTCGCTGGCCACCGACGCGGAGATCGAGGCCGCCATGCATGACTTCATCTGGGCTCGCTGCCCGTACCGCTGCGCCGACGAAGGCCATGAGTTGTGTGTCAGGGATTGCCGTCAGCGGCCACGTCCGCACTGTGTCGAATGCGCGGAGGGTCAACGTGTCCTCGTCGTCCGTTTGCCACTGGGCCCGTGCGAGCTCTCCGACAGCCATGGCCGCGCACTGACCCCGGCCGTAGAGCACCGCGTACTCTCCCGCAATCATCAACTTGCCGGGTGCGCGGGCCGTGAACTCAGCCATTCGGGACCAAGTGCGCGCCGGGGCCAATCCGAGTCTGCGTAATGCGGGTGACACCAGGGATCGCGCCGATGGCAGCTGAGACTTTGGGTAGGTCACCGGCCTCGGTCAGCACAACCACACTCGGTCCCGCGTCGATGGTAAACAGACAGCTCAGCCCCTGTTGCTCCCGCAAACGCCGCACGGCATGGATCACGCCAATCGTCGCAGGCTGCCAATACACAAGACCAGGGCGCGTCGCCATCATCGTCGCGTGCATCGCCAGTGCGTTGCCTTCCACCACGTGGGCCAATTGCTGTACATCGCGATTGATCATAGCGGCTTTGCAGTCTTCGACGTCCTGATGGCAGGTCTTGAGCCAGGCATCGAAAAACGGTGAGGTCTGTTCGCTCAGTTTCATGCCGTTGGTCGAGGAGACCTTCTTCGGCCCCTCTCCGATGTGGGCGACGACAACACGCAGCGGCCAGTCCTCAGGGGCGAGCAGCTGCTCACTGACCGAATCGGCGCCATCGTCGCGCTCCCCGGCGTGCCACAACACCCAGCCACCATGAATCGAGCGGCAAGCAGACCCCGACCCGGTGCGGGCCAGACCAGACAGCGTCCTTTCGTCTAGCTCGAGACCGTAGGCCGACGCTCCTGCCTTGGCCAACGCCGCAAAAGCGGATGCGCTCGATGCGAGGCCCTGCGCTGTGGGGACGGTGTTGACCGCCCGAATACCTGCGCGAACGTCTGTGCCAGCCAATTGGCGAACCACTCGCATGACACGGCCGACCTTCACGAGGCCTTTCGGGTCGAGTGGCTGGTCATTGACCACCATGCGGTTGCCTTCGAGGCTCTCGTCCGGCTGCACCACGGTCAGCGTGCCCAGGTCTGACAATGTGACCGAGATCGACGGTGCCAGCGGCAGGTTGATCTCGTGGTCGCGTTTACCCCAGTACTTGGTGAGGGCGATATTGACCGGCGCAAATGCTGCGGCGCGCGACAAGCTCATGGGGCAATCTCCAGAATCCACGTGGGCAGGCCAGCATTGCGCTGACCCTCGGCGATGGTCTCGGCGATTTCGGCGTTTGGTGCAAGTGCCAAGACGGCGCCGCCCAGGCCAGCGCCACTTTGCTTGGTTGCGACAGCACCCGCGGCCATCGCTCGCGCCATCGCCTCTTTCATGCGTTCGTCCACCACATCGAGTTTCAGCAGGCCTGTAGCGGCGGTGCCAATCGCGTCGGCCAATGCAGTGAGATCGCCAGTCCGCAATCCCTTCGCCATCAGCGCTGTGGCCCCGGAAATTCGCGACTTTAGGGCAGAGAGCGCTACTGAATCCATGGCGCCTCGGGCGTCGTTGGCGCGCCCGATCGCCGTCGCTGTCGACGGCGCCGTGCCAACGTCGGTCAACACCCACCGCGCTGGCCGTAGAGCCTCGTGGGCGACAATGCGACAGACCACCTCACCGCGGCCGAAGCGCACGGCGCCGTCGCCCATCGCCGTCGCTGGATCCAGGCCAGAGGATTTGCCGTGGACGACATGCTCAACAGCGCGGGCAGCTGCCAAGATGTCCAGCGGGGCTCCGGCGGGTGGGCGCAGCTGCGCCAGGGCACGCAGGGTCGCGACGGCGAGGGCAGCGGATGAGCCGAAGCCACGATGCAGCGGAACCGTCGAGCGAATCTGAACATGACCCAGCGGCACATGCCCGGCGTGGATGGCTGCAGCCTGCAGCATTCGCTCGGTCTGGCTCAGCGCTTCTGCCGACAACGACATGTCGCTGTCGATCGTAATGGGGCTGTGCTTCGCGTGCCACGTGACTTCAGTGCGAAACCCCGGCAGCGGCATGGCGATGGCATCGATCCCGTCGAGAACAAAGTGCTCACCGATGAGGATGATCTTGCCGAAGGCGCGCCCCGTCGCCGCCGCTGTCATTAGGCCCGCGTCACCAGCGGCGTATTACCGAGATGTGACAACGTCGGCGCGCCGACGAGGAACATGGTGATGCGCAGGGTTTCGATGACGCCCTCGATCTCGGTCACCACCGCACGAATCGCATCCTCTCGATTGTCGCTGGCTTGGGCTGCTTTGAGGAACGGGTAGGCCATCGCTGCTGCGTCCGCACCCAGCGCGATGCATTTTGCGACTTCCAGTCCATCACGGAGTCCGCCTGACGCGACCACGATACGACCGGGAAACGCGCGGCGCGCCAGCTGCACACTCTCCGAAGTCGGCGTGCCAAAACCTGCCAAGACAGCCCCCGCGATCGAGCGCGGCGTACGCCCCCGATGCCGGAGCGCCTCGATCTGCGCCCACGACGTACCGCCGACCCCTGCGGTCTCAACCCCAGCGATGCCGGTCAGCGCGAGGGCCTTGAGCGTTTGATCGCCGAGGCCTGCGCCCACTTCTTTGACCAGCACCGGCAGCTCGCAATCACTCGCGCTCTCTGCGATCGCCTCAAATACGCCGCGCCAGTCGCGATCGCCCTCCGGCTGAATCGCCTCCTGGAGGGCGTTGATGTGCACGATCATGGCGTCAGCGCCGATCTCGCGACCCAGGTGAGCCAAGCGAGGGCCATCGAGTCTATCGCGCAGCTGAATTGCGCCGATATTGCCGCAAATCAGGGTGTTTGGTGCCACATCGCGCAATTGAAAACCCACGGCTGCGGCTGGATCACCGATCAGCATCGGCCGCTGGGAGCCCAGGCAGAATCCCACCTCACAATGCTCGGCCGCTTGGGCCAAAATCCGGTTGATCTGGCCAGCCTCCGAGGTGCCGCCCGTCATCGCCCCAATCATCAGCGGCGCCGCTAGGGACTTGCCCAGCAGTTGGCAGCGCGTATCGATCGCGTCGAGGGACAACTCTGGCAGCGACAGCATCTCAAAATCGAACGCAGCGAGACCCGAATTGCGACCGGGCCGCTGCACGCTCGGATCTTTCATCGCGATCTGGAGGTGTTCGTTCTTGCGGCGTTGGGCCTGTTCAAGCGTCTCTGTCATCGTCTCAATCCAGCAAAGGTGCCAAAGGATGCCGCGCTGGGGAGGGGATGTCGATTGGCGATGGTGCACGCCGTCGTATTGACGCTCGACCCCCGCACCTGCTACCGCCGTGGTTCGATTGTGAGGACGATGAGCGTGACTGGTCCAGATCTACAACCCCGTGCCGATGAACGTCCCGAGCGTCCGACCAAGGACGTCGAGGCGCTGCTCGATCCGCGCTTTGACCTGGACAATGTGCCGGCCATCTCCGCGGCACAGGCTGGGCTGCCGTGGTTCAGTCTGCTGCGGGAACTCACGCGGCTGGGCGAGGCCGACTTTGTCATCCGCATGGCCGTGCTGACGGAGCTAGCGACGAGCGATCGCGCTTCGTGGACCAATGAGGCGCTGTCCCGCCATTTTGCGTGGCTCGCCGACGATGTGCTGGCCTATCTCATTCGCAGCTTGCGCAAGTCGTCTTGGCTCGATTTGAACGGCCGCGAGTATCGGATCTCTGAGCTCGGCGAGGCGCTGTTTCCGATCATCAGCCGCATCCTGCAGATCAAGCCCGACCAAGGGGACATGGCGCTGGGCGTGTTGAACGTGCAGCTGTCGCGTGACTTGGGCTCTGAACAGACGCCTGCTTTGCGCCATCTGCACCACAATCTCTGCCGCATCGTTGAGGAATCCGAAGCTGCCCTGGAGAGTCACTCCGAGGTCCGGTTGCTCGAGGCCCGCAACCGGCTCGATCGCAACCTCGCTTGGGCTCGACGTGCGCGCGAGTGCATCGAAAACGTCGACCTGAGCGACCACACCGCCTACCGCGTGGCCCAGGACGTGGGGCAGGTGCTGAGCGAACTCCACCAGTGGCACGCGGTCCTGTATCGCGCCATTGGCGATCTCGCCGACAAGCGGGTGCAATTGGGCGAAAGTGGCCTCTCGATTCTCGACATCACCCAATTCTTGATGCGGTGTGACTTGCCGGTGCTCGCGGATTTTGGTGCGCCGCTGATCAGCAATCCGGTGGCGCCGTCCTTTATCATCGTCGACAACCTGCTCGCTGAGGCCGAGTACGAGCTCGTGCATGCCGACCCGCGGGACGATCGCGGCTACGCCCACGGGTGGACCGATGGTCCGCCGGAGCAGGCGCCCGAGGGGGAGCCAGAGTCGCCCACGTTCTCGCCGCTTGAGCGCTTTCTGGCTGATTTAGAGGGACTTCATGGCGAATCTGGCCGCTGCGCGATCGCCGATCTTGTGCCGGCGGAGACGTGGGCTGAGACGGCCTGGCGACTGACGATGCTCGCGCTGACCGAGGAAGATCCGGACGAACAGACGGACTTCATCGATGGCGAAAAGGGCGCCGATCCAGTGTTGCGTCAGGTCGCAGAACGGGCACCGTTTTCGGTTCACGTATTGCCCCCCGGCCAAGCGGCGGACCCGATCAGCGCGCCGTTTGAAGGCTTTGTGACCCAGGGCGAAGTCGTGCTGCGCGGCCGATAAGTCGAGGCGATACGGCGACGCTTCGAGCGTCTATCGGCTCTTGCCTACTCGCTGTTGTCTAGTCGCCCTTTTGCGCGGCGACAGGGGAGCTACCCACGGGGGCAGCGAGGCCGGTCAGGTCCAATCGCGCGTACCCGTGCCACAGGCGATGGAAACGCTTCGCTGCGCCATCTTTCCAGGCGCCATCGAGCAGCTGAAGTCGAGCCTCGAGACGGTCGAGCATGCGATCGGTGGGTGCGATGGCCCGGGCCCGTACCAACTCATCTCGCGCCACAGCACGCCAACCTCGCCGCAGCGCATGGGCCATCTGCAGTGCGTGCTGCCAGACCATCATCGCGCGGGTTTGGTGGTCCAACGCGGACGGCGGGCCGAGACGCCGATAGACGTTGTCCCAGTGGCGTTTGCGTCGCGATCGTTCGCCGGTCAAGTCGTATTCCAGTGTCCGCTCTCTTTGCGTCCGGAGCCTGTGAGCGAACCCGTCGAATCCCATCGTCGTCGCTGGAATGCGCGCGTCCGGGTCTTGCTCAACATAGATACGGCCCGACTCCGCCATGGCGAGCAGGTTACCGATGGGGGCCCGTTTGAGGCGACGAGCGGCCACTGCCAGCTGCGCTTCTGCAGGATAGCGTTCGGTGAACCACCTCGCGAAGGCATTGCCCTTGTCCGTATCACCGGTCCGAAAGCTGATGTGACTGGTGACCACGTCCGGCCGGCGACCTTCTGCAATGCGCCACGCGGCTTCGTTAAACTGCAGACCGTAGTAGTGGCTGAGGTAGATAGCGCCAGGGCCGAGCGCGCGGCGGAGGTCATCGTCGATGATGTCCGCGCCTCGCTGATCGGCCAGCCAGGTCGAGGGTTCCGTCGTGCGCATCGCGAACCCGAGGCCGGTAAATAGCAGCAGCCACGGCACGACTAGGGTCGACAACCACTGGCGGCGTGCGGCAGGAGCGTGCCGTAAGAGACCGTCATCGCCGAACACCGCGCGAGCGCCAAGCGGCAAGCCCAACGCGAGCGCCGCCACGGCGAGCAACACATAACCATGGTCGTCTGGATTGCGTGTGTCGATGACCATCAATGCCTTCGTCAGTAGGCCGCAAACCAACGCCATCCAAATCGCGGCTGTCGTTCGATTGCGTCGACTTGCAGCGAGCCCCAGACCGAGCAGCCCAGCGCCGGCCAGCCAGATCCCCATGCCCTCCGAGACTGTTCCGAGGAGCACCATGGCGTTGTCACCGATGTTGACGTGGGCATCGGCGACGCTGCGCTGAAAATGGCGTGCGGTGACCGTGTGCCAGAACCCTTGCGCGGTCGACGGATCGCCCCAACGCATCTCGGTGTCCCCGACGGCGCGCAACGGCAAGGCCAAGTAGCCCAGACCGGCGATGGCGCCAGTTGCGATCAGCGCACCTAGACGCCTCGGTGCCATCAAGAGTTGGCGGAGGGCGGGAAAGGCTGCGACCAGGATGACCGGCAAAGACAGCAGCGCGATGTAGTGGTGATTCAACAGCCCCAATGCCATCGCGATGACCACCTCGGCGGCCGCCCCAGCGATGGGTCGGTTGTCGTCCGGGTTGCTTGCCCTATCACCGGCGCGCAGCGCGGCTTCAAGCGCCCAGAGGTTCGTCGCCAACGCGAGCGTGTAGACCTCCGCGCGAGAGCCCACGAGCCACAGGGATGCGCTACATCCAAGGGCGAGTCCTGCGGCGGCACTCCAAAGCGCACCGGCGCGAGTGGGGGCCAATTGACCCATCAAGCGGCGGGCGATGCAGACCATCAATCCCGCTGAAAGCCCGGCAAATAGGGCGCTTAGCCACACAACACGGGCTCCGTATGCACCCATGGGTAGCAGTTCTGCGAGACCGGACAACGAGAGCCAGGCTGGGTGCCCTGGGGGGTGGATGCCGCCCAACTCACGCGCTGCGGCGATCAATTCTCCCGAGTCGAGAAAGCTTGGTCCGCCGGCTGATCCTTGGATGAGCGTCGCAGCGACAAATGCGCCCACCAGCCACGCGATAGGATCGCTGGATGGCCCTTCATGGCCGCCTGACGATTCAGTCGCTGGCTGCGGTGATACGCTCATCGGGCCCACTTCCGCTCGTAGAGGGCGCTTTGCCCAGGGGACTCTTGAACGGTGACCAACACGCGGTCCATCTCAAGAGTCGGCAAGGCTTGGCCAATCTCCCGGATAAACTCCGTACAAATCCAACGCGCCAGGAGCTCACTCGCCGTGTTTTCAATGTCCAACAGGCAGACGTCACGCGTGGGGATGATGTAGCGATCTTCGCCGAACCAAGCGGTGACCTCTCGCCCGTCATTCGAGACCTTCAGGTTGGGATTGCGCAGGGGCAGCAGCGTGCGGTGGTCGAGGCTATCGCATACGGCACGGAAGACAGGCTTGACCTTGAGGAAGTCGGCCACGAGCCATGCGGCGTCGAGCGCTGCGTCCAGCTCCAACGTCGCCCGGTAGTTGTGGCCGTGCAGCTCCTCACGGGTGCCATCGGCGAAGATGAGGAAGTGTGCCGAGCCGAAATTGAAGTACTCCTTGAAGAGACGAATGCCGTGGCGCTCCGAAAATTCAGCATTTTTCGGGGTCTGGCGGGGCTCGTGGTCCATCGGTCGATATCCTCGTCTACAGGGGCAGTTTCGGTCCTCGGGGCGGCTGCAGTTGCCATCGTCACGCGGCCGGGGCGCGCAGGCTAGGCTGGAGTCCCCGTCAAGACAACGGCACGTCTGATTGTTCGTCAGTCAGCGCAGCGCCGCCTTCACTCTGGGCTTGTAAATAGCGCTCCCAAGAAGCGAGTAGCGTGACCCCAATAAGGAACGCCAACGACGCGTAATACAACCAGAGCATCAGCGCGACGACGCCGGTCAGTGCGCCGTAGATCGCGTCCATCCGAATGATCTGCCCGACGTAGAGGCTGAATGCACGCTGACCGAGAAACCAGAGGGCGCCAAACCAAAGCGAGATCGCTGCGAGCCGTCTGCGTGACACCCGCCGCCGGCCAGCGGACCAGCGCACAAGAACATAAAATCCGATGGCGATCGGCAGCGTCTGTGTAATTGCAACGACCATGGTGAATCCGTCCACCCAGCCGAAGCTCAGTGTCGACATGCCTTTCGCTGCGAGGTGCAGGCCCCAACTGGTCAGCGGCGCGGCGACCGACAAGATGAGGGCGAGCAGGCTGCCGACGAGGAAAAAGAGGCCAAAGATCCCGGCGGCGCGGAAGGCAGAGCGGCGGCGGCGGCCGAAGATCACACGCACGTTGTTGTCGATGCGCGAAAACAGGGTCAGCCCGAGCGCGAGGGCAGTGACACTGGAAAACGCACCGTTGGCCGCTCTGTCTCGGACGAGCGTGCTCGCGAGGGTGCTGGGATCCCATGTGACGCCCGGCAGGGCGGTCTGAATGACTTGGGTGGCGCGGGCGACGATTGCAGCCGCGCTCTTGGCGTCGAACCCAGCGAAGTGGGCGACCGTGTCGATGCGATCGAAGACGAACCCGAGCGCAGAGAAAATACCGAACATGGCCGGAACCAGTGTCAGCATGCAAAAAAGCGCTAAAGCCGCCGCACGGTCGACCAAATCGGTCTCTCGGGCCAAATCCAGCGCGCCAGTGAGCACGGGAAGACGCTCGCGTGCTGTGCTCACGAACCCATCCCACCGGGCAGCGCCCAGCGCTTGAACCGTGCTGATTTTTTCGCGCCATGGCTGCATTGACGGGCTCTCCTTGGGCCGCAGCCTACCCCTCAATCCACCGGACAGCGACCCCCCGCCCATGGTGGTCCTCGTGGCCGCTCGGTACCCCTCGGTTGCGTGGGCTGGAGCCTTCGTGGTATGCGCTGCGCGCTTCCCGCCGCCCTGTGCGGCATGACCCATCCGCGCCTCACCGTCGCACCCGGGACTCCGGCCCAGCCGCCCCAGCTACAGTCGTTCGGTGAGCCAGCCTGCGAGAGCAACGCCATGAAGATCCACGAGTATCAGGCCAAGCAGCTATTTCGGGACTACGGTCTCAACGTGCCCGATGGCCACGCCGCCTTTTCAGTCGCTGAAGCGATCGCCGCCGCAGAGAAGCTGCCCGGTCCGATCCGCGTGGTGAAGGCGCAGATCCACGCCGGTGGCCGCGGTCTCGGTGGCGGCGTCAAAGTCTGCAAGAACATGGACGAGGTCGCTGCGGCTGCTGACGCCATCTTCGGTATGCAGTTGGTCACCCATCAGACTGGCCCTGAGGGACAGCAGGTGCGTCGTCTCTACATTGAAGACGGTGCCGACATCGCTCGCGAGCTCTACCTCGGGATGCTTTTGGACCGGGAAACCGGACAGATCGTGCTCATGGCGTCGACTGAAGGCGGCATGAACATCGAGGACGTGGCGCACAACACGCCCGAGAAGATCTTCAAGGTCTGGATCGATCCAGCCGTTGGTCTTCAGGACTTCCAGTGCCGTCAGGTGGCGTTTGCCCTGGGTCTCACTGGCAAGACGGTCCGCAAGGCCGGCGTCTTCTTCAAGAAGCTCTACGAGATCTACATCGACAAAGACTGCTCGATGGCCGAGATCAACCCGCTCGTCATCACTGGCAGCGGCGACGTCATCGCCCTCGATGCCAAGGTGAACTTCGACTCCAACGCCATCTACCGTCTCAAAGACATCCAAGCCTTCCGCGACTTGGACGAGGAAGATCCCCGCGAGGTCGAGGCTGGCAAGTACGACCTGAACTACGTGCACCTCGACGGCAGCGTGGGTTGCCTGGTCAACGGTGCCGGTCTCGCCATGGCGACGATGGACATCCTGCAGCACTACGGCGCCGAGCCGGCCAACTTCCTCGACGTCGGTGGTAGCGCCACGGCCGAGAAGGTCACCGCCGCGTTCCGCATCATCCTCGGTGACGCCCGCGTTCACGCCATCTTCGTGAACATCTTTGGTGGCATCATGAAGTGCGACACCATCGCCGCTGGCATCATCGAAGCAGCCAAACAGGTCGGTATCGATCGCCCGCTGGTGGTTCGTCTCGAAGGCACCAACGTTGAGATTGGTCGGCAAATGCTGGCCGATAGCGGTCTGCCGATCCTCAGCGGCGCGGACATGAAAGACGGTGCACAGAAAGCCGTCGCCGCCGCCAAAGAGTACGCAGCGAACCTGTAGGTCTCTTCGGACTGCAGCTTACTTACGCAAACCGGTCGCTTTCTGCTTCCGGACCCCCGTCGTCTCAGACGACCAGACTAAAAGAGGACCACCATGGCCGTTCTCGTCGATAGCAACACTCGCCTGCTCGTGCAGGGCATCACCGGCAGCGCCGGCGCATTTCACACCCGCCAGTGCATGGCATACGGCACCAACGTCGTCGCAGGCTGCACTCCGGGCAAGGGCGGACAGACGTTCGAGGACGAGGTCACCGGCAAGTCGGTACCCGTCTTCAACACGGTCCGTGAAGCCGTCGCCCAGACGCAGGCTAACGCCACGATGATCTTCGTGCCCCCGCCCTTCGCCGCAGACGCCATCATGGAAGCTGTCGACGCCAAGGTGGAGCTGATCGTCTGCATCACTGAGGGCATTCCGGTCAATGACATGGTTCGCGCCAAGACCTACATCGAAGGTTCAGGCTCTCGCCTCATCGGCCCGAACTGCCCCGGCATCATCACCCCCGGTGCCTGCAAGATCGGCATCATGCCCGGTCACATCCACCAAGTCGGCAACGTCGGCGTTGTGAGCCGCTCCGGCACGCTCACCTACGAAGCCGTCGGTCAGCTTTCGGCCCGGAATATCGGGCAGAGCACGTGTATCGGCATCGGCGGTGACCCGGTGAAGGGCACGGACTTCATCGACGCGTTGACGCTGTTCAACGACGATCCCGACACCCACGCGGTCATCATGATCGGTGAGATCGGTGGCTCGGCCGAGGAAGAGGCCGCTGCCTGGATCAAGGCCAACATGACCAAGCCGGTCGCTGCCTTCATCGCAGGCCTCACGGCACCTCCTGGTCGTCGCATGGGTCACGCCGGCGCGATCATCTCGGGCGGCAAGGGCACGGGCCAGGGCAAAGTCGCTGCGCTCGAAGCCAATGGCGTCGCCGTCGCTCCGACCCCCGGCGATATGGCCGAGACCCTTCTCAAGGTGTGGAAGGGCGAGTAGCCCCACCACCCAAACTTCCTCTCTCTATCAAGTATCCCGCGCGTGACTTCGCGCATGGAGTTCATCATGGCTACCGAGCGTACCCTCAGCATCATCAAGCCCGACGGCGTCAAGAACGGCCACATCGGCCACGTCATCAGCACCTTCGAGGAGGCCGGCCTTCGCGTCGCCGCCGCCAAGATGGTCCACCTCACGCGCAAGCAGGCTGAGGGATTTTACGCTGAGCATGCGGCTCGTCCGTTCTTCGGCGAGCTCTGTGACTTCATGACCAGCGAGCGCGTTGTGCTGATGGTCCTCGAGGGCGAGGGCGCCATCTTGCGTAACCGCGAGATCATGGGCGCGACCGATCCGGCCGAGGCTGCTGACGGCACCATTCGCAAGATGTTCGCCAACTCCAAGGGCGAGAACACGGTGCACGGTAGCGACAG
>JAGSHB010000230.1 GCA_023954815.1 Myxococcales bacterium | reverse complement strand
GGGGGGGGGGGGGGGGGGGGCTGCGCGCCAGGAGGGGGCGGCACAACGCCTGCACCGGGCGGCGGAGGAGGAGGCGGTGGCGGTGGTGCAGCTGGCGGCGGAGCGACGGGCTCAAAATCCGCTGGATCAAGATCGAGGCGCAGCTCAAACGTGCCGCACATGAAGATCTCGCCGTCTTCCAAAGTAACCGCTTCCCCTTTGGCGATGCGGCGCTTGCGATAGAAGGTGCCGTTGGACGATCCCAGATCTTCGAGCAAGAACTGCCCGTCCTTCCAGTAGATCTTGGCATGGCGCCGCGACACGCTCTGGCCAGCAGTCCGAATCGGGCAAGTGCTATGGCGGCCGACGGTGACGGCGTCCATGTAGGGGCCAAGGCTGACCTCATGCAATTTGCGATCATCTCCGTAAAAGCTGATCCGAGCCACGACTCCTCCTGGGCACACAACGACATCTTTGTGGGCCGATTCTGGTCCTTAGCCCACTCAAGGGCAAGCGATTGGGGCCATCAACACGCAAAGATGGACCGAAGAGTCTATTGGACTAGGCACGACACCTCTGCTGGCCTACAATTTCGGCCCCAAACACAACAGGACAGTCCATGCACATTTTGGTGATCAACTGCGGTAGCTCCAGCATCAAGGCGGACATCATTCAGAGCGATTCGGGCGAGCGGATCGTCAGCGTGCGTGTCGAGCGGGTCGGCACGGACGGTTGTTTTGCGCGATGGGACGGCGCCGATCCCGACAACCTGGGCCAAGCCGATCACGCTCAAGCGCTCGGGGCGATCCTGCCGGCGATGTTGGCGCGTGCCCCAGGCGGGGAGGTGGCTGCGGTCGGTCATCGCGTCGTTCACGGCGGGGAGACGTTTCGAGACAGCGCCAAGATCAACGACGAGGCCATCGGGGCGATCGAAGCGGTCACGGCCCTGGCGCCGCTGCACAACCCAGCCAATCTCGCTGGCATCCGCTCGGCCATGACGCTGCTGCCAGATGCGACCCATGTGGCGGTCTTCGATACGGCCTTTCACAGCACCCTGCCCCGGCGCGCCTATAGCTACGCGATCCCGCAGGAGTTGGCCGACAAGCACCAGATTCGCCGCTACGGTTTTCACGGCACCAGCCATCGTTGGGTCGCCGAGCAAGCGGCCAAGTGGCTCGATACCCCGATGCGGGATCTGCGCATCATCACCTGCCACCTCGGCAATGGGTCGAGTGTGTGTGCGGTGGAGTTCGGTCGTTCCGTCGAGACGTCCATGGGCATGACGCCGCTGGAGGGTCTGGTCATGGGCACCCGCTCAGGCGACTTGGATCCGGGCGCAGTGCTGTATCTGGTCAAGCGCGAAGGGCTGACTGCGGAAGACGTTGACGAGCTTTTGAACCGTAAATCCGGGCTCGCAGGGCTCAGTGGGCAAGGCAATGACCTGCGCGACATCGAGCGCAGAGCGGCTGAGGGCGACGATCGGTGCCGCACGGCGATCACGGTCTACGCCCATCGCCTGCGCAAATACATCGGCAGCTATGCTGCGGTGATGGGTGGGGTGGATGCCATCGTCTTTACCGGTGGTATTGGCCAAAACAGCGAAGTGATCCGGCACCGTGCGGCCCAGCGTCTGGGGTTCTTGGGCGCGCGGATCGACGAAGATCGCAACCGGGATTGTAAGGTGAGCGCCGCGTCCCCGGTCTTTGATATTTCGAACTCAACAAGCCGGGTGAAGCTGCTCGCCGTGGCGACCGACGAAGAGCTGGCCATCGCCCGTGATGCGGCGCGGATTCACAGAGAGCAGGACAAGGTCACCGAGCAGCTGCAGATCCCCATCGCCGTCTCGGCGCGGCACATTCACCTGACCCGCGAGGCTGTCGATCAGCTCTTTGGCGAGGGACACCAGCTGACGCCGTACAAGCCGTTGAGCCAGCCGGGGCAGTTTGCCTGCGAAGAGAAGCTGGATTTGGTGGGGCCGAAGCGGACCATCAAGGGCGTGCGGATTCTGGGACCGGAGCGCCGGGCCTGCCAGGTCGAGGTGAGCCGTACAGACGAGTTTGCCCTGGGGATCGACGCGCCGGTGCGTGGTTCGGGCGATGTGAAGGCGAGCCCTGGCATCACGCTGAAGGGTCCAAAGGGGACGCTGACGCTGCAGGAAGGGCTGATCTGCGCTTGGCGGCACATCCACATGACGCCCGAAGATGCGAAGCGCTTTGGCGTGAAGAACCGGGACATCGTGGACGTGCGGCTCGATACGGATGGGCGTGATCTGGTCTTTGGCGATGTGCTGGTGCGCGTGTCGCCGAAGTACAAGCTGGAGATGCACATCGACACGGATGAGGCCAACGCCGCCGAGATTACCCGCGGGGTGACGGGGGTGCTCGCGGGGACCAGCGCGAAGGCCCAGGTGGTGCGGAAGCGGTCGTCTTAGGGGTGGAACAGCAAGCTGATTGAGCGCTTTTGATCCCAATTGCTGGAGCGATCGGGTGTCTTCTGGCTACAGCCCGTTGAGCTCATCCACAGCCTCGAACAAGCCACCGATATCGTAGTGATCGACCGCAATCAGCGTCGGCAACCGGCCGTGCTTGTCCCCACAACGCTTGGCGCGCTTGAGGATGACGGCCTTGTCGTTGGCCTTCGTCGACCAGGTCACATCCGGCAGCACCGATGCCACCCAGTGGTTCATCAGAAAGACCGGCGCGCCGTCGGTGCCGCGGAACTTCTTGCAGCTGTCCTTGGCGCCGCTGCTGGTCTGCAGTTGCTCCATGGACTTGAACGAATACGGCGTGTCGAAGCCCACGTCGGCGAAGCGATGCACCCAACCCGGGGGTCCGCCTTTGTTCTCTGTGGTGACGAGCAGGCGGGTGTTGGCGGCGATCATCTTGGCCAAGGTCGGAAAGCTGGCGCCCTGCTTGTGGGTGTAGACGTACTTGTCGAGCCCGCTGGCCTTCATCTCGGTGACAAAATCAGCCGTCGTTAGGGCGTCTTGCACCACGAAGATGAGCACTTCGTTGGGGTGGGCGGCGAGGAAGTCACTGAAGATAGTCAGCGCGTCGACGAGCTTGATGCTGCCGAGTAGGCAAGAGCTGTGACACAGCCACGAGGTGGTCTTGGGGTGGAGCACATCCGTGTGCTTGTGGGTGTCGATGAGAAAGCCGCGGATACCGTCTTTGAGCTGGCTGCTGAGGTTCTTGTTCTGATTGGGAAAGTGCCAGCCATCTGCCTTGTTGCTCATGGCGTTGTGGGTGCTTGGGAAGACGACCTTGTCCAGCGTGCGGCCGCAGAGCTTGGCGTGACCGTTGCACTTTTGCGCGCCGTGCTCCGTGTCTGGCGCGCTTGCAACGTCGCCTGAGGCGGTCGCATCCACAAAGGCGTCCGAAGCCTGGGTCCCGTCTGCGCCGGCACCATCGTTGGTCGAGCCGGAATCGCCCTGAACTTCCGATTGTGCGGGGGGATTAGCGGGATCTTCGCTGCACGATAGCGCCAGCGCGGTCAGTAAAAGGAGCACGAGCGGTCGCGTGACTGGTGCTGACGAATGGAGCGGCGGCGGATAGTTCATGACCTGCTTTTACATGCTGATGCTGCCCTTACGGAAGTCACTCTTGCCGATATGGCAGTTGATGAGCACCGGCACACCCTTGGCTGCGAGCGCTTTGGCCTTGACCAAGACCGCTGGCAAGTCTTTGAGCTTCTTGACGTTGAAGCCCTTGCCGCCAAAGCCATCGGCCACCTTGTCGTAGCGGGTGCGATTGAGGACGGTGCCCACGTCAGACTCCAAGATCTCGACCTGATCCCGGGCGATTTGCGTCCAACAGGCGTCGTTGCCAACCACCGCGATGACCCCGAGCTTGTGGCGGGCGAACGTGTCGAACTCGACGATGCTGAAGCCAGCCGCGCCGTCGCCGTAGATGAGCCAGGTCTCCGCGCTCGGGCGGGTGGCAGCAGCGGCGAGCGCGAACCCAGCGCCCACGCCCAACGTGCCGAACACGCCGGGATCGAGCCACCGGAGCGGGCCACGGGGCCGACAGATATAGGCGGCAGATCCAACAAAATCACCGCCGTCAGCGACGATGATGCTGTCGTCGTCCATGACGTCTTCGACGGCCTTGCAGACGGCGAGTGGATTCATGCCGCCGGGGCAATCCTGCTCGGCCATGGCGGCGATCTCGGCGTCGCGGGCGTCGTCCCGCTCTTGGAGGGTGTGCTGCCAGTTTGGCCACGACAGACCAGCGATCAGCGGATGGGCGCCCAAACGCTGGAGCAACCGCCCTGGCTCAGCGTGAACCGGCAGACTCGGCAGCTTGTTCTTGACCAAGACGCGCGGGCTCAGGTTGACGGTGATGACCTTGGCTTGCCGACCGATCACGCGGCCATAGTCGAGCCGAAAATCGGCTGGAACCCCCGCCAGAATCACCAAATCGGCGTCTTTGAGCGCGTTGCGACGCTTGTGTCGCATGTGCAGCGGGTGGGTCCGACCGAGCAGACCGCGGCTCATGCCCGCCAGCCACGTCGGCATGCCGATGCGCTCCACGGCGGCGGCGACGGCATGGGACTCGCCGGCGCGGGTCATCGCTTGGCTACCTACGAGCAGCACCGGGCGCTGGGCCTTGGCGATCATCTTGGCGGCCTGTGCGACAACGGGCGCCAGGGGCTGCGCGGCCTTGGCGGCGATGGGGCGCGGGGCTGCAGTGTGCTCATTGGGAGCGAACATCTTGTTGAGGTGCCGGTCGATGTACCACTCGACAGCCTTGGCGCCGACGGGCTTTTTCTTCTTCGACTTGCCGCCCGTCGAGTCGGTGTACCAACCGCGGATCAGCGTCTCGGGGTAGAGCACGTCGATGGGCACTTCGACGAAGACGGGACCGGGCACGCCGGCCTGCGAGATCTTGAAGGCGCGCTCGACGGCGGGGATGAGCGAGCCAACGGTGTGCGCTTCGATGGTCTCTTTGACGTAGGCTTTGACGCACGCCATCTGGTCGATGTCCTGCAACGCGCCGCGACCCTTAAGCACCGTCGGCGCGGCGCCACCGAGCAAGATCAGCGGCGACTCAGCGAGCTGGGCGTTCTTCACGGCAGTCAGCGTATTGGTCACGCCCGGCCCCGCAGTCACAGCGGCGACACCGGGCACACCCGTCAGGCGGGACGTGGCATCGGCGGCAAAGGCAGCGTTGGCCTCGTCGCGCACGTCGATGACGGCGATACCGCGCTGCTGGGCTGCCACCAAGATCGGCGAGATGTGGCCACCGCAGAGGGAATAGAGATGGCGAACGCCCTGGCGCTCTAGCACGTCGACGATGAGTTCTCCGCCGTTGCGACTGCTCATGGGATCCTCCGGTTGCCGGCGATGCGGCGTGGGCCCAGGGGCCCTCATGTCTGTACGTCTGTCTGGCAGGCGAGGCCAAGATAGGCCTGAAATCGTCTACTGCTCAGCACCCAACACATGCGCGTCGAGCACGAAACAGGTAAAGCGCCCCGTCATCACGGGCTTTTCGCCGCGAAACACCTGCACATCCACGTGCCGTTTACGACCCTTGGTGGCGCTCACTGTCGCCTCAGCGCGCAGGGTGACGCCGCGGGTGACCGGCGCCAGAAAGCGGGTCTCCGCCGCGCCGAGCACCACGTTGGGATCATTGACAGCCAGCATCGCCGCGTAGTCGGCCAGCCCAAAGACGAAGCCGCCGTGGACGAGGCCGCGGTGGTCGACCTCCATGTCCGCCGTCGGGGCCAAACGGACCACCGCGCTGCCGGGCGAAAGACGGACAAGGGAACCGACCAAGCGACCGTTGGTACGCAGGTGAGTCATGGGCTGCATCGGCATCTCCGGGTGGGGTGACGAGGGCGCGGGACAAGTTGAAAGGCCGCGATTGGGTTAGGAGCTTTCACCGGCTGCGTCAAGGACTATGGGCCGAGGCGGGTCATTCGGAGGCTCAGCGGTGCGTTGTATCGCTGCAGCAAGCGCTCCATACTCGGGCCCTCTCTCATTTGTGAGTCCATGCAAACCGCCCGCCGCGCCGATCTCATCTTGCTGCTAACCCTGGGGCTCGCCCTGGGGCTGTGGGCGTGGCTGGCGGCGGCGCAGACCTTTGTCGATCTCGGCGATGAGGCGCTCTACATCTACGGCGGGAAGCTGCTGGCCCAAGGGCATGTGCCCTACGCCGACTTCTTTCTGGCCCATCCGCCCCTGCGTATGCTGCTGAGCGGCGCCCTCTTTGCCCTGGGGCTGCCTGCGGTCGCGAGTAAGGGGCTGGCGATGGTGGCAACGGCCGGCAACACGGTGCTCATCGCGACGTTGGCGAGGCGGGTGAGCGGGTCTTGGGCGGGTGTCGCCGCGACGCTGCTGTGGATCACCGCGTCACTGACTTTGGACACGGGGCGCTATTTCATCGGCTCAAATCTCGCGACCAGCTTTGTGTTGGGCGCGTGCGTGCTGGCTGCCTATGGGCGACATGGGTGGGCTGGCGCGATGCTTGGGTTGGGCGCGCATCAAGCCCTGTACGCCCTGCTGCCGGGGCCGGTGCTGCTGTGGTGGGCGTGGCGCGATGGGCAGGTGCGGCGGTTTGTGCTCGGCGGACTGACCTGGCCAGTGGGCGTGCTGCTGGCGTGGCTGACGTTCGGCGACGCGTACTTCATGCAGACGGTGGGCTATCACCTCAAGAAGGTCGGCGGGCAGCCTGCGCCCTATCCAACGGGCCGGATTGTCAGCTTCTTTGCGGTGGAGTGGGCGCCGGTGGTGTTCGGCCTGAGCGCTTGGCTGGCCAAGACGGGGCACGTGCGGCGGGTGGCTGCCCTGGGGCTGCAGACCCTGGCGGTGGTGTGCGCGTATCGGGCGCTGCAGACCCACTACTTCATCATCCCGTTAGCGCTGCTGTCGGCGGCCGGTGGGTGCGGGGCAGTGGCGCTGGTGGAGCGGATGCGCGCAGGCGGTACTGGCTCGGTGGGCGCGACCGGCGGGATCAATCGGCGCGTTGTGATGGCTGGGCTGGTGCTGGCGCTCATCTGGGCCTTGGCGGCGATTCCCCATGTGCACCACGCGGGCGTGCGGCGGGCTTATCAGCCGGTGGTCGGTGCGGAGCTGGCGGCGCTGACGGCGAAGATCGAGGCGCGACCGCCGAAGAGTGGGCTGCTGTGGGGCGACTCAGCGGTGACCGCGGCGCTGTCGCTGCGGACCGGGCTGCCGATTGCGCAGCACTTTGTCGATACCAATGCCCAGCGGTTCGATGCGGGGTTGGCGGATGCGGCGGCGGTGAATCGAGATGTGCTGGATGGGGACAAGCCCGGGGTGCTGATGGTGGCGCGGCATGGGATCTTCAAGGTCGATGCGATTCGGCGGCATGTGGAGCAGACCTATCTGGCGCAGTTCGTCTTTCCGGGGCCGGCGATGGGGTACGACGTGGTGTATTTGTTGCGTGGGAGTGGGGCAGCCCGGGCGCGGTGAGGCTGGTGAAGGTCCGCGGCTGAGCGCGCGCGGCTACTGCCAGACTGCGGTCCAGTCGGCGCCGTAACGCGGCCCCGGCGGTTTCGGATATTCGTCGAAATCTCCCTCGGAGCCTTTCATCCGAAAGATGTGTTTGGGACCAATCGACCAGACCCCATCAGGTTGGTGAAATACCCTAGAGTAAGGTACGCCGGTACTTCGCTCGGCAATCTTGGATGTCACAGGCGAGAGCTTCCCGTTGGCTAGTCTGAACCACTTCATGACTGACTCCTTTCCGCCGATTGAGGCCGAATGGGAGAATGGGGGGACCTTTGCGCAGACTCCCTCGCCAACGTAGATCGACAGTTCCACTAGTATGTGACCGTGAGGGGGAGGAAATGTGATAATTGACAAGGGGTTGGACTTTGGCTGCACAGCTTGGCACGGCATTTTGAACTCGATCTTCGAGTTGGCGCCTCCCAACAAGTCGACAGCTCGCAGCTTCACATCCGCGTCGGTGCTCGCTCGGATCAACCTCAAGCCATTCCAGGGGAATGAGTGGTGCCAGGAAGTCTTTAGATTCGCTGCGGGAAATGCAGGCGGGAGAAAGACGTGGCCTTCCATGTCGAACACCTGTGCGGCCATGCCCTTTAGTTCGCTCTGCATTTGGGCGTCGGTCGTTGCCTGACCACCAAGCAGCCACAGCTGACTGCCGATTTGCACCGAATAGCCGCTGCGCCCGAATGGCAGTTCGGCAACTTTTGAGTTCCATCCAAACTCGGGACCGAGACGCAGAGCGCGAATGGCGCGGCAACCGACGTCAGTACCGCCGCTCTCGTCGATAACCTCTGGGCAGTGCCACGGGAATGTTG
>JAGSHB010000238.1 GCA_023954815.1 Myxococcales bacterium | reverse complement strand
GTTTGCTTTGCTTCGTCGCGCTGCTTGGGCGTCGTCGTTTGCACGCTCGCCACTGACCGTGACCGACCTAAGCTCTCCGCTGAGTATTCCGCTGGGCCCGGCTGCGCTGCAGGGGCCACGTTCGTGTGACACCGCTTGCTACGCTTCGGTAGCGCCCGCCTGTCCGCCCCGTATCGGTCGGCAGTGATGACAGCGGCGTCGACCGTACGGCGAGCGGACACCGTCAACCTGGCCGCGCAAGTGGTGAGCCTTGCGCTGGCGTGGCACTGGCCGCTGGCGACGTTGCTGGTGAGCTTCGCTGTGCTGGGTCCGTTGCACTACCTGACCGAGCTGCGTTGGCTGCATGCCCACGGGTGGGGGGTCACCAAACCAAAGCCCTGGATCTGGGTTCTTGCGGGGCTCGCGCTGGCGTTCTCTCTGCCGTTCCTACTCGCGCTGCCCTGGCTCCGTCCGCTGGTTGCGGCCTTCAGCCCAGGTCGCGGCATCGCGCCGGTCTTTGGCTGGATCAACGGGCTGCTGCTCATCGCGCTGGTGACGTGTGCGGCCCTGGTGGCAACCGAGAACAAGTGGCTGCGGTGGCTCGCATTTGGTTGCGGTTGCGGGCTCGCGTTCGCACTTCAGGGTCGGCCGACGGCGAACCTCTGGCTTGGGTTCTATCTCCCCTCGCTCGTGCACGTATTCGGATTTACCAGTGTATTCGTCTGGGTGGGGGCGCGACGCAGCGGCCATCCGCTCGGCTGGTGCAACGGCATCTTGCTCCTGGCCATCCCCGTGCTCATCGCGCTGCTGCCCCTGAACCCAGCTGACTATGCGTTCGACTCCGCCTGGCGGGCTCCCTTCGTCGCCAACAGCTTTCACCTGCTGCCAGCACGCCTGGGCGAGTCCCTCGGCGTCGGCCCTGAGCGCGCTTTTTACTTCGACGACGCCGTGTCACTACGCCTGCAAATATTCGTGACGTTCGCGTACTTGCACCACTACCTCAACTGGTTCGCGAAGACCGAGGTCATCGGCTGGCACCGCGGCATGCGGCGCTCCACATTGGCGCTCATGCTCGTCATCTGGGTGGTCTGTGTGGCCACCTATGTCTGGGACTATCGGGTCGGGTTTGCCGTGTCGATGAGCCTCAGCACGCTCCACCTGGTGCTTGAGTTTCCAGTGGACTTTCGCGCGATGCGCAGCCTGGTCGTCGGCGGTCAATCCCTGATTCGAAGTTAGCTCGCCGTCTCTTCCGAACGGGTTTTCGCCGCATGGGCCCGCAGCTTGATGAGCTCCTGTTTGGCCACTGGCGCTAAAATAATCATGCCAAATACATTGGGCACGCACAGCACAAAGACCATGGCGTCGCTGATGTTCAGCACCTGCTCCAGGTTGACCGATGCACCGATGACCGTGGCCGTGAGGTAGGCCAGCTTGAACGCCCGCAGCATGGTCTGGTTCTCGCCAGCCAGATAGGCCACACCCTTCATGCCGTAATACGCCCACGACAGGATGGTGGAGATGGCGAAGAGCACCGCAGCTACCGCCAATGGATAGGGAAACCACCACACGGAGCGGCCGAAGGCGTCACTCGTCATGGCGACGCCTTCATATCCGCTCTGCATGAAGTCCGGCCAGGTCACAGACGCCACGCCGATGACCAAGGCCGACAAAGCGCAGATGATGAGCGTGTCCAAGAACGGGCCCAACAGCGCGACGAGCCCCTCGGTCGCTGGCAGGTTCGTTCGCACCGCTGAGTGGGCGATGCTCGCCGAGCCGATCCCCGCTTCGTTACTGAATACAGCCCGCTTCATCCCGACGATGACCGCGCCTAACGCGCCGCCAGCGACCCCTTCAGCGGTGAACGCGCCGGTGAGGATGTTGGCGATGGCCTGGGGGACCGCGTCGATGTGCAGGCCGATGACGATGATGGCGCCGACGATATAGAGGCTGGCCATGAACGGCACCAAACGGGCGGTGACCGAGGCGATGCTGCGGATGCCCCCCAAAATGACCCCGCCGACGACCACGGCCAGGATCAGCCCGATGATCCAGCCAGAACCATCGAGCGGGCTGGTGGCGCCGCCGGTGACGGCCCGCAGCTGCACATAGGCTTGGTTTGCCTGGAACATATTGCCGATGCCCAAGCACCCGACGACGATGCCGAAGGCGTAGAAGCTACCCAGCGCCCGTCCGACCTTGGGCCAACCCCGCTCGGCGAGGCCGCGATTGAGGTAAAACATCGGCCCACCAGAGACGGTGCCGTTGGCGTTCACCCGCCGGTAGCGCACGCCCAGGGTGCACTCGCAGAACTTGGTCGCCATGCCGAGCAGCCCGGCGACCATCATCCAGAAGGTCGCTCCAGCCCCGCCCACCGCGATGGCTACGGCTACCCCACCGATGTTGCCGATGCCCACCGTGCCGGAAAGCGCAGTGGTGAGCGCTTGGAAGTGGCTGATCTCGCCCGGGGCGTTTGGGTCATCGAAGTTGCCGCGGAGGACGAGCCCAGCGAGCGGCAAGCCGCGCAGGTTGATACCGCGGAAGTAGAGCGTGAAGTACGCCGCGCCAGCCACCAGCCAGGCGACGACCACCGGCACACCGACCCCGGCGATGGGGATCTCGAAAAAGACGGCGCTCGCGAAGGCCTCACTGAAGGGGGCGATGGCGTCGTTGATCTGCTGGTCGATTCCGGGCTGTGTCATGGTCCTTCCTACCACAGCGGGGGTTCAACCGCGTGAAATGTCGCCGCCGTGAAACACCTCGCAGCGTCGTTGTCTCCTCTACAGAGCAGGGCACCAGGCGCCGCACCCGATGGCGGTCTATGGCTGGTGTCTTGCGCACTGGGCTGCTAGCCCTCCCCACGATGGAGTGAACCATGTGCTCTCGAATCAAATGCTACGACTGCGGGAAACCAACCTGGGCTGGCTGCGGCGCCCATATCGAGCTGGTGCTCAGGGGTGTGCCGCCCGAGGACCGCTGCGCGTGCAATCAGACAGATGGGCCAAACACCAATCCGCTGTCCTTTGAAGCGCTTTGGGCGCACGTCAATCGCACTGAGTCAGACGACCGATAGCGGACCGCACCATCCTCATCCTCTCGCTCACCCTGACGCCTACCCACCAGGCCGCACAGTCGACGGCACACCACCTTGGGCTGCAGTTGTCTGCCAGCGGAAATTATCCAAAATCACGGCGCTATCGAGGATGTGGTCGCCCTCATCGAAGACGATAAAGCGAAGCGTGATGGTCTCGCCGGGGGTCACAGGGCTTGTGGTGGTCAGCCAGCCGGTGCCGCCGCCGATGCCGCCCTCGTAGCCCGTGCCGAGCAGGCCCTTGTCGCCCGCTTTGCACTTGTTGCACACGTTGAAGAACGCGTTGTTGATGCTGATGCAGTTGCCCTTGCTGTCGACGCTGATGTTGCCCTTGAACTTCTTGCTATCCAAAATCGCGAGGAATTTGTCGTTGTACTTGGTGCCAACCCACTCGGGGAACTCCGAGCTCATGAAGTTGAACTCAAACGAGAACGCCTTGACGTTTTGGGGGACTTTCAGCTTGAGACGCCACTCCGTGTAGTCGTAGACCGTACCGGAATTTTTACACTTCACGGGAGGGTAGGGCGCGCTATTGGAGAACTTGGTGCCTTGTTGCGGCGTCTTGTAGCCCTTTTGGCCCTTGGCGGCCGCGACACCTGATGACATCACGACGAAATGCTTGCCAGCTTGCGGTTTCAAGTTCGTGCCGTAGCTCGTCTTGATGGCGCGGGCGACGACGGACGCCTGCTTGACAAATGTCGACTGGACAATTGTCACCCCGCTGGTCGCGCAGAGGTCGATGGCCTTGGCGTAGTGGCTCATGGTGTTGGTGTTGAGGGTGCCGGTGTCGCAGGCGGGCGGCAGCTCATCGGTCTGGCCGTCGCAGTCGTTGTCGATGAGGTCGACAGGTAGCTCGAAGGACGCCGGGTTCACGCTGCTGTCATAGTCATCACAATCTGAGCACCCTTTGAAGCCGTCCTTGTCGCCGTCCTCTTGGGCGTCGATGACGCCGCTGCAGTCGTTGTCCTTGCCGTTGGTACACACGCGGCCAGCGGCAGGGTTGATGTTGATGTCAGTGTCGTCGCAGTCGTCTGTGCAGACTGAGTAGCCATCGCCGTCCATGTCGACGTCGTCCGGGATGCCGGTGCAGTCGTTGTCTTTCTTGTTGCAGGTCTCCTTCGCCGCTGGATTCACGGTGGGATCGTTGTCATCGCAATCGCCGCCAGCCGGCGAGAAGCCGTCGCCGTCCTTGTCGGCGGGGGTTGGCAGGATTTTGATGTCCTTGGCCATGCCGCCTGCATCCGAGCTGCCACCTGCGTCCGAGCTGCCGTTGATGTCCGTGCTAGCTTTGACATCAACGGCGCCTGTATCCGCACCAGCGTTGCTACCCCCGTCGGCGCTCGTCGTGCCCGCGGTGTCTCCGGAGAGGCTGCCATCGGTCCACGTCTGACCATCGCTGAGTCCGTCGCCGTTTCCCGCCCCGCCGCTGCCGTCGCCTAGGGGCCCATTTCCCAAGGTATCGGCGCCAAGTGAGCCATCACTCGACGTCTGTCCTGCGTCGGAACGAAAAGTGACTGGACCACCTGTGTCCGACCCGAACGTCGCACCGATCCCGTCCGCTGGAAGAATCAAGTAGCCACCGCCACCGCCGTTGTTTGGGCGTGTGCCACATCCCCAATTGGTCACCGCTAGGATTGCCACAAGCAGCGAGAGCCGTCGTATATGGGGCCGTATCATGCCAAATCCCCGTGGGAGCGAGTGTTATCCCGGCTGGGTTCGCACCAGCGCGGGCGGATCGATGTGGTGCGCCACACGGGGACCTGCTGGCACCGGAATGTGGAAGCGTGGAGGCGGAGATTATCAGATATTTGAAGCAATTTGCGGCGAAAACCATTGTATTGTGTGTCGCAAATCGGTCGATGGAACATCATGAGTCGACGAGACCCTTGTCTGAGCTCAGGTACGTGTAGATCGCCTGTGCCAACACCTTCCCGACTTTGTCGGCGGCATCGGGCTTCGGTTCTAGCGGAACGCGGCCAGTGCGGTCGAATTTGTAGACCAGGTCTTTGCGCACCTCGAGCCCTAGGGAACTCAGCCGCTCAGGGCTCTTGCGGTAGCCAATGACCAGCTCGGTGTGATCCTTCATGAGGAAGCGCTGGATGTGCTGGTACGCCCGCTGGGCCGCCGCGAATTCACCCTCCTGGCCAGGGGGGGGCTTGCGGTACATGTAGAGGTAACTTCGCAGCGCCTCACTGGTGGTCGAGCGGAGGTTGGTGTCGCAGAGCATCTTCCAGGCGAGTTCGTAGCCGGTTTGGAGCGCCGTGTCAGGGTGCTCGTCTTCGAACTTGCGACGCAGAAAGCGAAAGAACGCCCACACCTGAGAACGTACCTCGATGCTGCCGTCGGGCAGGGTGTAGGGGTAGTTGTGCGCGGCCCGGTAGCCAGATTTCTCGAAGGTCAGGCTAATGCGGTCGCGCAAAATGCGGTCGGCGGTGTATTCGGCTAGCACGTCTGGGTACAGCGGGTCGAATACGCCGAAGGGCAGCTCGCTATCGGCGTTGTAGCTATCGGGCTGGGTGCAGATGCTGACTTCAGGGCGCGGTGTGCCGCTTCGGTTGAGCTTGTCATAGGTGTGAATCGCGATCTTGGTGATGGTGCCACGGACCGCCCGGTCGACGCCTACAGAGATCTTGTCGTAGAGATCCTGCAGCACGAGCCGCTTCTGCTGAAATCCCAGGAGCTCTGAGAATGGATAGTTGATAGCGTAGCGGTCGAGGTGGTCCGCGTCCTTCTGGGTGAGGCCGGGGAACCGACCGAAATCCATGAGAACGCGGGCGATGTTGATGCGGTAGTACCCCGGTACGCCCAGGTGCCGGCAGACCGCTTCGGCGACGAGACAGGCGCCCCAGTCACGCTCCAACCAATAGGCCGACCGGTACTGCTCAAATGCGATGGGGTGGCCGCGGTCATCCACCTGGAACTGCGCCGGAATGTGGGCGCCGTCGTGGATGACATCGACGAGAATCCGACCCGCCACACTCGGCGGCAATGTCGGTGCATCTGGACTAGGCGTCACGGGCACGAACTCGAAGGGTTCGACCGGCTCATCCGAGATGACGTTATAAGGGGTAAGCAAAGAGGACCCCTACGGGTTGCTGAGGAGCAGGTGAGTTAGGAGCCTGTTGCGCTATCGGGTAGGGCGGCGCTATCGCTCGTCGAACCCGCGTCACTGCCACCGCTGGCGTCGGCTGCTGTCTCGCAGACTGCAGCCAGATCGGGGCAGCAGTCGTCGAACTCTGCGCAGCCGTCGTCGCAGTTGCACAGCCAATTGGAATCATACTGCCCACAGCGGCCCACGCAGGACGCGACCTGCGCAGAGGCGTCAGCGGCCGCGGCATCTGACGTTGAGAGCGCGTCTGCGCCAGTAGCCACGTCGTCGGTGGTCGTGGCGGCGTCAGCGCCAGCATCTACGGTGCCCACATCATTGGTCTCAGCGCCGGTACCTGGACAGGCGCCTTCGCATTTCACGCAGACCTTCTTCACCAGGTCGCACGTCCACTCGCCCGTCGCTGGGCAGTGTTGCGTGCCGGAGCAGGGCTGGTCGTCCAGTGGGGCCCGGGTCGGTTCACAGGCGCTGAGGAGCACCAAAATCGCGAGAGGGACGGTGCGCAGTGTGGCAGTCCAGAGTGCGGAAGGCGTGGTCATCGTTGTCGATCATCCGGTTCGGCGAGGGAGCGTTCGCGGGCAGCCGCGAGCGCGAGTCGCATAGGGTCCGCGTCCATGGTCGGCATGTCAAACTTGGTCGGGTGATTCAGAAGGGGCGCTGCAACGGTGGCACTAGGGTGTGCACGTCACGAGCGCGGTTACATCGTTCAACACCACGCCAGGGTGGTCGTACATATTGAAGCCGATGGCCGTGCTTGAATAAAATAAGCGCCATTGTCCAGCAGGATCGACGACCACCGTCACCCGACTAGCAAAGAACTGCGAGGCCGACTTGGCGGCGCCGTAGTACAGCGCGAGCTCGCGTTTGGTGTCGCTCCACAGCGGAAATTTGAACGACTCCGCCTTGATGAACTGGGCGTTCTTGGAAGGTTTATCGAAGCTAACACCGATGATTTGCACACCGAGCGCACTGAACTTGTCTTGGCGGTCGCGGAACCCGCAACCCTCGGCAGTTCAACCGGCCGTTTGGGCAGCCGGGTAGAACCAAAGCACCGTCCATTTACCCTTGATACTCGCCACATCGACGGCGGCACCGGTGTTGTCGAGCACATGCTCCGCAGTCGCCAACTTCTCCTTGGCCTGCGGATGACCGCTCGTCGCTACGAGGCTACACGGCGTGCCGCCCGCCGCGGTATCGCTGGCGCTGCTGGCCACGTCCTCAGCGTCAGAGACCGCACTTCCGTCGGCGTGTTGCGCGCTGCCGCTGTCGGTTCCATGCGTGGGCGCATCAGCCGTTGTCGCGACGTCATGACCGACAGTACCGCTGCCATCCGTCGTCTCTTGCGAGTCACCGGCCGCGATATCCGAGGTGCCCGTGTTGGACGGGGGATTCGATGTGCCACAAGCGCCTATGACGGCAAGGGTCACGCCCATCGCGACTGTAGCGACAGCGCGGCAAGGATAAAGTCGTCGTCTCATTGTGTACTCCTTCAGAGGGGGCAGCCGATGGGGCATCGAGCGCGCTAAAGCGCCGGAACAATCCACGCGAAGCTCCAGTCGAGCTGGCACAGATTGAAGTCCAACGACTTGCCGTGGGTCGCCATGTAGTG
>JAGSHB010000209.1 GCA_023954815.1 Myxococcales bacterium | reverse complement strand
GCCGAATCCGGTGGCCGAGACCGCAAAGACCGCGAGCGTAGGCTGCTCGCGCGCACCTATTTAGCCGATGGGGTGCTGCAAAAGGTCGACCGCGCGTCCATGGCCCACGGGGTCGAGGTGCGGGCGCCATGGCTCGACCGGGATGTGCTCGCGTTGGCCTACGGCCTGAGCTCAGAGCAGCTGGTTCACGGCGGACGCGGCAAACAGATCCCGCGCGCCCTGGCGACCAAGTACCTGCCGGCACCGATCGTCAATCGGCCCAAGAAGGGCTTCGGCGTGCCGCTTAGCGCCTGGATGCGTGGGCCCTTTGCCTCGCGGATGCGCCATGACCTGCGCCCGGAAGCAGTACAGCAGGTGCCCGGGCTCGACGCAAAGGCCATCACCCGCTGGACCGAGCGCCACATCGCCGGCCGCGCCGACCATCGCAAGACACTCTTCGCCCTGTGGCGGCTGGTTCGTTGGTGGGGGGCTTTGGGGAGCTAGCCGGGAAAGATCGCAGCCAAATCGGCATCGGCGACTGGGTCGGGCACCGCAGCCATCCGCGCCATGAACGCCTTGTAGGAGGCACGCTGCTCTCGGCGCTGGGGCAGCATACCGGCGGCCTGCTCGAGCTGCTTGGCCAAGGCCTTCAGCTTGCGACCGTCACCGAACAACCGCTTGCGACCGAGCTCCGTGGTCATCTCTGCAAAAGCGCCTGACACCTCACGCACCCCAGCAATCCGGGCTTTCAGCGCCTCATCGTCCACGGCAGCGGTCAGCTCCAACCCATTGGCGAGCTGCAAGGTGACCTGCTGCAGCTGCCCCATGACTCGGGTGACCCGCTCGGGCTTCAGCAGCCAATTGCGCACCACATCAAGCAGCGCTTCAGGATCTTGAGGCAAGGTCTGGACGTCGAACCCCGCAATCTCGGCCTCGGACGGGAGCAGCTGAAGGAATAGCGTCTCCGTCTGAGCAGTCAGCGTGTCGAAGTAGGTGCCCAAAGCCGCCGCCGCCGCCTCTCTCTCAACTGGCTGCAGTCCCGTGCTCGCTGGCTGGACCGCGTCCGCGCCATCAGATGACGAGGCACCGTCGCTCGGTGGCGTCACGTCGGCCAGGGTCGAGCGCGGTTGGCCATCACTCCCCATCGCCAACCGCCGCAAGGTCAGCGAGCCGGGCGCGGGCGCAGCCGGGTTGTTGGCACCTGAAAAGTAGCGCGAACCAGCCGCGTCGAACCACAGGTCAGAGACATCGATCATGGCGCTATCCTCCGATCAAGCCTTTGACGATATGGCCCGCCGCCGCGGTGGCGGTGCCGCCACGATAGGCTTTCGGGTTCTTGATGGCGTCGATGTTGTCGCGCTCAATAGACCGCTCCAGTCGCTCCTCGGCGCTGAGCGCTGCCTCTTCCTCTTCCAGCATCAGCTGCTGCTCAGCCAGCTTCTTTTTGCGCTTGGGTGACTTGCTGCGGACCCACTGAATGAGCGTGTCGATCTTCCGCGGCAGCATGCCGATGACGGCGCGTGCGGCGATCTTGGCGCCCAGGCTCTCGGTCGCCCAGACGACGAACGCCTTGATCGCGGCGAAGACCGGGGTCAGCTCGACGATGGACAGCACGCCGCGGATCGGTACGGCGGCCATCAGCATGCCGCCCATGGCAGCGAGCGTGCCGGTGGTGAACGAGATCAGTGCCTCCTTCGCGCGCTTGCCAATCGTGAGCTTTTCGCCCGCCATCTTGGCCTGAACGGCGATTTTGATCTGGCCGATGGCAGTGAACGCGGCGCCAGCGAGGAGGATGGTCGACGCCGCCGGGATGCCCCAGGCGACCAGCCCGGCGATGGCGAAAGCGGAGCCCACAACGGAGACCACGGCCGTCAACACCCGCGCCCACGTCCAGCCACCCGGAGACTTGATGACCTGACCGTGCGCTTGCTTGATCAGCGCCTTCGTCTCTGTGGCCAGCTTGGTGGTCACGACCTCGTTGGCCCCCTTTTCGAACTCTTCTGCGCGCTGCTTGGTGAGCCCGGCGACCACATCCGTCGCGCCCTCCAGGGTCGTCAGATCGGTACCGAGCGCCTGGATGGACGGCGCCGCTTCCGTGAGGATCGCGTCCAGCGGCGTCATCGCCGACGCGGTGATCTGCTGCACGGTCGCGGCCAAGCTCTCGGTGAGCTGTGGGATGCCGGCGGCCATGTTCTTGCCGTAGTGGGTGAGCGCCCCGGCCCCGCTGGCGCCTTTTTCCCGCGCCATGGTGATGCCGTTGTCGGTCTCGCGGATGATCGAAGCGTCGACGATGGCCACATGCTCAGAAAACAGCTCCTGGGTCGATGCCTGGGCGGCGGCCAAGTCGGTCTGAAAGCTCTTCAGCGAGGCTTGGTCGACATCGCCGACGAGCCCGGTCCACTCATCGAAGCGCTCCGACAGCCCGGTGAACTGACTGTCGGACCAATCGGCGGCTTCTTGGAGCTGTTCGCCGGCGGTCAGAAGGCTGAGGTCGAGCGCCTCTTGGTGCGCTGTGGTGACCTTCTTCAGCTCCTCGATCAGCGCTTCTGCTTCGACGATCAGTTGGCCCTTGGCGTTGTCTGTCATCGTGTCGCACTGCGCTTTGTAGGCCGCCTCCAGCCCACTCATCCCCTGGGCCAGCGTGCTCTTGGCCTCCGTGGCTGCGGTCTCCAAGCGCAAGATCTCCGAATTGACGTGCTCCTGGCGCAGCTTGAGGGACTTCTCCGCCGCGGCGAGGTATTTCGCGCGCTGCTCCGGGATGGACGCCAGGGCCTCCTCCAACGACTTCTCGATGGCGGCCTCCGCATCCTGGGCGGCGATAATAGCGGCGTCCCCGGCGGCCTTGTTCTTGCGCTTGTCGTAGTCGTTCTTGGCCTTGTCGACCGTCGCCACCTGCAGGGCTTCTTGTTTGCTCTTGCCGGTCTGCCGAGCCGTGGCGATGGCTTGTTTGGCCGTCAGCTTGAGCTGCGCCTCCAGGTCATCAAACTTGGCGCCGATGTTCGCGGCGAGGTTCGTGCTCAGGGCGTCGATCCGCGCCTTGTAGCCGATCAGCGTGTCCATCTGCGGCTTGAGCTTGGCGTCGAGTTCCGCGTCTGCCTTGATCTTGGCCGACCCGATCACAACCTTGGCCGCGCTCCCCTGCTTGACGAAGGCGGTCGCGACGGCGGCTCCGGCGTCGATGGCCGCTTTCTCGATGGCAGTCGACTGCTCGATCACCGCTAGGTTGAGCCGGGAGCGCTGGTCGATGGCGGTGGTCTTCAAGCCGGAGTGGAGCCCGAGAATATGGGCTTTGAGGTCATGGCGGCCGCCGTCGATGTCCTTGGCGATGTCCGTCACCAGACCCGTGGTCGCCGCCTCTTCCTTCGTCGCCGCAGCCTTGATCTGCAAGCTCGGGAGCTTGGCCACGGGTGGCAAACCAGCGGTCAACTGCAGGGGTTGAGGCAGCTTGCCGACGGTCTCGAGCTTCGACTCGACCTTCTCCAGCCCGCCGCCGCCTTTGACCTCCTCGACCGGCACCTCACCTTCGACCAGCACCTCTGCGCCGCCTTCGACCTCAGCGACCTCCTTGTCGCCCGGCGCCTCTTCCTTGCTCGGCTCTTCCTTGCCGCCCGCCTTCTTCTTGAGCTCGGTGACCTTCGGCGTCAGCAGCGGCCCAAAGCCGTCGAGGCGGTTGTCGTCTTTTTCACGATCGAGCCCCTCGGCTTTGTTCAGGTCGCTCTGGGCAAGCTTGTCTTTGCCGTCGCCTTTGCCGGACGTCTTTTTGTCCTTGGACTTCGGCTGCTCGACCGGTGGCTGATTTTTCTTTTCGTTCTTGTCTTTCATGACCTGTTCCTATTGAACAAATAGCGATGGCTCACATCCGCGGTGGTGTGAGGCTAAGGGTCGTCGAATAGTGAGCGTCTCCGGCGTACCACAATCCCGCGCTCGCGGTGCAGATCTTCTACAGCCGCCAACAAAAGCTCATGGGTTAGCAGGGAGTTGCTGGCCACCGCCCGCGCGGAGGCCTTGTAGATGATCCCCAAGATGTCGGCGCCGACGAGCTCATAGTCCTCGGCCAACTCGTCGACATCGATGTCGCCGCCAAGGTGCGCCTCGGCCGGCAGCATGGACTGCCAAAGCTCAAAGCGCTGGTCGGCGTTGGGCGGTGCAAAGGTCAGCTTGAACCGAATTCTCCGCCGGAAAGCCGGGTCGAGGTTGCCCTCAAGGTTGGTCGTCAGGACCGTGATGCCGTCGTACGACTCCATCCGCTGCAGGAGGTAGTTGACCCCGGCGTTGGCGTAACGGTCCGTCGATGAGGTCACCTCGGTGCGCCGCGCAAACAGGCTGTCGGCTTCGTCAAAGAGCAGGATCGCTTGACCGCGGCCGGCCTCGTCGAAGATGCGCTCGAGCTTCTTCTCCGTCTCGCCGATGTACTTGTCGGTGACCTGGGCGAGGTTGACCTTGAACAGCTCTAGGCCCAACTCCGCCGCCATAACCCCGGCCGCCATCGTCTTGCCCGTGCCTGGTGGACCACCGAAGAGCACCGTCAATCCACGGCCATAGGGCATCTTGTGACCAAAGCCCCAGCGGGTCATCAGGGTCTCGCGATCGCGAAAGAGAGCTGTGATTTCAGAGAGCTGCTGGGTAATGAGCGGCTCGACCACCAGATCGTCGCGCTCAAAGTGGGTGGACACGCGCGTGGCCAAGTCGCCGAGCGCATGGCTGAGTTGGTTGCGTAGGGCTTGGGTCATGGCCTCGGCGGTGATGACCTTGTTCGACGCCGTCATGGCCTGGGCGCTCGCAGCAGCCACGGCCCGGGTCATGGCGCCGCCGGTGAGGCTGTAGTGGGCCACGAGCTGCGCAAAATCGACCCCGGGCTCAAGCAGCTCAGCATCGGGCGCGACCGTCTGCCAGATCTGACGCTGCTGCGCCCCGGTTGGCATGGGCAGTCGCACCTCCAGCACTTCGCCATCCGCGTGCCCCAACCGGCCCCGCAGCGCGCGAATCCCGCGCTCAGCTCCCAAGATGAGGGGCTGTTCGCCAAAAAGAAGGGCGTCGAGGGCTGAGGCCTGACCGCTGTCGTCGTCCGATTGGGCAGGCAAACTGTCGAGGCCGCGCACGTAGAGCGTCGTATCGGCGAGCCGCGCCTCCAAGTGCACTTCGCGGAGCACTCGCTGGCGCGCGTCGGCCTCTTTGGGCAGCCGCCCGACGTCCAAGGCCACCAAGGCGCCTTCGAAGCGGGTCACGAGGGCCCGGCGGCCAGCCCCATCCGGCCCGACCATCAGCAAGCGACGACGCGGCGCGCCGCGAACCCAGGCCAGCGCCGCCATCACTTCGGTCATGATGTCCGGTGGCATCACCAAGACGTCGTCCGTCGCACCACGACGCTCCACGGCGGGCGACAAGCGGGGCTGCACGGCTGTGCCATAGGTGGCCCAGGACACGAGCCGCGGCGCAGCGACAACGGTGACCCGAGACGGCGGCGCGTCGGCCAGTTCGCCTGTCGTCGCCTCGAGCAGCGCCACGCCCAAGGTCATCAGGCCTTGGCCAGGACGGAGCCAGCGCTCCACGGCGGCTGCACTGTGCCCGGCCTCCGCGAGCAGCTCGACGAAGAACAGCCAGGAGCCGTGCTTCTGCGTGAAGTCGGCATAGGCGTGACGGTACGCCCGCTGCAGGTCGACGGAGACCTCGGGCGCCAGCAGGGCAACGACCAGATCATAGCCTGCCTGGTCGAGCGATAGGCGCGCGCGCAACTCGGTCAGTGGCAGATGCTCGCCGGCGGCAGTGGAAGCAGCCACGCGCTCATCGATCTGCTGGCGTAGCAGCGCCAGATTATCGTCGGGTTGTAGGGAAGGCGTCACGGCCGAGTTCAAAATGTCGGCCATCTCCTCGGTCGTCACAAAAGCGTGCAAATAGCCCTGATTGGAGGGCTTGTAGCGCGGCGCGTGCCGCTGCTGATAGCGCCGCAGCCAATGCTGGACCCGCAGCAGCTCTGCCTTCAGGTGTGCACGTGGCGATGCGAAGACGGTCATGGGCCCCAACCACGCGCCGAGACGCGAAGACAAAGAATCGACGCCTGATTCGCGTGAACTCAGGCAGTGAGATGCTCTCCGGGGGGCGAGCGAATCGGTGCACCGTCACAGATCGGGCGACGGCTGGCCGAGCTTTTTGCCGACGCTTGCCGTGCGAACCTGTCATCGCGGTGCGGAGCCAGGGTGCCAAATGACGCTGGGGGCCGCCATGACAACCCCGCAAGGAGGTATCGCCATGGGGACCACACGCCCCACACAGCCCCATGACAACAGCGAGGGATCGCACAGACCTATTGACGACCACCGGCCAGGTGATGCTCCATCGGCGCGTTCGCACCCGCCTCGTCTCCGGAGCTCTTCATGACCACCCACATCCTCGTCGGCGCCAACCGCGGCATTGGCCTTGAACTCACGCGACAGCTCGCAGAGCGCGGCGAACAGGTCGTCGCCGTCTGTCGCCAATCAAGCGCTGCGCTCGATGCCCTGGCCGACAAACCCGGGGTTTCCGTCGTCACAGGCATCGACACGACCGACGATGCCGCCGTCGCTGGGCTGCCCGCCGCTCTGGCCGGCGAGACCATCGGCGTGCTGTGGGTGGTCGCTGGCGTCCTGCGGCGCTCGAACCTATCCCAACCGGACACCGCCACCTGCAAGCAGCTCTTCGACGTCAACGCGCTCGGGCCGCTGCGGGTCGTCTCAGCGCTGCGGGAGCAACTGCCGCAAGGCGCAAAGGTGGCGCTGCTGACCAGCCGGATGGGCTCGGTCGGTGACAACACCTCGGGCGGCAGCTACGCCTATCGGATGTCCAAAGCAGCCCTAAACGCCGCGGGCAAGTCCATGGCGATGGACCTCAAGGACGCGGGTGTGGCCGTCGCGCTGCTCCATCCAGGCTGGGTACGCACCGACATGACCGGTGGCAACGGCTTGGTCGACGTCGATGAGAGCGCGGCTGGGCTCGTCGCCCGGGTCGATGAGCTGACGCTGGAGAGCACCGGTGGGTTCTGGCACATGAACGGCGAACGCCTCGTCTGGTAGGGCGCCGCCAAAATCGCTGAATCGTCTGGTCAATGGCGCTGAGTCGACCTATTCGCTCCGAGCTTACTTGGCAACATCCGCCCAACTCAGACCAAAACGCGCGAGGTACTTCCGCAGCCTGTCCGAGTCGTTCTTCGACGTACGCCGGGCCCGCGAGGCGGCAAAAAGCGTACGACCAGCCGCTGACAGAGACTTCGACGCCCGGCAGACAATCAAGACGTCCGCGAGCTGCACCCGGTCGAAGCGGTCGAGCTCGGCGGCCCGTTCGCCCATCAGTTTGTCGACCCAATCTGGCTCGGTATCAGGCACATGCTCGCCCCAGCGTGCCTTGAGCCGGTCGATCTCCTCGCTGACCAGGTCTGCTGTGATGCGACCGCTTGGCGCGAGGGTCGCCATGCGCTCCACCGCCGCACTCAAGTCCCGAAAACCGCTCGACCAGGCAGTTGTCGGCGCCATGGCGAAGGCCAGAAAGGTCTCGCGGGCGCGTTTTTCCATCACGACGCGCTGACCACGCCGCTCGGCACGACGCGCCAAGGTTGCGTCCACATACAGGGGGATGTCCTCGACCCGCGCCTTCAGGCTGGGTAGCGAATACCGCCATATATCGATGCGCGCCAAGAGCTCATGCCGAAACTGTCGCGCCTTGACCCGTGCATCCAGGTCCTGACTCGTCCCGCAGATCAGATGAAAGTGGCTCGCCACCGGTTCGTTGGCCCCGACCGGCAGATAGGAACCGGTGTCCAGCGTCCGCAGCAGCATCGCCTGAGCGGCTGATGGTAGCTCGTCGACATCATCGATAAAGACCACGCCGCCAGCCGCCGAGCGCAGCAGCCCTGCGCGCTGACCCGTTGTCCCACTGCCCTGACCCGCGGCGCGACCAAATAGGGTCTCCATGGCCTGTTCGCCAGTACCCAGGGCGCCGCAAGTCACCGTCACCAATGGCCCCGTCACCAGCCCACGATCCCGTTTAAGCTCCGCAATCCGAGTCGCCAACTCACGCTTCCCAGCGCCAGCAGGACCGGTGAGCAAGATGGGCGCGTCTGAGGCGACGCTCACCTGGGCGAGCGCGGTCGTCAGTTGGTTGAACCCGCCATGCTGCGTCGTCATGCCACAGCGCAGATGATGCACGGCGTCCTGGTTCGCAGCGACATGCCGCGCCGCAATCTGCGGATAATGGGAGGGTGCCAAGTCGATTTCCAGCCAACCAGGGCGGTGATGCCCCTCACCCGGTGAGGTCTGCAGGAGCCGTCCCGGCAGGAACCGGCCGGCGGTCAGGGCAAAGAGCGCCACCTGCGCCAACTGGGGCGCCGTCGTCACATGAACCAGCAACTCAAAATCGCCGTGAAGTGACTGCGAAAAGTCGTACAGCGCGCTATACACAGCGTCGAAATCCCATGGTCTAGCTAGATGCATGGGTGTCACAACGACGGTCGTTTCTGGAGAAATCGAAGCAATATCAATGAGAAGGTCCGCAGCATCAGCCTGCTGATCCGGCGCGATGAGCAGCTCCAAACGATCGACGATGCGATCGGGATGCTGCATGAGCGACAACGTCGGCCGCCAACGCTCCCAACGACGCGTCCCCCCGCTATCGCTATCGGGGGCATAAAATCCGACCACGGTAAGCGGCCTGCGCACTCCCATCATGATGAGCTCTCCAACCGCTGATTGCGGGTGATATATATTTATCATCGATGATACAAAATAATCTAGCGTGGCTCTTCTAGGAAGAGCCGGGTAGGAATGGCGCTGTCTACGGACGTGATTTGGGGGATGTCAGGATGCAGATCGCTTCACCGCGGGATGACGAGCAGGAGCTAGTTGCGCTGGATGGCCGGGTCGGCGGTGGCCATGTGCTGCGTTCGGCGCTGTGCTTAGCTGCTGTAACCGGGCGTGGTTTTGCGCTGGAGCGCTTTCGTCAGGACTGCAAGATGCCGGGTTTGCTGAGATCTCATCTTGCCGTTGTGCGCGCCATGGCTGAGGTCTGCCAAGCGGAGGTGACGGGCGCGGCGCTCAATTGTACCTCGCTGCAGTTCAAACCAGGGCGGTTGGTCGCGGGCGAGTACGCTTTCGCTGTGGGCGCAGCGGGGAGCGCCATCGTGCTGCTGCAAACCGTGGCTACCGCTCTTTTGCATGCAGACGGCGTGTCAACGGTGACGGTGCGCGGCGGTACACACGTCTCTTCTGCGCCGCCTTTTGCCTTTGTACAGCAGTCTTGGCTGCCCGCGCTCCGCAAGATGGGCGCAAAGATAGATGTGACGCTTGAGCAGTGGGGCTTCTTTCCTGCTGGCGGTGGTCAAGTTCGGGCGACGGTGCACCCAAGTCCCCTCCAGCCGATAGCCTTGGACAAGCGCGGGGCCCTCTTGGGTATCAAAGTCGTCGCTGCGAGCAGCCTGTTGAACGCCAAAGTGGCGCGTCGTGAGCTGAGAACGCTGACAACGGGCCTCAAGGAGCTGCAGGTCCAGGGCATAGAGCTGCCCGTTGTCACGCAGGAAGCCATGGCAGTGCGCGATAGCCCAGGGCCTGGGAACATCTGCTGGCTCGAGTT
>JAGSHB010000040.1 GCA_023954815.1 Myxococcales bacterium | reverse complement strand
GTGCTTGAGAAGATGAACACCACCGCCCCAGGGATGCTACGGCTGTTGAACGGCGCCAGTCCGCCGGTGTGCGACGACGACTTGCGAGTGCGACCCAACAGCCGCGCCGTGCCGCCAAAGGTCGCCATGATGTAGTTGTCAGAATGCACCGGCCGCTGGTCTGTCACGACCACGCCGAAGGGTTTGAACTTGCTCTCCAGGCACTTCACGATGCGGCGCCAGGAGCGCTGAGATCCCGAAAATGCGGGCACATCGGCGACTTCCAGCCCCGATCCGCGCACGATGGACGACTCGTTGTGGGCCGCGTTGTCGGTGCCTGGGCGCAGCCGCACGCCTTCCCGGTTCAGATAGATGATGCGACTGGTCTGGCGCGGCAAAATCTTTGGCATCTTGGGCAATTTCAGGTACTCGCCAAGACTGACGCCGATGTCGCCGTCTGCCGCCTCGCCGTGGCTGTGTTCCGGCAGGCCGGTGGGATCGACCGGCGACGCAACGACGCGGGCCTGCACCAGCCCAAACATGACGGCGCCGCCCAAGACAAACGAAAGGACAGTCAACACAGCCGGGAGCAGGGTCTTCATTGGGTCTCGCGCCGAGGCGAAAAACGTGCCTCTCGGCGGCAGTGTCGGCGGGACCGGGGCCGTGCGCAACCGGTCGCCAAGAGATGCCTACCGAGCGGCGCAGGTCAGGCGAAGCTCAGACGTCGCAGTCACCAGCCGCGACCCCGCCGATGTTGCGTGCGGTTGGGGAGGTGGGCACGTCCCGCTGGTGCTTGGGTAAGGTGCCGAGGACACGGTCGCCCTGGTGCATCGTCACGCCGTACCAGAAGTGCTCATTCTTGAAGTGGTGCAATCGGTGGTAGCGGAAAATCCGCTTGTAGGTCTTGCTCTTGGGCTTGTAGGTCGTGTGCACGATGTAGTGAGTAAACTCGTAGACGAGCCCGATCATCGTCACCGTAACCAACCCAGTCCACGCGAGACCTTGCGTCGGCATAATCGCGAGCCAACCGACCGAATGCGCGATGACAGCAAACCAGAGCGTGCGCTTGGGGATGAACACCGTCGGCATGTCCCATGGATCGACGTGGTGATGGCGATGACGCTTGGCGAGCTCGAAATCGATGGTCAGCGGCCCCCACTTTCGCGGTTGCCAGTGCAGGACATAGACGTGGATCAACCACTCCTGGAAGGGATGAAAGGCGACCAGTGCCACGACAATGAGCGCATCCCACGGGGTAAAGTCACCGGTGATGACGCGCATCGTCGCCGTGCCGATGAGGGCTGTAATCAGCAGCCACGCGTTGGGGTGCGCCAGGAAGGTCTTCCATGCCTGGAGCAGGGAGATCGAGCCACCAGGGGCCGATGACAACTTGCTGGGGGAAGGGCCGGACTTCTTGGGGCGGCTCATGCCGGGGCTTACGGCTGGTGCAGCTACGGACAGGGTCATCTTCTTCTCCTCATGTCGTACAAAACGGTGCATGGTGGGGCCGGGCTCCTACGGCGCTTCCGTGAAATCCAAGGCATCCATGGCGTCGCTGAGCGCGGTGGTGCCCTTGGCCAACAAGGCACGCGCAATCTCGGTCGCCAACGGCTCGTTGTGGGCACTGACCGCCTCGGCGATTTGGCGACAGCGCGCGACATCGCGAATCTCGGGCGCCAAGATCTCGATCAACGCCGGCCGAACCAGGCTGTAGACCTCACTCATCGCGTTGTAGGCCAAGCGGTAGGCGATGTTGTCGCTGCCGTCGACGATCCGGTCCCAGAACTGCACGGCGAGGTCCTGCAACGTCTCGGTGTCATCCGCGGCCGCTTCCATCTGGCTCACCAGGGCGTTCAGTGCGGCATGACAGCCAGCATCAGCTCGCTTGGCGCAGCGCCCAGCGGCGTCAGGACCGACCGCCAAGCGCATCTCCATCACGCCGCGCACGACCCGCAGGTCGACATCGCCATCGGCCCGGAAAAGCAGCCTCGGCAGCAGGTCGAGGCCCGCAGAACGCCGATAATCCAGCACGTGGTGACCACTGCCGTGCTGTGAGTCGACCAACCCGGCCTGTGCGAGCCGCTTGACCGCTTCGCGAATGGCGCCGCGGTTGACCTGCAAGGCCTCGCACAACGCCCGCTCCGACGGCAGCTGACTGCCGGGCTCAAAGCGCCCTTCGACGATCTCAGTGGTCAGCTGCTCGAAGACGTGGTCACTCAGTGAGGCACGGGCGACGGGGCGCAGGGTCATGATGGCTCCTTGCCGCGACCTCAAGCGGGTGGCGGTGGCCGTCTTTTAACCAATCACACATCAACTTGTCAACTGGTCATACCACTTTGCCAAATAGAGGAGACCCGTGACCCTTTTCCGTGGGGTCTTTCCCGCGAGGCCGTCGTCGGGCAATCTCGCCGGCCACGAGGAGGACCCGAGATGGCCAAGCGCATCACACCCCGCACGCTCAAAGGATTCCGCGACTACCTGCCCCAGGACATGATCCCCAGGCGCGAGATGATCCGGACCATCGAGCAGACCTTCGGGCGCCATGGCTTCAGCCCGCTCGATACGCCGACCCTGGAATATGCGGAGATTCTGACCGGCAAGTACGGCGATGAGGGCGACAAGCTCCTGTATCAGTTTGCCGATCACGGCGAGCGTCAGGTGGCCATGCGCTACGATCTGACCGTGCCGCTCGCTCGGGTGGTTGCACAGCACCGCGGTGCCCTGCCCGTGCCCTTTCGGCGCTATCACATCGCGCCGGTCTGGCGGGCGGACAAACCCCAGCGCGGCCGTTTTCGTGAGTTCATGCAGTGCGACGTCGACATCGTCGGTGCGGCAGGCCCCATGGCCGATGCGGAGGTCTTGGGCACCGGCCTGTCGATTCTGCGCGATCTGGGTGTGAAGGGCGCACGTATCCACCTCAACCACCGAGGGCTGCTCGCTGCGTTGTTGGGCTTCGCTGGTGTGAACGACGACGGGCAGCAGCTGCTCGCCCTGCGCGCTATCGATAAGTGGGACAAGGTTGGCGAGGCTGGCGTTCGCAAAGAGTTGGCGGCTGCAGTGGGCTTGGAAGCCGAGGCGATCGACCGACTGATGACGGCGTTTTCAACGGTTGGTGACAGTGGCGCAGCGACCCTCGATGCCCTGGAAGCCCTGGTCGGTCCTGGGGAAGCGATCGACAGGTTGCGCGAGGTGCTCGGTCTCCTACAGGCCGCGGGATTTGCTGATGGGGTGACCATCGACCCGACCATCGCCCGCGGATTGGATTACTACACCGGCGTCATCTACGAGACCCGCCTGACCGACGACAAGGTCAGCTCCATGGGCGCGGTGATGAGTGGCGGCAGGTACGACGGGCTCATCGGCATGTTCGGCAAAACCGAGGTGCCGGCCGTGGGCATCAGTCTGGGACTCGATCGGCTGCTGGCTGCCCTGCGTGAGCTCGGCTTGGTCACCGCTGCGAGCCATGGGGCCACCGCCTTCGTGACGGTATTTAACGCGGCCGCCCGCGCCGATGCGATGCGCGTGGCCAGTGAGTTGCGCGCCGGCGGAATTGCAACCGAGGTCAGCACGTTGGAAGGCAAGCTGGCGAAACAGTTTCGCCGGGCCGACAAGCGCGGGTGTACACTCGCGGTGGTCGTGGGGCCCGACGACGTGCAGGCGGGTACCGTCGTGGTCAAACACCTCGGCCGCGGAGAGCAACATCAGGTGGCGCGGGCAGCGTTGGCCGCCGAGGTCTCAAAGCTGTTGGCCGACTAATCGCCTGAATTCATGGGCTACCAGCTGTAAACTGGCCACAGATAAGGAGTGAGCGTGTCGGCCCAGGACTCCCCGCCAAACGGCAACGCGCCTTGTCTCCATGCGCCGCTCCCAGCAGCCCGCGCAGCTGTGCTCGTGATGCTCGCCGTCCTCATGGCGGCAGGCTGCGGCGGCGGCGCGCAACCGATTGCGCTCAAGCCCATCGTCTTCAAGGTGCGCACGACCCCCTCAGGTCGCCGCGTGTATGTCCGCGATTTTGAGGTGTTGCGATCAGATGCGGTCGCCGCATTCAAAGACAAGCGTTGGAAAGAAGCGGTCGAGCTCTTCGACATCATCGCCAGCGAGTATCCCGATCACGAAGGCATGGGGGCCGTGCGCTACAACGCCGGACTCGGGCTCATGCGCCTCGGCCGATACAAAGAGGCCAGCGACCGATTTCGCCACGCCGCACGCCATGGGGCAGGCAGTCGAGACGCCCGTGACGCGGTCTTCGTGCTGGCCGAATCTCTGCACTATCGCAAACGCTACGTACAGGCCGGCGCCGTCTACGGCGCCATGCTGACCGACCCCGACGTCATCCGGCTCATCGGCGGCGAGCTGGGGGTCCTCGATCACCTGGAGGCGGTCACGCGTCAGGGGCTCAACCTCAAGCTGGCGGGGAAGATCCACGCGGCCGATAAGGCGTTTCGCAAGACGCAGCGCCTGTACGATAGGCACCGTGACTTGCGGCCGGTCGCGACGAGTCACTGGGTGCCGCTGGCCTACTATCAGCGCGGCGAGATCTACCGCGAGCTGTTTGAGACCATCCGCTTCAAGCTACCGGTGGCCCGCATGCGCCGCGACTTGGAGGACAAAGCCAACCTCTTCCTCAAGGCCCAGTCCTCCTACTTCCGCGCGGTGCGCCTGCACCACCCCAAGTGGTCCCTGGCGGCGGGGTATCGCATCGGCAACCTCTACGCGCGGCTGATCGACGATATCTACAAAGCCGAGGTGCCCGATGGGCTCGATGAGCTCACAAAGCAGGCCTACAAGGACGAGCTGCTCAAGCATACGGGCCATCTCGCCAAACGGGCGGTGGTGATCTTTGAGAAAAACATCGCCCTAGCGTCGCGCATTGGCGCGGGTGGGGCATGGATCAGCAAGTCCAAGGCGCAGCTCTCGCGGATGAAGGCGTTGCTGCGCCAGGATGCGCGGCGCAAAGGCCAGAGCAAGGACCCGACAAAGTATAAGATGAAAGTGGTTCCGTAGGAGCGTGCGGCGTCATTAAAATGAGTGTCGCAGCACGCTCCTACTTTTCTGTTCTATGGGGGGGCTACGAGCGCCCCCAGTCGCGGCAAGCCGCGACTTCCCCATCCCTGGCTGCGTGCGGCGTCAATAAAATGAGTGTCGCAGCACGCTGCTAGTTTTTCACTCAGGAGGCGCGCATGGCGAAGCGAGACGGCGAAGGTCCGGCTAAAAAGGGCGGGACAGACACCTTGCGCTATGTGCGCTTCGACACGACCCGCAGGCCCCCGCCGCGCAGCCGTGATGACCTGCGCATGGGCAGCCTCATGGTCTCGCTGGAGGGCAACCCGAGCGCTGACGCCGTGCAAGCCATCTTGCTGGGCGTAGCGAGCGATCGCGGCGCGGGCCTGCGAGGGAGTCGGCTTGGCGCAGTGGACGGGCCCCAGCGCTTCCGTGAGTACTTCTGGCGTCTGCATGCGCCAGAGGGCTGGAAGGCGGGCAGTATTTTGGACGCTGGCGACCTCATCAGCGCCGGTCGCACCGACGAGACCCACGCCCGACTCGGCGAGGTCACGGACGTGCTGCGCGGCCGTTTTCCCAAGGCACGACTCATGGTCATCGGCGGCAGCCAAGACAACCTCTACGGCGAAATCCTCGGCCTCGGTCGGTGGGTTCGGCGCAATGGCGGTGCTGCCCGCTGCGGGTTGGTCAACATCGACGCCCGACCCGACGCGTTTGTGCACGAAGGCGAGCCCCATGACGGCACCGCCATACGTCGCTTGTTGGGCGAGAGCGCCTCGCAGCTTTCGGGCGAAAACACCGTATTATGGGGACTTCAGCGCAGCGAGAGCAGCGCCAAGCACGTCCGTTTCTTGCGGGAGCAGGGCGTCGTGATGCGCTGGTGGCCCGACCTTGGCGAGGGGCGCACAGCCACCACCTCGCTGCTCGATGAGCTGTCGTCGTTGACGGCGAGATGCACGGCCGTGGCGCTCAGCGTCGACCTGAGCGCGCTGTCGCAGGCCCAGGCGCCCGGCGTTGCCGAACCCATAGCGACGGGCGTCCCCGCGGCCGCCATCGTGCGCGGTGCCGAGGCCCTGGCGTCATCGCCCTGCCCCACCCAGCTGAGTATCTACGGGCTCAACCCGCGCTTCGACAGAGACGGCATGACCGGGCGACTGGCCGCACGCATCGCGTGGAGCTACATCACCCAGACGCGCTGACCCAGCGCTAACTGCCTGATAATCAGAGGTTTGAGCGCAGTTCGGGCTGGCGCTAGTGCGCCGTCGGTCGTGTTGAGATACCGAGGTAGTCGGCGCTGATGCCGAAGGGCTCGGGCAGGAACCCCTTGGCGTCTTCGAGCCGCAGGGCGTTGCGCAACACCTCGTCAGCGTGCTCGACAAAGATCAGCTCCATGTCCTTGAGCACTTCCTTGGGGATGTCCTCGACGTGACGCTCATTTTCCTTCGGCACGAGCACCGTATGGATGCCGGCTCGGTGCGCAGCGATGACCTTCTGCTTCAGTCCGCCGATGGGCAGGACCCGGCCGCGCAACGTCACTTCGCCGGTCATCGCGATGTCATACCGCACCGGCACCTGGGTCAGCGCGCTGACCAGACCTGTGGCGATGGCGATACCCGCGCTGGGCCCATCCTTCGGCACGGCGCCTTCCGGGAAGTGCACGTGCACGTCGACCTTTTCGTAGAAGGTCTTGTCGAGCTGCAGCGCCTCAGCCCGCGCCCGCACGTAGCTCATAGCCGCCTGAACTGACTCCTGCATCACATCGCCGAGCTTGCCGGTAAAGGTCAGCTTGCCCTTGCCGGGCAACACCGCGACCTCGACCTGCAGCAAATCACCGCCCACAGACGTCACAGCCAAGCCGTTGACCACGCCCATCCGGTCTTTGCCCTCGTGGGCCCGGTCGGTGAACTTCTCGGCGCCGAGCAGCTTGCGGGCCTTGTTCGGCGTGATGCGAAGACGCTTGCGCTTGCGCTTGGTCTCCAGGGATTCACGAGCCAGTTTCCGGCAAACACCGCCGATTTGCCGCTCCAAAGAGCGCACACCGGCTTCTCGCGTGTAGCTACCGATGAGCAGCTTGAGGGTCTCCTCGGAGAACTTCACGTCGATGTCGGACAGGCCGTTGTCCTTGACCTGCCGCGGCACCAGGTACTGCTTGGCGATCTGCAGCTTATCGAGCTCGGTGTAGCCGCCGAGCTCAATGATCTCGAGCCTGTCCTTGAGCGGGATCGGAATCGACTGCAGGAAGTTGGCCGTGGCGACGAACAAGACCTTGCTCAGATCGTAATCCAGGTCGATGTAGTGATCGACAAAGGCCTCGTTTTGCTCCGTATCGAGCACTTCGAGCAGCGCCGAGCTCGGATCACCCCGGAAGTCCATGCTCATCTTATCGATCTCGTCGAGCAAGATGACCGGATTGGACGTGCCCGCCTTTTTCAGCGCGTGGATGATCTTGCCGGGCAGCGCGCCGACGTAGGTCCGCCGGTGACCGCGAATCTCGGCCTCATCGCGCACACCGCCGAGGCTGATGCGCACGAACTTGCGACCCGTCGACCGAGCGATGCTCTTGGCCAAGGACGTCTTACCGACGCCGGGAGGACCAGCGAGACAGAGGATCGGGCCCTTTCCGACGCCGCCGGTGAGCTGCTGCACCGCCAAGTACTCGATGATGCGCTCTTTGGCCTTTTCCAAGCCGTAGTGATCCGCGTCCAGGACCCGCTGCGCCTCGACGATGTCGAGCACGTCCTCGCTCATCTCCGACCAGGGCAGGCTCAGCACCCAGTCGATGTAGGTTCGCAGCACGCCGGATTCCGCCGACATGGGGTTCATCATCTTGAGCTTGCGGAACTCGCGCTCCAGCCGCTGTTTGGCCTCGTCGGGCAGGTCTTTGTCGGTGATTTCACGGGCGAGATCTTCGAGCTCACTCTTGAACTCGTCCCCCTCACTCTCGTCGCCACCGACCCGCGGACCAGCGCTCTCTGTGACGCCGACCTTCTTGCGGATCCGACGCTCGACGTTGGCGACCTCAGTCTCGGCCTCGATCAGCTCCAACAAGCGAGCGAGCCGCGGCAGGAGGGGTAACAAGGCCAAGATCTGCTGGCGTTCACCGACCTTCAGGCCCATGTGAGCGGCGACCATATCGGCCAAGTGACCGGACTCTTCAATCGAGATGACACTCGCCACCACCTCCGGCGGCACCCGGCGGCTTGCGCGCGCAAAGGCCTCAAAAGCAGTGCGAACGCGCCCAACCAGCTCTTCGACGGGGTCGCCTTCGATAGGTCCAATCTCCATCTCGGCGCTCAGCGGGCTCACCACGGCGCTCAAGAACTCCCCCTCGGGAGAGAGCGACTGCACGCGCACGCGGTCGACGCCCTGCACGCTCACTTTCATCGTGCCGTCGGGCAACCGCAGCACCTTGTCGACCTGCGCCAAACAGGCGACGTCGTACAGATCACCAGCGGCGGGGTCATTGTCCCGCGCGTTGATCTGAGCCACCAAGACGATGGCCTTGTCTTCACGTGCCAGCGCCGCCTCAAGGGCAGCGGAGGAACGCGGCCGACCCACGAAGAGGGAAGCGACCATTTGGGGAAATACCACGACGCCGCGAAGCGGAATGACGGGCAATTGAGCAGTCTGCATACGAGCTCCTAAGTCCTACTGGCTGAGCGCAACGGGCTCACCATACAGGGGCCAATCAAACACGCCAGACAACTCGCGCAACGGGTCGGGGCGCAAAAGATGCACTCGCTCGGCGAAAAAGCGCGCGGGGTCGTCCTATCCGCAGACGGATTTGTAAAGAAGGACCGCCCGACCGGAGAGATCAGGCGCCCAAAACGCGAAATGAGGCTGAAAAATCAGGGATACAGCGCGAAAACAGCTCGCTTAGGACGCAGCAGCTTCCGTCTTCAGACCGACGATGGGGTAGGCGCCGTGGGTGACGGTCTCTTCGTTGATCACCACTTCGTCGACGTTGTCGCTACCGGGCACCTCGTACATCACGTCGAGCATCGCCTCTTCCATGATCGCGCGCAGACCACGGGCACCTGTCTTGAGCTTGATCGCCTTTGCCGCCGCCGCCTTGAGTGCGTCAGCGGTGAAGCTCAGCTTGATGCCGTCGAGCTCCATGAGCCGCGCGTACTGGCGGGTCAGGGAGTTCTTCGGCTCTTTCAAGATGCGCACCAACGCGTCTTCATCGAGCTCGTCGAGCGTGGCCACGACGGGTAGACGACCGATAAACTCGGGGATCAAGCCGAACTTGAGCAGATCTTCCGGCGCCAGCTTCGCCAGCAGCGACCCGACGTCTTCGGTGTCGATGTTCTCTGCTTCTTTGCCAAAACCGATGGTCTTGTTGGCGACCCGGCGCTCGATGATCTTGTCGAGCCCGCTGAACGCACCACCGCAGATGAACAGGATGTTGGTCGTGTCGACCTGGATGAACTCCTGCTGCGGATGCTTGCGACCACCCTTGGGCGGCACGTTGGCGACGGTGCCTTCGAGAATCTTGAGCAAGGCCTGCTGCACGCCCTCACCGGACACATCGCGGGTAATCGACGGGTTTTCAGACTTGCGGGTGATCTTGTCGACCTCGTCGATGTAGACGATACCGCGCATCGCCGCGTCGACGTCGTGATCGGCCGCCTCCAACAGACGCACGATGATGTTCTCAACGTCCTCACCGACGTACCCCGCCTCGGTCAGCGTGGTCGCATCAACGATGGTGAACGGCACCTTCAGCACGCGCGCCAGGGTCTGCGCCAGCAGCGTTTTGCCCGAACCGGTAGGCCCGACCAGCATCACGTTGCTCTTGGCGAGCTCGACGTCGTTGCGCTTGTTGCCGCGGTAGTCGATGCGCTTGTAGTGGTTGTACACCGCCACGCTGAGCACCCGCTTGGCGCGGTCCTGACCGATGACGTACTCATCGAGGGTCTTGCGCAGCTCTTTTGGCTTGGGCACCGCCTGAAGCGCCGGGCCCTTTTCGTCCCGCTCCACTTCCTCGGCGATGATGTCGTTACACAGGGCGATACACTCGTCGCAGATGTAGACACTGGGCCCTGCGATGAGCTTCTTCACTTCCTTTTGGCTCTTGCCACAGAATGAACAGCAGAGGTTGCTGGCATCGCGTCGACGGTCGCTCATCTGACTCCACGGCGTCGGGGGGAGAAATCCGACGCATCTCTACCGGCTCAGCGGCCGATAGTTGCACGATAGTAGAAATCTACGCGATGTCCTGCAAAAAGGTCGTCGCGAAAGACCTATGCCACTTCGTCGCGCCGCACCACTTCATCGATCAAACCGTAGGCCTTCGCCTCTTCCGCGCTGAGGTAGTAATCGCGGTCCGTGTCGGCTTTGACCTGCTCCAACGTCTTGCCCGTGTGCTTGGCGACGATGCCGTTGAGCAGCCCTTTGATGTAGAGCATCTCTTTGGCCTGGATGTCGATATCCGTCGCCTGGCCACTGAAGCCGCCGAGGGGCTGGTGCAGCATGGAGCGAGCGTGGGGCAGCATGAAGCGCCGACCCTTGGCACCCGCAGCCAGCAGCACAGCGCCCATGGACGCCGCCTGACCGATGCAGATGGTCGAGACCGGGGCCTGGATGTACTGCATGGTGTCGTAGATGGCCAAGCCAGCTGTCACCGAGCCGCCAGGGCTGTTGATGTACAGCGAGATCTCTTTCTTGGGATCTTCACTCTCGAGCACCAGCAGCTGCGCGATGATCGAATTCGACAGCGCATCTGTGACTTCTGAGCCCAGAAAGATAATGCGATCGCGCAAAAGCCGCGAGTAGATGCCCCACTCACGTTCGCCGCGGGGGGTGGTCTCGATGACGGTCGGGATAACCCAGGACATGGTCGCCTCTCAGGTTGGCATCAGCCAAACAAGACGGGAAAAGGAACGCCCACCGGTGCTCGGTGTGGACAGCGGGCCCAACCCTGGCGCGACCGGCGCTATTCCGCAAGCGCCAATCGGTCGCCGGCGGCAGGGGATTATTCGGCGGCGGCTTCTGCGTCGTCGGCAGGAGCGGCGGCCTCATCGGCGGCGGCGGCCTCAGCAGGAGCAGCGGCTTCGTCAGCCTCGGCGGCGGCGGCTTCTGCTTCCTCGGGCTTTTCATCCGGGTCGCGGAGATGGCGCACTTCACCCTCGGTCACCGTGCTCTTTTCCAAGATCAGCTCGAGGACCTTGTCTTCGGTGATCTGCGAGCGCAGGTGGCCGCGGGCGTCTTCGGTGCCGAAGCTCTCTTTGATGCGGTCAGCCATGTCGGGCATCTCGGCAATCATCGTCTCGATGCGTGCGTCGATGTCTTCCTCGGTGACCTCGAGCTCGTGCGAATCAGCCAAGTGGCTCAGCACCAGGGCCTGCTTCACACCGACTTCAGCTTCGGCGCGCATGGTCTCGCGCATCTCGCCGAGGTAACGGGACAGCGCCGGGTTATCACCCAGGTTCATGCCGCCGAACATCTGCTTCATGCGGTTGTCGATCTCGTGGTCGACGAGCGTGCGGGGCGCGTCCACCTCGTTGCTGGCCAGGATGCTCTCCAGGACGGCACGACGGCGGGCGAGGCTCGTACGACGCTCGGCGCGGCGAGCACACTCAGCGGCGGCCTCTTCGCGCAAAGCGGCGAGGTCAGCGAGACCCAGCTTCTCGGCCAGGGTGTCGTCCAGATCCGGCACCACGCGGCGCTGAACGCCCAGGATTGCGCCTTCGAGCGCGGCTTTCGTGCCGGCGAAATCACCGTCTTCATCCTCAGGGACATCGACGGTGGTGACGATCTTGTCGGTCTTCGACTTGCCTTCGACCAGGGCCGACAACCAAGCGATCGAGCCACCGACGGGAACGCGGCGCTCCTGCCAATCGGGCTCCTCGGCTGCAGCCGGGCCTTCAGCACGCAAGCAGTAGCGGAAACGCACCACATCGTCGGTCTGAGCGGCGTCGTCGACGTCGATGACCTCGGCGGCACGCTGGCGGCGGGTCTCGAGCTCAGCATCGATGTCTTCGTCGTCAGCTTCGACGCGATCGACGGTGTACTCAGCGCCCATGTAGCCATCGAGGCTCAGGGTCGGCAGCACGTCGCACGTGAAGGTGATGTCGAGCTCGGTGGCGTCTTTGATCTCGCCGATATCGTCGAGTTCAGGACGGCCGAGGGGCTGCAATTCAGCCTTTTCGATCGCGTCGGGGATGGCTTTGGTCAGCACGCGCTCAAGCACCTCCTCGCGGATCGCCGAACCGTAGCGGCGCTCGAGGAGACGTTTCGGAGCTTTGCCAGGGCGAAAGCCAGGGATGCGGACGCGGGCGCCGATGCGGCGGACGACCTGACTCCATACACGCGACACGTCGCCTGCCGGAATCTGCACTTTGACCTGCCGACGTGCGGCGCTGAGCGACTCGACCTGAACCTGCATAGCTGTCTCCAAAGAGGGGGCAAATGCGGCTGCCCGGTGCGAGAGGGGGGACTTGAACCCCCACACCCAAAGGCGCCAGAACCTAAATCTGGTGCGTCTACCAATTCCGCCACTCTCGCAACGTCGGGCCGCTTGCACTGCCAAGTGCTGAAGACGCGTAGGCACACACGAATGCGAGCCTGTGGCGTCTTCATTCCCGGAAACGACAAGGCCCCCGCCGCGAGCGACGGGGGCCTGTACGTCTTCACCGGGGTGACTCCCGAAGGACTTGAACCTTCAACCTGCGGATTAAGAGTCCGATGCTCTACCAATTGAGCTAGGGAGCCAGTGTGTGAAGTGTCGTCCGAACCAACCAAGAGACTCACGAAGAGAGGCTTGGCTGCCGACCGGACTTGACTTCGAATGAGCCAATCAAGTGATAGCTGCCATGACAGCTGACTATCCCTTGGGGTGGATGACGGGGCTTGAACCCGCGACCTCAGGTACCACAAACCCGTGCTCTACCAACTGAGCTACATCCACCGGTCTTGCATATGCAGTGCGCGCAGCACTCGATGCGGATGCGGAGTCTAGGGAGCGGCGGTTTTGTGTCAAGCACTGAGCTCGCTTTTTTCCGCCGTCACGGTTTTTTTCTGTGCCGTGCAGCGATTTGCCCGAAAGCCCGGCCTCAGAGCGCCCAGTCAACTTGGCCCCGACCTTGCGCAGCGCCCCATCTGTGCTTGCGTGGAAGAAAGTTTATCCATCTTGGAATAGCGGGGATGGGTGGTGCGTTGTTACTGTCGGAGGGCACTTGTGCCCAGCGGGCAGAGCGCAGATTCGAGGGAGACACAGACGATGTTGGGAATCTTCGGGCAAGACAGAGCCAAGAGCAAAGCGAGACGTGAGTTTGAAAAAGAGGCCATGCCTCACCTCGACGCGCTGTACGGCTACGCCATGCACCTCAGCAGAAACCCGGCAGACGCCGAAGATCTGGTGCAGGAGACGTACATCAAGGCGCTCAAGAATCATCACCGGTACCAGCCGGGGACGAACTGCCGCGCGTGGATGTTTCGCATCATGACGAACACGTTCTTCAATATTGTGCGGGCGAAAAAGCGCCGGCCGATGGTTGAAGCGGACGCGTTGCCAGACATCGAGATGCAGGTCGCCGAGCACCACCAGGGCTCTGGCATCTACCGGCCCCTCGAGGAGCAGCTGCTCGACGGCGTCATCAGCACGCACATGCAAGAGGCGATCGACTCGCTGCCGGAAGACTTCCGCACCGTGTTGCTGCTCGCCGACTTGGAAGACTTCTCCTACAAGGAGATCGCCGAAGTCATGGGCTGCCCCGTGGGCACCGTGATGAGCCGTCTGTACCGTGCGCGGCGCCAAATGCAGCGCAAATTGCTCGACCACGCCGTCAATGAGGGCATCGTCGAGCGGCCAGAAGTCAATGAAGATGGGGTCATCCCCATGGATGCGTTCCGCCTACGTGGCAAGCGCGCCAAGAAAGCCGGGTGAGGGAGTTCTTTTCTCTAAGTTCTTGTAGATCCGGAGCGAAACGTGATTTGTGACGACGTACGGAAGTACGACTACACCTACCTCGATGACGAATTTGACCGCCGTGAGCGGGCCGAGTTCGAAGCCCACATTACCGCCTGTCCGCCGTGTCGCGATCATGTCGCTCGGGCGGCCCGGTTTCGTGAGGGCGTGCGCAAACATCTGCGCTGTGACGAGGCCCCTTCTCATCTGCGCGGCCGGGTTTGTGCCGGTTTGGACGCCGCTGAGGGTGGCCACGGTATGCCCCGGTGGGCGATTCCGCTGGCGCTGGCGGCGAGTCTCGGTGTGGTCACCGTGGGCTGGCAGTATGTGGTGGAGACAGCCCCTGCTGGTGGTTCGATGATCGGACACGTCGGTGGGCGTGTGGCGGCTGCCCCCGTCAAGCTGGTCGTCACACCGACAAAGGTCGCTGGCGTCACTGGGGTGCGGAACTCCGATCCCAAGCGGATGGCGCGGCGGTACAAACCAGCCATGCGGGTGACCCGCTCGCTGCGTAGCAACGTCGAGTACTGCGAATCCGAAAACAAAATGGCTGTGCGGCAGGTGGAGCATGTGGGCTCGACCGAAGTGATCGGCGGCGGCGTCAACGACGACTTCTTGGCCAAAGATGGACAGTACGAGGCGATTCGTACGGCCGCGAACCTACGCGCGCTGGTGTCGAGTCATCGGCGTCCGTTGCCGCCTGAAGTGGCGGGGACAGCTCGGGTGCAAGACTGGCTGCGGCGCGCTGCGCCGGGTCATAGCGCCCTGCCGATCGCTGAAGGCGCCGGTGTGCGTCTACTCGGCGCGCGGCTCGGCCATCTCGGTGGCCATCGGGTGGTGGCGTTCCGCTATCGTGCCTTCGATAAGCCGGTGACCGTCGTCCGCTACCTGCCCGCAGGCCGTGGGGATGACGACCGGCCAGAGCCCATGCCCTCTGCGCAGCCCAATGGGGCCGTGCGTGACTTGGTGGCTGGCTACAGCGTGGTTCACACGGCGAAAAACGGGGACGTGCTGAGCATCGTCAGCGAGCTGGAGCATCAGGCGCTGCTCGGGATTATCGAGCCGCCGTCCTTCCTCTAGAGCTCCGTATTTCCAACACAATAGCTCAACTGCAGCCACGTTCGCCCGGCTAGTCCGCCTTGGGGCGATGACGTAGCTCGGCGAGCACCTTGGGCAGAAAAGGCGCCGCGACGACCAGGCGAACGGCGATGAAGCCGAAGATCATCGCGGTCGACCAAGCGTCGATCACGGGCCCGGCAGCCCGACCATCGGCCACAAAGGGCGCGTAGAGGGTGCGCATCAAGATCTGCGTTGTGCCGATACCCGAGACGCTCAGCGGCACGACACCGACGACGGTCAACACAGGGACCAACACCAAGAGGGCTCCGATGCGCGGCGTCATCCCAAAGGTCTGCATCAGCAGGTAATTGGCTCCGACGTACAGCAGCACAAAGCCAGCGCGCATGGTGACGCCTACGACCATGTCCAATGGCTTTAGCGCAGCGAGCGGGCGCAGGACCGAGATATCGCGCAGGCGATCGAGAAAACCGAGGCGGAGAGGCGACTGCAGTGCCAAAAGCAGAAACACCGCCGCAGAAAAAATCGCGACCACCACGATGTGCAGCCGACCGACCAACTCTGCTTCGCCGCCGAGCACCTCAGGCGCGAGCGCGAGCCCAGCGACGACCAGCCCAGCCAGCGCGACTAGGTCGACGTAGCTGAGCACAGCCAATGCCGCCGCTGACTCCAAGAAGGAGACGCCTTTTCGGCGGGAGACCACCCACGCCATGCCGAGGGTAGCCGCGTTGTAGTTCACGATATTGAGCACATAGGACGCAGCTTTCAGGGGCATCAGCTCGCGCAGGGTGCCGCCGCCAGGTTCGCCGCGATGACCCAGCGTCCGGCCGACGAGCCACGCCAAGCACGCGCTGTCGTAGGCCCAGGTGACCAGGGTGGCGAGGGTCAATACGGCGATTGCCGAACCGAGATCAGCGCTCGCGAACGCGGCGCTGACTGCTTTTAGATCAGCGCTCCACGCGAGATAAGCCAGCAAAAACACTGTACCAACAGCGGGTAACCAGCGTCGCATGGCGCGCTTGGTCTGTGTCCAACTCATGGGTGGGGTGACTCCGCGCCGACAAGCGCTTGACTGGGATCGGACCGGCTCGCCAGCCTGCGGGTCGCGGCCGATTCGTCGCGAGAAGGTAGCACGCAAGATGACTCCTCCCAAGCGACCCCGCCAGGCCCGCGAGCGCGGCCCGAGACCATCACATCAACCCGACGGCGCACGTAGACGTGCAGGTGCCGCCCTATGGGCAGTGATGCAGCGCGGCGAGGGTAGCCAAGGCGCGCTCGATCGCGCCGCCCGGCAATCGCCCGCGCTCAGCCCGACCGACCGCGGCCTGGCTACGGAGCTGGTCTACGGCGTCCTCAGGCAGCAGCGGGTCCTCGACCACTGGCTATCGGGCGCACTTGACCGCGGACTCCAGGGGATCGACCCGGCGGCGCTGATCGCCCTGCGGCTCGGTCTCTACCAGTTGGCTTGGCTCGACCGGGTGCCCGACCACGCTGCCATCGCGGCGACCATCGACGAAAACCGCGACGCGATCGGCCAGGGTCGCGTCGGCTTTGTGAACGCTGTGCTGCGCCGCTTGAGTCGGGAGCAACCATGGACCGGACAAGCGATTTCGGCGCTCCCGCCCTGGATTGCCGGACGTGTGCGCGACTTTGCGGCTGCGATTGGCGAGTCCCCAGACGAGATGGAGCGGGCCTTTGAGGGGCGCGCGCCCTTGCATGTGCATGTCGTCGCGCCAGCGCGTGAGGGTGCGCTGGCTGCCCTGGCTGCCGACGGGGTTGAGGTCGCGAGCGTCGGCGAGATTCCCGGTGCATTCGAGGTGGTTGCTGGCAGCGTATTCGCCGGCCGTCTATTCGAGCACAGGCAGTTGATCGCCCAGGACGCGGCCAGCGCGGCGGTGGCTGAGTGGGTCGGCGCGGGGCCAGGACTCAGGGTTGCAGACATCGCCGCGGGGCGTGGAGCAAAGTCCTTGTTCTTGGCCGCGGCTGGCGCTGAGGTGACAGCTGTCGATATCGGCCAAGCCCGCCTCGACGACGCTGAACAACTCGCTGCACAGTCGGGAACCCCCCTGGCTGGGACCCTGGCCGCCGATGCGAGCAGCGCTATCGATCTGGAGCCGGAGAGCTTCGACCTCGTGCTGCTCGATGCTCCCTGCAGCGGGCTGGGTACCATCCGGCGTCGCCCCGAGATCAGGCACCGCCGCGGTGCGGTCGACTTGTACGCTAACCACGGCCTGCAGCTCGCCATGGCCCGGCGCGCTGCCGATTTGGTGCGCCCTGGCGGCGTGCTGATCTTTGCGGTCTGCTCCTTCGCCCACGAAGAGGGCCCCCTGGTTGTCGAGCGATTGCTGGCCGAGCGCCCCGACCTGCAGCGCGCCCCCAAAGACGATCAGCTGAAATGGGCCGATCCGCTCTTGGATACCAACGGCGATTTTCGCAGCCACCCCTTGTGGTACGGCGTTGACGCATTTTACGCCGCCCGCCTCCTGAAAAAATAATCATCCTCACCCGACGATTTTCCGACTCGCCAGCGTCTTTATGAGCTGCGTGGTCAGAACGAGCTGATCGCGCGCTGCTTTGAGTTGGTTCGCCAGCTTGAAGTCGTGCAGGACAATACGCGCGGTCGTCCAATGTGACTGCCGCGTGTGTTTCGTCTGTGCCGACCGCTGATCAGGGCTGGAGGTGACATGGCTGACTACGACACAGGCAATCGGGACCCAGGAAATCTGGCCCCAGGAAATCGAGACCGCGGAGCTGAAGACCGGGCCAGCGAGGCCGTTTCCGAGTCTCAGCCTTGGCAGGAGCTCGCGCCGATGATGGTGCTGCGACGACCGGGCCGCCGCAGCGTATGGACCCAAGGTAATCTCTCGGTGCTGAGTGGCCAGCGAATCGCGGTGATCGGCTCACGTACGCCAACCGCCGATCACGTGTTTGTTGCCGAGCGACTCTGCACCGGCTTGGCCCAAGCAGGCGCTGTGATCTGCAGCGGCGGGGCCCTCGGAATCGACGCCGTCGCCCACCGAAGTACCCTGCGCGCAGGCGGCTTGACGGTGCTGGTGTCCCCCGTGGCAGCGGGGGATATCTACCCCAAACGGCATGGCGCGCTCTACAGCCAGATCAACGCAGAGGGCTTGATAATCAGCCCTTTTTCGCCAGAAACAGCTTTTCATCGCTCCCAATTCCGCACGCGAAACACCATCTTGGCGCGCTTGGTGGATGCGGTGATCGTGATCTGTGCGGACCTGCGCTCCGGCTCCTTGCATTGCGCCCGGGAGGCGTGGCGCTTGGGCGTCCCGGTGTTGGCGGTGCCGTGGAGCCCAGGCACGACCCATGCGGCCGGAACCAATCTGCTGCTTCACGCCGGCGCTCGCGCGATTTCTACCAACGGTTCCGCCCGCCAACTGGTGGTACAGCTTCGACAAGGGGCGAGTTCACAGCTTTTGCGCCGAGACGATGTGCCGCCAACTGGCGCGGCAAAGGCAGGCGCTAAACGGGAGGGGACGCGCCCATCCGGTAAGACGCAATCGGCAACTTCGGCGCAGCTTGTGCTTGGTCAACCCGACATAGTTCGCAAGGAAGCCATTGACGGCGGCGACGGGCGCTGGCAACGATACGCGCCCATTGCACACCCCGGCCTGACTCCAACTGGAGCAGGCATGGGCGAAGCGATGACTCCCAACACCGGGGAAACCGTGGACAACCACATCCGCCGCTGTGTCTCATACGGCGCGGTGACCCTGGAGCAACTCATCAGCAAGACGGGACACCCACGGGCCGCCGTCGCTGAGTTGCTGCTGCACTGGACCCTCACGGGGCAGGTGCAACGAGACGCGTGGGGCCGCTATCACACGGGTAGCAGGGCCTCACTTTCCGACTAGGCGACCCGCGCCGCACGCCCCATCACGGGCGACATTGGAGAACGGATGACATCGGCAAGCACAACAGGGACCTCAAAGGACGGACCGGTGCTCGTGATCGTGGAGTCTCCAACCAAAGCCAGTACGATCCGGAAGTACTTGGGTGATGGGTTTGAGGTCGAAGCCAGTGTCGGGCACGTCCGCGACCTCGTGACGCGCAAGACCGACCTGACGCCCAAGGACAAGCGTCGGGACGAGAAGTGGGTCAAGTACGGCGTCAATATCGACAACAACTTTGAGCCGCTCGAGGAAATCTACCGCGTCCCTGCGGCCAAAAAGCGCCAGATCGACACGCTGAAACTGCAACTGAAAGAAGCCAGCGCCCTGTACCTCGCGACAGATGATGATCGCGAAGGTGAGGCGATCAGCTGGCACTTGGTGGAAGAGCTCAAGCCGAAGGTTCCAGTACGGCGTTTGGTGTTTCGCGAGATCACGAAAAAGGCCATCCAGCACTCGTTGGCGACTCCGCGTGAGCTGGATATGGATCTGGTCAACGCCCAGCGCGCGCGCCGGGTGGTCGACCGTCTATTTGGGTGGGATGTGAGCCAGGTGCTCTGGCGCAAGATCAAGCCGGGTCTGAGCGCCGGTCGTGTGCAGAGCGTCGCCCTGCGGATGCTGGCCCAGCGTGAGCGCGAGCGCATTGCGTTTTCGTCCACCGAGTACTGGGACGCCGCCGCCAAGCTAGTTGGCACCGATGGCACCGCTTTTACGGCCGCATTGCAGCGAATCGACGGGCAGCGAATCGCTAGCAGTCGCGATTTCGACGGCACCACCGGCGCCCGGAAGAATCAGGCTTCCCTGCTGCTTGAGCGCACCGCCGCCGAGAAGCTGGTGGCAGACTTGCTCAGCCAGACACCCACCGTCGCCAAGCGCGAAGTGAAGCCGCAGAAGCAGCGCCCCTCAGCGCCCTTTACGACGTCCACGCTCCAGCAGGAGGCCAACCGCAAGCTGCGGCTCAGCGCTCAGCGGACCATGCGTCTGGCGCAGAGCCTGTACGAGCAGGGTCTCATCACCTACATGCGTACCGACTCGACCCGGCTGTCTGAAGAGGCGCTCGACGCCGCGCGCACCGAGATCGGCGAGCGTTTTGGCGCTGACTACCTCCCTGCTGAGCCGCGGGCCTACGCCACCAAGAGCGCTGGCGCCCAGGAAGCTCACGAGGCGATCCGGCCGTCTGGCACACGCTTCGTGCACCCCGACGACGTCAAATCGAAGCTCGGTGAGCCCCACTGGAAGCTATACAACCTGATCTGGCGCCGCTCTGTGGCCAGCCAGATGGTGGACGCGCAGCTTGAGCAGACCACGGTCGACATCGCGATTGGTCAGGCGACTTTCCGGGCCAGCGGTCGGGCGATTGTCTTCCCCGGTTTCTTGGCGGTGGCCAACCCGAACCGCAGCTCCGAAGACGGCATGCTGCCCCGGATGGCCGAGGGCGATACGCTGCTATGGGGTGAAGATCCGGCGCTCGAAGCCAATGAGCACCACACGCGCCCGCCCGCTCGGCTGACGGACGCGACCCTGGTGCGCTCGTTGGAAGACAAGGGCATCGGCCGGCCGTCGACCTACGCGGCGATCATCCAGAGTCTGCTCAACCGCAACTACTGCTTCAGAAAGGCCAGCGCCCTCGTGCCGACCTTTATGGGCCTCGCTGTGGTGCGCATGCTCGAGCAGTACATGCCGCACCTCGTCGACTACAGCTTCACCGCGGACATGGAAGCGCAGCTCGACGCCATCAGCCGCGGCGAGGCGGATTCGGCCAGCTACCTGCGCCGCTTCTACCGTGACGGCTTCCCCAGCACCGACGGAGGCAAAGAGACCAAGGGCCTCGTGCCACTGCTCGACGACGTCAGGGACCAGATCGATCCAGCCATCGCCAGCGCTATCTGCATCGGTGAGGTAGACGAGGTGCCGATCAACGTGCGCATCGGCCGCTACGGGACCTTCGTGAAGTTTGGCGAGCGGACGGCTTCTGTCCCCGACGAGACCGCCCCTGACGAGGTCGACATCGCAGCCGCGATCGCGCTGATCGAGGCCAAGGAAAAAGGCGACGCGCCGCTCGGTCAGGCCGACGACGGCACGGACGTCTTCCTGCGCAACGGTCGCTACGGCTGGTACTTGCAGCTCGGAAAGGCCGAAAAGGGTGGCGAAAAGCCCAAGATGGTCAGCATCTCGAAGGGGATGAAGCCGGAAGACGTGACGCTCGAGTCCGCGGTGAAGCAGTTGAGCTTGCCCCGTGACATCGGCGAGCACCCGGAAAAGAAAGAGACCATCATCGCCCTAGTCGGCCGCTACGGTGACTACATCAAATGCGGCGCTGAGAGCCGGTCGTTGCCGCCTGGCTCCTATGCCGTGGACGTCGACCTGGAGACTGCGATTCGGGTGCTCGCGCAGCCCCGGACGCGCGGCCGTGAGATGCTCAAAGAGATCGGCAAGCGCGAGAGCGACGGCATCATGATCTCGCTGTGGCGCGGCCGCTACGGCCCCTACGTCACCGACGGTACGACGAACTACAACCTGAAAGAGCTGGATCCGGCGGAAGTCACGGTCGAAAAGGCTACGGTGCTGCTCGACCAGGCCCGGCGCGACAAGCTGGGTATCCACGTCGGCAAGAACCCTGAAAACGACGGCGAAGTCCGCGTGCTCAAGGGCCCCTGGGGGCATTACGTCACCGACGGTGCGTTCAACGCGTCACTGTCCAAGGGCACGGATCCAGAAGACGTCGATCTCGCGCTGGCGCTCGACCGCTTGGCTCGCTACGGCAAGCCGGTGAAGAAAAAGCGCACGGCGAAGAAGGCCGGGGCGAAGAAGACGACCGCCAAGAAGGCTGCAGCGCCGAAAAAGGCGGCGGCCAAGAAGAAAGCGGCGCCGAAGAAGAAGGCTGCAGCCAAGAAGAAGGCCGCTCCGAAGAAGGCGGCGGCCAGCAAAATCACCGTGGTTACGGGGAAAAAGCCGAAAGCTGACGCAGAGGTGAAGAAGACCGTGGTTCGTCGCCGCCGGAAGACGCCCGAGGCTTAGCAGCGTGCGGAAGCTCGACCGTTTGGGGGCATTGCGCGCCGCTCAGCGATGGTCCGGCTAGGCGCGCGGCGGCTCTAGCAGTGCGATCGGGCTCAGGCCTTCCAGCCGGCGGGCGATCTTCTTTTTCAGATTCGCTTCGATCTGCCGGACACGCTCGCGAGAGATGCCGTACTGCTTACCCACGTCTGCGAGCGTGCGGCCATCTTCGGCTAGCAGGCGCTCCTCCAAGATCGTGAGCTCTTTTTCATTCAGATCAGCGTGCAGCTCCGACAGACGATCGGCCACCATGGCCGTGATCTGAGCGCTGGCGTACTGCTCTTCGGCGGTCGGATCGTCAGACGACAGGGTCTCGCCGAGGGTCATGCGACCGTCTTCGGAGATCGTGTTGTCGATGTTCATGTCGCGGCGGGCAGCATGGGCCGCCTTGCGCCAGCCATCGACTTCGCCCGGAGTGGGTTTACGCGCCTTACGCCGACGCTTGGTCGGGGCGGTGGCGCTCTCCGCAGCGATGAGGAAGGTCGCTTCGTCCGATGTGGGGTCGACGACATTGGCATCGACGTCGATCACCTCGACGGAGCCGTCCGCACCGAGGCGTTTGACGTCCCCATGGCCTTGCACCGACGGCGCCGGAAGCTCGCGCTTGCCAAAGAGCACCTTGCGCTGCTGCGCCACCGGCCCCACGCGAACGAGCGACCACGTATTGATGATGTAGTTCTGGATGTAGGCCTTGATCCACCAGACCGCGTAGCTGATCAGCCGGTAACCGGTGTCGGGCTTGAACTTCTGCACCGCCTTCATCAGGCCGATGTTACCCTCTTGGACCAGATCCGTGAGCTTGATGTCGTAGTTCGAGAACTGATACGCCACCTTCACCACAAAACGGAGGTTTGCGGTCACCAGCGCCCGCGCGGCGGCGGGATCACCGGAGTCCCGATAATGAGTCGCGAGCTCGTATTCTTCCTCACGCGATAGCAGCTGATACGCATTGACCTCGCGCAGGTACTGCTCTAGCGGGTTGTTCAGGATCGGCTCTTTGCTCATCTGTCTCCACTCCCTGTTCCTTGACAAACCCCGATGCAGGTCGGGACATTCCCAAGGAGGATTCCCCAGCTGGCAGCATGGGTGCTGCGTCAGGGGCACGACACGATAACCCGGATGCCGCGCCGCGCAATGGCCGCCATCGGATGAGGCACTATGAGCGACTCTTCGCAACCGTCGATTGATTTTTCGACTTTCGTTCTATCTCTGGCGAGTTCGGCGATGCTTCACCTTGGGAAAGTACCTGACCCAACAGGCGCACCGACCCAGCCCAACATGGCGATGGCACGGCAGAGCATCGATATGTTGTCCATGCTGAAGGAAAAGACCGAGGGCAACCTCACGCCAGACGAAGCCCAGTTAATGGCGCGCTTGCTGCACGATGTGCGCATGGCGTGGGTGCAGGAACAGCGCGACGGGGCATCTTAAAGATGTCGGCCGCGCGAGGGCGAAGTGGCGGCGGCGCTACGATCCTCGTGGTCGACGACGAGATCACTTTTGCCAGGCTGATCCGCGATCACCTAGAGCGGACCGGCCACCACACCCTCGGCGCCGATAGCGCTGAGTCGGCGTTGGAGCTGCTGCGCGGCAAATCCCCCGATCTGATGCTGGTCGACGTGCACATGCCGCACATGACCGGACTGGAGCTGGTGCAGCGGCTGTCTCAGGAAGATCGCCTGCCGCCAACGATCGTGATGAGCGCTTATGGACAGCTCGACACGGCGCTACAAGCCGTTCGTTGTGGTGCTGTCGATTTCCTGAGCAAGCCCTTTCGCCTGCCTGAGGTGGAGCTAAAGGTCGAACTGGCGCTGGAAAAGGCGCGGCTCGATGGCAGCCCACGACGCGCGAGCGGAGAGCGCCCGGCTGTGAGGCCTGAGGCGCAATCGCCGGAGGTCTTTCACAATATGATCGGCCGCAGCGCGGTGATGCACGAGCTCTTTACCAAGATCGAGCGGGTGGCGCGCTTTTCGTCGACGGTGCTCATCCACGGAGAATCTGGCACCGGTAAGGAGTTGGTTGCCCGGGCACTGCATCGCGCCTCGCCGCGTCGGGGCCAGCCCTTTGTGGCGGTGAACTGTGGAGCGATCCCGGGAAACCTGTTGGAGAGCGAGCTTTTTGGGCACGTGCGCGGCGCTTTTACTGACGCCACCGCTGACAGGCAGGGTTTGTTCGAGCAAGCGGACGGCGGCACGCTGTTTTTGGACGAAATCGTTGATTTGCCGCTGCATTTGCAGGTGAAACTGCTACGCGTTTTGCAGGAGGGCGAGGTCCGGCCAGTGGGCGCCAATCGCCCCGTGCCGGTGGATGTGCGTGTGCTGGGAGCGAGCGCTGTATCGGCCAGGGAGCGCGTTTCACAAGGGCGCTTTCGGGAAGATCTCTTCTATCGTCTCAGCGTCATCGATCTGCAGGTGCCGGCGTTGCGAGATCGGGTGCAGGACATCCCGCTGCTGGTTCAGTTTATCGTTTCGCGTGCCAATGAGCGCTTGGGGACCGATGTGACCGGCGTGCACCCACACGCCATGGCGCGGCTGATGGCCTACGGCTGGCCTGGCAATGTGCGCGAGCTGCAAAACGCGATCGAACAAGCCTGTGTGATGAGTGAGACACCGGAGATTCGAGCGGAGGGCCTCGCCAGTCAGATCGGGGCGGCGCCTGAACCGGAGCGTCCCGCGACGGCCGAGCTGACCTTGCCGGCCGATAGCTTGAGCATCCCGCGAGCCGTCCAAGCGACCGAGCGCGCGCTGATCGAAGCTGCGCTGAGCCGAACGGGCGGCAACCGGACCCACGCCGCCCTGCTGCTCGAGATTTCGCAGCGGAGTTTGCTGACCAAAATCGCGCGTTATGAGGTTGATATCCCAGGCCAACCTGGGCGACCACCGCGGCGCTAGTGGGCGTGACAGCGCCAATGAGAGGCACCTTTGGATCGTACAATTCCGTTGTTCAATCGTATCGCTGCGCGCTATCCGCTGCTCGATGTCGTGACGCCCGACGCCCACGACGCCCGTCGTGTGGTCGCCGATGCAGCCAAACGTGCCGGGCTGGGCTTGCTGGCACCGCGCTTTGGCAGGCGGCCTGTTGTGGATGCGGGATGTGACGCTATTGCTGAGTTGTTGGCGCAACAGGGACGCCATCTGGTGATCATTCCTGCGGGGCAGCACCTGCTCGGCGACGCCACCTTTGTGCAACTGCTGACGGAGAGCCTGCCGGATATCGAGCGACACGGGCATTGCGTAGTGTTGCTGTCGGCCGTGCGGCGGGCGTGTCCGCAGTTGGACCGAGAGCGCGTGGTGCTGGAGCTCGGGCTGCCCAGTGACGCGGAGCTGAGGGAGCTCGTGACCGCAGCGCTGACCGGTGATGATGGCGTGGGCCCCAGTGTGCCCGTGGTGCAGCAATGCCTGCAGGCGGCGCGCGGGATGACGCGAAGTCAGCTGCGGCGGGCGCTGCGACGGTTGCGGCTCGGGCGAGACAAGCTCGACGAGGGCGATATTGCCGCGCTGCACGCCGAAAAGCGTGACCTGATCGCCCACGGTGGCGTGTTGGAGGTGGCCTCCTGGGCGCCAACGCTCGAAGACATTGGCGGGATGGACACGCTCAAGAGTTGGCTGGGCAGGCGGCGGCGGGCGCTGGGCGAAGAAGCGCGGACTTTTGGGCTGCCTGCGCCGCGCGGGCTGCTGCTCGTTGGGGTGCAGGGGTGTGGCAAGTCGCTGTTTGCCAAGGCCACGGCGCAGTCGTTGGGGCTACCGCTGCTGCGTTTTGACCTCGGGCGACTGTTCACCCGCGACTCGGCTCCCGAGGAGAATCTACGCAATGCGCTGGCGATCGCCGGGGCCATGGCGCCGGTGGTGTTGTGGGTGGATGAGATCGACAAGGCATTTGCCGGCGCTGCAGCTGGATCAGACGTGACGGCGCGGATTTTCGGGACGTTTTTGACGTGGCTGGCTGAACATCCTGATGGGGTTTTCGTGGCGGCGACGGCGAACCGGGTGGACCACCTGCCGGCGGAGTTGATGCGAAAGGGGCGGTTTGACGAGACGTTCTTCGTCGATCTGCCGGACACGCAGGTGCGCGAGGAGATCTTGGCGATTCACCTGCGGCGCAGCGGGCGTGATCCGGAGCGGTTTGATCTGGAGGGGTTGGCCAAGGCAGCGAAGCGGTTGACTGGGGCGGAGCTGGAGCAGGCCGTGGTCGAGGCGCTGGCGGTGGCTTTTGAGGAGCGCCGGGGGTTGCTGGATGCCGATTTGGAGCGGGCGCTTGGCGAGACCGTGCCTTTTGTCGAGACGTATGAGGAGCAGGTGAAGGCGCTGCGGGAGTGGGCCCGTCGTCGGGCGCGCTCTGCCGGGCAGGATCGGAGTTTGCGGGACCTTTTTGTCGAAGCCCAAGGCGGCGGCGAGGCCTGGCGGCCCTGAGCTCGATACGCGGCTAGACGGGATGAATGAGCGGTCTAGGCGGACTGGGCCCAAAAAAATTGGGGCCTCCCCGAGCAGACCAATCCGGCAAAAAGCCGCACTGACCCACGAACCGCCATAGCCGTCCTGACCGCCAACTATGGCAGCCTCCGGCCCAGCCTTCGTGACTGGGGTGACCGCGTCCGGCAACCCCGCCGACCCGCGATGCTCCGCCGGGTCGCCCCTAATCAGAGCAAGACCAATGCCAAAGCCCCAAAACCAATAGACCCCGTATTTTCAGGCTATTAGCAGCAAAACAACTACGAAGCACCAGTCCCATAAACCGTCCCACCCCCTAAAATCGAGACCCATTGGGACCAGCACGACCCGCATCTTCCAACGGCTACACCGCCTCCGATCAACCAACCCCCGACGCCCGCTTGGCGTACAGGCCACATCGGCGCACAATGGCCGCGCAATCGCACGACCACCATCCGCCAGCCCGCATAGGAGGCCCCATGAGTGAAAAAACCACGACCCGTGTCGGTGTATTGGGTGCCGGCGCCTGGGGTACGGCCCTCGCCATTCACGCCGCGCGTGCTGGCCACGAGACCGTCATCTGGGCGCGCGAAGAAGAGGTCGTCAACGACATCAACGATGCCCGCGAGAACAAGATCTTCCTGCCCGGCTTCGACGTCCCGGAAAAGCTCTCGGCAACTGGCGACATGCAGGCCTGCGTCCAGCACGCCCATCTGCTGCTCTCGGTCGTGCCCACGCCCTATGTCGGCCAAACCCTCGCCGCTTGCAATGACTGGCTGACCGACGATCACATCATCGTTAGCTGCTCCAAAGGCATTGAGAACAAGAGCCTAGAGACGGTCAACGAGATCTTGGAGCGCGTGCTGCCGCGCCGCCTACACAGCCAGCTGGCCTATCTCTCCGGTCCGTCCTTCGCCAAGGAAGTGGCGCTGGAGCATCCGACCGCTGTGACCGTGGCGAGCTTCATGCCCAAGGTTGGCCACGAGGTGCAGGAGCTCTTTAGCACCAACCGCTTCCGTTGCTACACGACCCGCGACGTCGTCGGCGTCGAGATGGGCGGCGCGCTGAAAAACGTCATGGCGATCTGCACGGGTGCGGCCACCGGTCTTGGTTTTGGCAACAACGCCCGCGCCGGGCTCATCACCCGCGGGCTTGGCGAGATCTCGCGCATGGCCATCCGAAAAGGCGCTAGTCCCCTGACTTTGCAGGGGCTGGCAGGCATGGGCGACTTGGTCCTGACCGCCACCAGCGATCTCAGCCGTAACTTCACAGTGGGCAAAAGACTGGGTGCCGGCGAATCGATCGACGAGATCGTGGGTTCAACCGTCACCGTGGCTGAGGGCGTGCTCACCAGCCGGTCCGCTTGGCAACTGGCCCAGCAGCTCGGCGTCGCGGACCAGGTGCCAATCATCGAAGGGGCCTACCGCGTGCTGTGGGAAGGGGTCGATTTGATGGAAGCTTTGGAAAATCTCATGGCGCGCCCATTGAAGGATGAGTGGATCCCGCGGTAGACGGGCCCCCGGCAAGCGCGCGTTTGCCAATCTATGCCCTTCGCCAAGGACCATCCCAAAGTGACCAGCAAGAATAAGAACTGGGTGGCTATGGCCCGGATTGGCCGCCCCCATGGTGTGCGCGGCGAGCTCAAGGTTCAGCCGTTCAATCCGAACTCCACGCTCATTTTTGAGGTCGAAGAGCTGCGTATCACCCGCAAGGGCAAGCCGCCGGAGCTGCTCCAGCTCGAGTCTGCGCGGCCCGGTGGCGATCTGTGGATCGTTCGGGTGGAGGGTGTCGAAAGTCGCGACGAGGCCGGCAAATTGACCCACGGTATCCTGTCGGTGAAGCGCGAGACGCTGCCCGACCTCGAGCCCGGGGAGTTCTATCACTTCGATGTGGTCGGGGCCGAAGTCTTCGATGCGGACAGCGGCGACAAACTCGGTGTGGTTCGGCACGTGCACGACGGCGCCAACGAGCTCCTGGAGATTCGTCTGACCGCGGGCGGCGACGTGCTGATCCCGATCATGGAGTCGTACGTCACCTCGATTGGCCAAGTGCCCGGCCGGGTCGAAGTTCGCGATTTGGATCACTGGCAGGCCTAGCAGCAGGCCCTGGAATCAGTCCCCATGTCTTCCTTTCGCTACGACATTCTGACCCTATTTCCCGGGCTTTTCGCGGGGTTTCTCGACGAGAGCTTGCTCGGCAAAGCCCGCGCCAAGGGTCTGCTCGACTTCCATCTGCATAACTTCCGTGACTTTGCCACAGACAAGCACAACACCGTCGATGACGCCCCATTTGGTGGGGGTGCCGGGCTGGTGCTCAAGCCCGATGTGATGCTGAGCTGTGTGCGTTCCGTGCAGCAATCCCAGCCGACCAACTCGCCTATCGTTGCGCTGACGCCGGCGGGGCGACCCTTCGATCAGGCCACGGCCGAGCGCTGGGCTGACGGCCCCGGGCTGACGCTGCTCTGCGGGCGCTATGAGGGCTTCGACGCACGCATCGAAGACGCGGCCGACGAGCTGGTGTCCCTCGGGGACTATGTGCTCAACGGCGGCGAGGTCGCGGCCATGGCGATCATCGAGGCGACAGCGCGGCTGCGGCCCGGCGTGGTCGGTAATGCGGCCTCCCTCGGCGGCAAAGTGGGCACAGAGTCCCATTCTGCGGGCCTTTTGGAGCATCCGCACTACACCCGGCCGCGAATCTTCGAGGGTGCAGAGGTGCCAGCCGTGCTGCTCTCAGGCGATCACGGCAAGATCGCGGCGTGGCGCCAAGCGCAAGCTGAGCTCAGAACGCAAGCGCGACGGCCCGATCTGTGGGACAAGGTGCTCAGCGCTCGCCAGAGCCACACAAATACCGATAACAAATCACGATAAGTGCTTGACGGGAGAAGCCCTATGCGTATGTTCCTCGCCCTCGTGCATCACCCTTGCGTCGATAGACAAGGCAAGACGATCACGACGGCGTTGACGAATGTCGACGTACACGACATCGGTCGTTCCAGCCGTACCTACGGCGCCGAGCGACTCTTTATCGTGACCCCGGTGACGCTCCAACAGAAGATGGTCTCCGAAATGGTGCACCATTGGACGGTTGGAGAAGGCCTGACGCGAAACGATCGTCGGGCCGAGGCCTTGCGCCGTGTCACTGCTACTCCGTCTGTTGCCTCAGCGGTTGAGACCATTGTCTCGATGACCGGAGAGGCACCGCTGGTGGTGGCCACCAGCGCTCGTATGGAAGGCCCGGATGAGTCCTGGCCTGGCATGCGCGAGCGACTGCGCCACCATGACGGACCTGTACTGATCTTATTCGGTACGGGTTGGGGGATGGCCCCCGAGCTCGTGGAGGGCGCCGACGTGTGCCTGCCCGCCATCGTGCGGGATCCAGAGCTTGGTCCATCGGACGGCTACAACCACCTGTCTGTGCGCGCCGCTGCGGCGATTGCGCTCGATAGGTTGCTCGGCGGCTAGGTGCCGCCAGCACTGCAATCACGGCTAGTTCGCTAGCCACCCGAGCCGGGCACGTACGAGGCGACCGCTACCCGGAGGAGATGACACCATGGATATGATCAAGTACGTCGAGGGCCAGCACGCCCGCTACGACCTCCCCAGCGTCCGCACCGGCCAGACCGTTCGCGTGCATAACCGCATCATCGAGGGCAGCAAAGAGCGCGTCCAGGTGTTCGAGGGAACCGTCCTGCGCGTCGCCGGCGAGGGTCTGAAGAAGACCTTCACCGTCCGTAAGATCAGCCACGGCGTCGGTGTCGAGCGTATCTTCCCCGTGCACAGCCCGCGTCTGCTCAAGGTCGACGTCATGCACCAGGGTTACGTCCGTCAGTCGCGCATCTACTTCCTGCGCGATCGCATCGGCAAGAAGGCCAAGCTGCGCCGCGTCGACCAGGTCTAAGACCTCGGAACTTCGTCTGGGCGCCCGGCTTCTCTCTGAGGAGTCGGGCGTCTGCGTTTTTGGACGACTGCCACTTTGGAGCGCGGCCGAGCCTATTTACCAAGCTTCGAGCGCAACCCAGCGCACTTGTTCCTTGTCGGGCAGCAGCCGCACGAGGCAGACCGTCACGCCCACCTCGGCCAAGTCCTCTTGTTCAGCGAGCAGCCCAGCAACCCGCCACAGCTTGGCCTGCCGCGCAGCATTGACGAGCTGTGTACTCGGCCATTGCCCCTCGGCGGTCTTCACCTCGATCACCAGACCAACCCGACCCTCGACCGCGTCGCGGACACAGAACACATCCGCTTCACCGGCAGCGGTGCGCAGACGCGTGGCCTGCACCCGCCAGCCGTGTGCCTTGGCCTGCTGAGCAACCAAGCGCTCCCCGCGGAGACCGATCTCGTGGGCCGAGCGGCGTTGCCCTGCGCTCACTTGGCCACCTTGAGCAGCTTGGCAACAGGACCAAACGTCGGCCGATGGTGTGGACACGGCCCCAACTCAGCCAGCGCCTGCATGTGCATCTTGGTCGGGTAGCCCTTGTGCACCTCAAAACCGTAACCGGGATACGCTGTGGCCATCTCCGCCATCAGGTTGTCCCGGTACACCTTCGCCAGCACCGACGCCGCCGCAATCGCCCGCGAGCGGCTGTCGCCCTTGACCACGGGCCGCTGCTCTACTGCGTCGAAGCCAGGGATCGGCCGATTGCCGTCGACCAGCACGAGCGCCGGGGTCACCGACTGCTCAGACAAAGCTGCGCACACCTGCGACACGGCCTGATTCATCGCCCACATCGACGCACCGAGGATGTTTCGGGCCGTGATCTCGGCCACAGAGCCCTCTACCACAGCGAAGGCCAATGATTGCCGTTCAATTTCAGGCACTAGCGCGACCCGCTGCGCGTGAGTCAGCTTCTTGCTGTCGTCCAATCCGGGCAGGCGCGCGCCGTCTTTGAGGAGCACCGCAGCCGCCACAACAGGCCCCGCCAGCGGCCCGCGACCGACCTCGTCCGTGCCCACAACTGGCCAGATACCCTCACGTTTACAGCGCCGCTCTTCATCGCCGATGCGGTGAGGCCGGGTGCCGAAGAGATCGCCTTGTGGAGAAGCCTTCTTGTTTCCTTCGCTGGCGGTCGACTTTGTCATGTCACGGACTCCGTCCCCGTCTGGCTCTTTGTCGAGCCGCGGCGGGGAGCAGAGAGTCGGGTGCGAGGCGGACGTTGTCGAGTCACAGGCCAGTGACGAGCAGATTACAGCGGGGCTGCTCGCTTAGGGAACAACACAGCCGCTCGCGCTCGACCCAGACGGGGGCGTAGAGAATCCAGGCTTGATGTAGCAGGGACACACGCAGTGATTGCCCGTCGCGATCCACATCTTGCCCGGATTGTTCTTGAGACATGGGCTCGCCGACTGATAGCACAAGGTCAGCGGGACGACGGTCGAGGCTGTGGTGCTCGCGCTATTGGGCCAGTTCAACTGGGCCACGTACCAAAAGTCGTTGGCGTTCATCGGCGGGCCTTTCAGCGTCGCCACCAATGCGCCCAACACGTAGACCCGAACGGTGGGCGTGGACACACCAAAGCCCTGATCGCTCCAATAGTGCACCCCGATCGCATAGTTCTTTGGGGAATTCGGCGTGCCCTCCGGATCGCTCATGTTCAGGTTCTCGGGCCCAGCGCCGTCGGTATCGTCCAAATCGAGTGAAGGGTTGTTGAGGCCTGGCGGATTTGCGGCCCCCCAATTCGGGTTCGGATTGAACCAGAACGCGTCGAAAGGGTTGGAAAACCAAGGATCCGGCTGACCATCGCAGTCAATATCAGGGCCAGCGGCCATTTGATGGGCAAAGTGCAGATCCATGTCGGCGCCGGCGCCAGGCCCTGTATCGGTCTGGTCTGGGTCATTGGGCGTGTCCCAGGTCAACTCAATGTGAAGGGCCTCGTCAGGGAGCACCAACAAGGTCAAGCAAGTCAGCTGACAACTCATCACCCCCTGGGCGTCCCAAACCGTCAGGCAAAAGGTGTACGCACCAGCGACGTTCATCTGGAACGTCGGGTTGGGAAAGGTGGCGCTGGGCACAAGCACACTCGTCGAGCCGGCTGGCTGCTTGGCTGTCCAGTGATAGGACTTCACCGGCGAACCGTTCGCTGAGACGCTCTTGTCGCCAATCAGCTTCACCTGGCTTTGGGGAATGAACGGCGGGGCCTGACCCAGAGTGACAACCGCTTTGGGGCACAAGGGTCCCACGTCCGCCTGACCGACTGCGTCCTTGTCGGCGCTATCGGTTGCATCCACCACCAGCGGCGCGTCCGACGGCACATCTGCCAGCGCAGTGCCAAAGCCGGCGTCTGGCGAGTCAACTGTTCCCGATGCATCTGCAGGTAGATTGGTCTCCTCATCCGAAACAGCGTCCCCTCCCCCACCAGCGGCATCCACGTTGGCGGTCCCTGTATCTGGCATACGTAGTGTCGGGGAGGCGCACGCCAGCGTCATGCAGCTCGCTACAATCCAGACACTCAGGTTCAGGCGCATCTCGTCTCCTTCAAGGGGTACCAGCAAGCTGGAGCGGCGCTATCTCCTTGCGTTTGCGGGCTCAAATCCGTCAATGGGCTTCACCAACGCCCCGGACGAAAGGTCATCGTAGGAGTCACTGAGAGCGAATAGGGCAGGTTTCCGAAGACGTCACGGCATCTTGCAGTTGCCTAGTTTCGCGCCCAACGCGGTCGCAAACGACTTCTTGATGTAGCAGGGGTGCAGGCAGTGCCCCCCGGTGGCCGTCCACTTCTTGCCGGGGTCGCTCTTGTTGCACGGCTGTCCCGTCTGAAAACAGAGCGTGACTGGGTCGCTCTTGCTGCCAGAGCTGCTGAGACCGTTCGGCCAGTGGAGCGTGCCCACATGCCATATGTCGAGCATCTTCATCTGAGGGCCTTTGATGCTCATGACCAACACGCCAAGCATGTAGACGCGGACCGTGGGGATGGACGGCCCGAGTCCGTGATCATCCCAGAAGTGAACGCCAATCTCGTAGGACGCAGGTGACGCCAATGTGCCCTCAGGCTGGGCCAAGCGCAGAGTCTCGGGCCCGCCAGGGCCGACATTCAGAGATGGCTTTCCGACAGCCGAACCGACCGGTCCCCACTTCGGAGTTTGATTGAACCAAAAACAGTCGAACATGGCTGAAAACCAGGGATCAGGGAGACCGTCGCAATCCAAGTCATCCCCGACCGCCAACGGGTGAGCGAAGTGCAAATCGAGGTCCGCGGCGACACCGGGGGCGGAGGTTCCAGGTCCCGAACCCCCGGGCGTTGTCCAAGTCAGCTCGACGTGTACCGCTTCGTCAGGGATCACCGACACCTTCACGCACGCAGGCTGGCACGATTTCGTGTTCGTCGAATCCCACACCGAGAGGCAGAACTCGTATCCGCCAGCGAGCTTTGTGGTGAATGATGGATGGGAAAAGCTGGCCATGGGTATGAAGACCTGGGCGGAGCCATACGGCTGCTTGACACTCCAGTTGTACTTCGTCACGGCGGAGCCATCGGCAGCAACACTCTTGCCCCCGTTGAGATGCAACATGGTGCCCGGCACAACAGTGGATCCTTCCAAGACGGTAACCACGGCAGTTGGGCAGGCCGATGCAGTGTCAATTTGGGCATCAGCGCCCGGTACGTCGGCTTGGCTGTTTGCTACCGCCGCGCCATCGTCAGGCTCGATGGTTCCAGCATCCGCAGCACCTCCGTCCGACACCAGCCCATCGGGCGCTGGGCCGTCGTCGGCTGAAGCCGCATCTGCACCGGCCGCCTCTCCCACATCGCTTGCTAGATCCGCATCGTGCGCTGGCAACGTCGGCGAAGCACACGCCGCCACCATCCAACTCAGCACGACCCATCGCCCCACTTTCGTCTGCATCTTCGCTCCCTTCATGCAGACAGACGATGAGCGCAGTCAGCGCAATCTCCTTGCGTTTGCGGGCTGAAATCCGTCATTCGGCTATGCAGATGCCACGTGATGGTCAACCAGGGACATCCGCGCCCCTTGCCCGAACCCCCGCCTGCGTGCTACCTGCGACTTCGGCTGAGCTAGGCGCATCTTCCGGCCGTACAGCTGGGAGCTCGGGCTCTCCGGCAAGATAGGGCAGCTCTGCTGCCCGTATGCGGAGGGGAAATCCCCGAGAATCGGGGATTGGGGCGCGCGCCCCGCGCCCCCCAAAACAAAGAAAGGGACTGGACCGTGCGGTATCGTACTTGTACGGCGCTCGTTCAGTCCCCTGCGAGCCCTCAAAACGGAGGCGAATCATGGCCCTTTCCTGCGGCATCGTCGGTCTACCCAACGTCGGCAAATCCACCATCTTCAACGCGCTCACGAACGCGGGCGCCCAGAGCGCCAACTACCCGTTCTGCACGATCGAGCCCAATGTCGGCATCGTGCCCATGCGGGATGCGCGCCTCGATCGCTTGGCGAAGATCATCAGCAGCAAGCAGACCATCTACAACACGGTCGAGTTCGTCGACATCGCTGGACTGGTCAAGGGCGCGAGCAAGGGCGAGGGGCTGGGCAATCAGTTCCTAGCGAACATCCGCGAGACTGATGCCATCACCCACGTGGTGCGCTGTTTTGACGATGGCAACGTCGTGCACGTCGAGGGTTCGGTCGATCCGATGCGCGACGCCGACATCATCAACACCGAGCTGCTCATCGCCGACATGGAGTCGCTGGAAAAACGGCTGAAGAAAGAGACCCGCGCCGCTCGTGGTGGCGATAAGGACGCCAAGATCTTCGCCAGCCTGTGCGAGCAGATGCTGACCGCGCTCAACGCCGGTGAGCCCGCCCGTACCGTCGATGTCGACAAGGACCAGGAAAAGCACGCGCAGCAGCTGCACCTGCTGACCCGCAAGCCGATGCTCTACGTCGCGAACACCGACGACGCCAGTGAAGACAATGAGCACGTGACGGCCGTACGCACCCTCGCCGCCAAGGAAGGCGCCCACGTGGTCGTGCTCTCGGGCGCGATGGAAGCCGAGATCGCTGAGTTGGACGATGAAGAGGAGCGCACCGCCTTCTTGGAAGATCTCGGCCTGAACGAGTCGGGGCTCGACCGCATGTCGCTCGCCGCCTTTGAGCTCATGGGCCTGCAGACCTACTTCACGGTGGGGCCGAAAGAAGCCCGCGCCTGGACCATCGGCAAGGGCTGGACGGCTCCGCAGGCTGCTGGGGTTATCCACACGGATTTCGAGCGCGGCTTCATCAAGGCCGAGATCTACAGCTGCGACGACCTGTTCGAGCATCAGTCTGAGGCGGCTGTGGCTGCGGCCGGTAAGAAGCGGCTCGAAGGCAAGGCGTATGTGATGCAGGAAGGGGATGTGGTGCTTTTCCGGTTCAATGTGTAGCCGAGGGGTTTGAGCCCTCATTTTCAACTACTTGCATCGTAGTCCAGTTCCAGAGTCCGGCCCTATCCGGCCCCGTGCGTCCCAAATTCGGATCCCGGCACCGAGCGCCAGGGGCCACCGGGCGGCCATTCGAGGTCCTCTGTGACTTCGCCCCCACCCAGGCCGAGCATCGGGAGCAGGAAACTGGCAAGGAACACGACAACCTCGTCGAGTCCCGGTTCGCCCGCCACCAGCCGACCTCGACGAAGAAACGCTCGCCACTGTACCGCCTTCGCTGAATCGTCAGAGAACTCCGGCGTCAGCGCCACGGGTGGGTTCAGTGGCAACAACGAGTCCCTCCGGGTGAAGGTTCGACGGACGGCCTCGCTCAGCACCGCGCCATCGAAGGCGTTGTGTCTGGCCAACACCCAGATGTCGTAGAAATCTTTCAGCCGGCTGTTCACGATTCCTAGGGCGACCATCGCTTGGAGCTTCTCGGCAACCACAGTCTCCTTAGCGTAGGCGCTGAGCACGGGCGGCGGGAAGTCGAGCAGCACCGGGACTTCTACGGACTCGGCCTCTGGAAAAACCGAGTCACCGAACCCCACGTCCACCTGGACCGAGATGCGAGCTCGGGCAAGGGTCGCCAAGAGCGTGATTCGGACGCCCTCGTAGATCTGGTCCTCTCGGATGACCCCGCCCTGCACCGAGGCGGGATCGAAGACAAGGCCGTCGGGCTCCACGTCCTGCTCGCAGACCTGCTGGAACACCCCCACCAAGGCGGGCACATCATTGATGCCAAAGCCGAGTAGGTCGAGATCTCGGGTTGGGCGATGCGGCTGATCGCTCCAGATGGCGAAGAGCGTGGCCCCCTTGAGAACGAAGCGCTCGGCGTGCTCGGACGATCCGAGCCGATACATGAACCGCTCCAGGACGTACCTCGTGAGTAGCCCTGCGAAGTCCTCACCCTTGTCACGAGCGAGGTTCAGCAAGCGAGCACGCACGGAGGCGGGCAAGTTCTTCAGCTTGGACGACGTCACACCAGTGCCTCCATGTAGGGACGCATCACAGACTTGACCCGGCAAATTCCGGCGTACTTCCACAGGTCGTCCACGGTCCCTTTGCGAAGGCGGAAGTAGTCTCGCAGGGCCTCGACTGCGACATCGACCCCAATCTTGTTCCGATACTTGAAGCAGTCAGCCACGGTCTTGGCAGGGCCGTAGACCCTAACCTCGGCGCCCTCAAGAGTCTCCTTGTCGACCCCTTGCCACAGCGCCTCACCCGAGAAGCGAACAATACGGAGGGGAAGCTCCGGCGCCTTGGGGAGCCGGGCGCGACGGTCCACCGCCATCCACACCTCAAACGGCGCCTGCGTCGTCATCTCGTGAAAGCGCAGAGCGGACAGCAGGCAGACCACCCCGTGCGGCACCCGCTTACAGGCCGTAGCCAGGCCGAAGTGGGTGCCGAGATCGGCGTCGGGAAGCACGTAAAGTCCTCGCCCGACCTGTTTGAGGAGCCCCTTTGTCCGCAGTCGCCGCAGGTGCTCTCGCGGGATGCCGTGCGGCTCAAGGTCGCGGGGCCGCAGCACGCCTGCCTCCCGGACCAGCGCAAGCGTCCGCTGCTGCGTCGGAGAGAGTTCGCCGGAATGGTCTTGGTGAAGGTCAGCCATGATGTGTCGAAACGTCGCCTCTTCAATCTATATGTCAACGATTAGTAACATGCCGACCCCAGAGAGCAAAGGACTGATCGCTGTCCGATGGTTGCTACCGGTGACCAAGGGGTGTTGGGGAAGCGTCTGCTTCCGCCAAGCCCTCGTAGCCCGATCTCCGAGCCCCCAAATGCCCGCGCTGCCCCCACAGAGCCCACCAGAGCCATCCGAGGGGCCTGGCCGGGTATCAGTGCCTTCCCCCAACAATCGGGCGCCTGCCGGCCTCTGGCGCATCGAGTGGTGAATTTTAGCCAAAGTTCCGGCAGCCACAACACGACCTGACTCAGCCCACACAGCGCCCATCGCTTGCCGCCGCGTCGTCACGCCCTCGATAGTAGACTGCGTCAGCCCAGCCGTATTCCTTTGGTCGTCGCATAAAATACCTGCGTCCTGTACCCAGCGCCGCTACGTGATCTGCTGGTCAGGGTTGTGGTCAGCGCCCCCGGTGGATGAGTCTGTCGACCAGACTACGGTCCAATGCAATAGGAGCACGAGATGAACGAAGCGAGGACGAATGTGGTGGTTCGC
>JAGSHB010000290.1 GCA_023954815.1 Myxococcales bacterium | reverse complement strand
TCGTTGACGGCCGCGGCGGCGGTACTGGTGCTGCGCCAATCATCTTCAAGAACAACATCAGCGTACCGACCCTCGCGGCGATTCCACGGGCCCGGCGCCACCTCGATGCGCGGCAAGCCACGGGCGTGACCTTGGTCGCGACGGGCGGGCTGCGTACGGAGAGCGATTTCGTCAAAGCCATGGCGCTGGGCGCGGACCTGGTCGCCATCAGCAACTCCGCGCTGCAGGCCATCGGCTGTCTCGGTATGCGCGCCTGCCACACCAACAACTGCCCCGTGGGTATCGCGACGCAGAAGCCCAACCTCCGAAAACGCCTAGAAATCGAGCGATCAGCGCGGCGATTGCAGCGTTTCTTCCAGTCGACGACCCATCTGATGGCGGTGCTGGCGCGGGCCTGTGGGCATCATCGCTTGGCCGATTTCGAGCTGCGGGATCTAACGACCTACGACCGCGACTTGGCGCATCTCACTGGGGTGTCGTACGGCGGGGTGCGGAGCTAGAACAAGCGAATACGCCTACAGCTGCATCAAAATCCGCACGACAAAGGCCAAGATGATCCCGTAGCCCAATCCGGTGAACGGCAGAATCCGAACCGGTGTGCGACGGCCCATGCGACTGCCCAGCGCGACGGGATACGCTGCCCGCGCCAAGGTGTAGGCGCCGCCCAGCCATGTGGCCTCTACCGGCGACACCACAAAGGCGTGCAGCCACAGCAACGTCAGAAACACCGGCATGTGCTCCAGCATGTTCAGCTGCACACGATCCGCCGCCAACATCTCGCGATCTTGGCCGAAGTAGCGATCGAACTTCTCGCCCTTGTCCTTGGCGACCTGCGCCCGTTGACCCTTCACCCGCAGGATGTTGATCATAAAGGCGTAGTACAGCGCGAGGTAGACCATCGTGACGACGATGGGGCCCGTCAGGGTGGCGATGTCGATGTTGAGTTGGCTGGCAATCGACGGCATCTAGGCCTCCGCAGCGCTGTCATCGGGCGAGCTGGTTTGGTGCCAACGCTCCGTACCGTCGGGCTCTGGCGCCGCTTTCCGCGTGATGGAGCTGTCTCGATAGGCGTGGTTACGAGCCCGCTGCAGCGCGCCGACTGGGCGAAACGCCTCGGGGGCATGCCACGTGTCGAACACCAGACTCTCAATGTACGCGGCGAGGCCGTCAGTCTCCTCCTCGGTCGATGCTTGCTGGTGGATCTCTAGCTCGCCCACCGTCACCCACGGCGCGTCTTCTTCTAGCCACTCGGTCGGATAGTGCTCGATGGGCGTCTTGTCTTCGCTGACGAACCCTTGAACGCGAAAGGCAAATCGCACAGGCCCGTCGGCGAGCCGCTTGTGGAGGTCGGCTCGGTAGCCATTGCGCTCCGTCACCGGCTCGCTGGTTGGGAAGCCCAGGGGCTCGAAGCTGTACTTGACGGCGTAGTCCCCCCACTTGATGGGCAGCGACGAGTTGAACGTGGGCCCGACCATGGACGCGGCTTGATTGGCGAGGCCCTTCTTCAGCTGCCCGAGCACACTCCCCAAGCGAAAGCCGAAGGTGCCAATGAGCCGCGGCAGGGCCATGAACTTATTGCCCGATAGCGCGTGGACCAGCCCGACGAACTCCTCGGGCGTCTCGAAGGGACCAGACGGCGAGAGGATGGCGAGGAAGTCCTGGGTGACCGCGTCGGGGTGGATGATCTTCTTGCCGGGTACGCCCACCAGCTTGACGGCGATACCACGCACGTCGGGCTCTGTGTCACGCTGAAAACCACCTGATCCATTGGAAAACCGGACGTATGTCGGAAATTCAGCTGGCGTTTCGAAGATACCAACACGGGTCCACTCGGGCAGATCCGGCAGCACGCGGAAGGTCGCCAGCAGGCCGCCGTGGGCCTTGTAGTGCAGCGCGCGACCCATGGGATGGCGCTGGGCTCTGGCTTTTTGGATGTCCGCGATGGTGGCGGCGAGCTTGTCGAAGCGCTCGGTCTCGCCATCTGCGATCTGCTCTCGCCAGTCGGTGCTTGGCTGCATCTCGAACTCCTTCAACTGTGTTCGATGGCGAGAGTGACTCACAGCGGGGGTGTGCGTCCACCGCAGGCCGTTCGGGGAGAGGAGCTATCCGTGCGTACCGAATGCTCAGGCGTTGTCGTCCTTGCGGATGGCGCGGAAGTCGGCGACAGACCTGCGGCCGAGGATGCGATCGAAGGTCCGTGGGAGGCTGCGGCGAAGCCACCAGAGCAAGTCGATGTAGCCTGGCAGGGTGACGATCGGCCGGTTCTTGGCGACGCCTATCAGCATGCGGGACACGGCCCTGTCGGTCGCGACGAACTTGAACGGGATGCGCTTCTTCAGCGCCTGAATATCGACCGGACCGCCCTCTGCATTTTCGAAGATCTTTGACTCGATGAAGCCTGGACACAGCACCGTCACGTTGACCCCGAACCCCGCCGCCTCCGAGCGGAAATCGCGCGAAAACGCCACGACTGCGGCCTTTGTGACGCTGTACGGAATCATCGTCGGCGTGCCCAGGAGCCCCGCGGCCGACGCCATGTTGACGATGTGGCCGCTGCCCCGCTTGCGCATGTGGGCGTAGGCGAAGGACGCTCCGTGCACGACGGAGAGCAGGTTGATGTCGACCATACGTTGCCAGTCGGCGGGGACCAGATCGCGCACCTCACCGGCTTTTCCGGCGATGCCCGCGTTGTTGAAGAGGTAGTCGATATGGCCATGCTCGGCCGCCGTGTCGTCGATCAACTTGCGGAAGGCTTCCGTGTCGGTGACATCGAGGACGGCCGTGTGCACGTTGTTGGCCTCTGCAGCCTTCAGCCCCTCAGCGTCTCGGTCTGCGGCGATGACGATGGCGCCCGCCGCAGCCAATTGGCGTGTGGTCTCCAGGCCGATGCCCGACGCGGCGCCGGTGACGATGGCGACCTTGTTCGCGAAGATGGGATGGGGCATGACGCAGCCTCAGTGACTGGGGTGATAACGAGTACAATCAGCGACTAAGCGCTATCGTGGGGGCTGGCTCATGGGGCGGTCAACCTGGGACTGTCGTTGACCAATGATCTGCATGGGATGGAATGAATGCGTGTGTTTGCTGCCTGCCGGCGCCAGCCAGGAACAGTCGTTCTCAACCACGATCAAGGTGACGACGCCCGTCCGTCGCGTAAAGTCCGATGCCGGTGGCGTTGCGGTCGCGACATGGGAGATTCGCCAGTCGAAGTCGGAAACTGCTCGGATACGGCCACCTCGGCGACCTGCTCAATCTCCGCCTGAGGCGCGCCCGTCCGCTGCTCGGCGGAGGAGCAGGCGATGGATGTTAGTCGTAGAGCACCCACGCCATTGCTTCATCGCATCCCCCCCCCAGCCCTAACAGCTTGATTGTTTCCGCGTTCGTGAGTCGGATGTTACTGGGGTGGCTGAGGTTCATTGTGGAGGCGTGTTGACGCAGATTGCGACGCAAAGTCTCGCTGAGAAAAGTCACTCGCAGCGCGTCGCTTCGGCCCTACCCCACATGCCGCCGCTGGCGAGCCGGCAGATGGGACGTGTCTTGCTGGATCGTCCGCTCGCTCTTCGGCAGATGCGGCCGCAGCACCGCCGGCACATGCTCCTTGCGACTGACCCGCCGATAATCCGCTGCCAGGGCCATCGCCACCGCCGCAGGGTCCGCACCGCGCTCGTCGGTCAGATAACCAAAGAGCGCGACCACCCAACGCTTCAACGAGACGGCGTGGGTCGCTTGAAAACGGGCAAACAGCCAGCCCGCTAGCTGCGAAAAGGCCGCAAAACCGGACTCTCCCGCCAAAATCAGCGGCAAGGTCTGAGTGAACCGGCCGCTGTTGGCGATCACATCCCAGTAGCGCGCAAACCGCCGCATGGCCGCCATCTCGGACTCGCTGAGCACCTGATTACGCAGCAGCTCATAAGGGGGCAACGGGCTGTAGACCATCTCGTGCGCATGGGTGAGCCGATTGACCGGCGCGCCGCGCAGACGTTTGAGAATACCGACCTGAATCTCCTGCACGCCCGTCGTCAGCAAGAGGTCAAAGCCCCGTGCGAACGACGCCAGATCTTCCCCCGGCAGCCCGACGATGAGATCTGCATGCAGGTGCACCCCCGTCTCGCTCGATAGGAAGGTCAGGTTATCCAGCACCTTGGCGTTGTCTTGCCGCCGCTCAATCCGCGCTGCGACCTCAGGGTTGAGGGTCTGCACGCCCACTTCGAGCTGCACGGCGCCGGGCGGAAAGGCCGCGATGAGATCCCGGAGCTGGGCTGGAAAGCGGTCGGGCACCATCTCAAAGTGCACAAAGAGCCCCTGATCCATGCGCGCGAGGAAAAAGCGGAGGATGGCCTCTGTGGTGCGAATCGACAGGTTGAAGGTGCGGTCGACGAACTTGAACTGCTTGGCGCCCCGGTCGATGAGGGTCTGCATCTCGGCCAAGAAGGCCTCAAGCGGGAAC
>JAGSHB010000140.1 GCA_023954815.1 Myxococcales bacterium | reverse complement strand
TAGACGAACTGGTTGGTCAGCATGTTGTTACTGATCTCGTTGAGACCGTCGGCCGGCAATCCAGCCGGATCCATCGCTTTGACACACTTCAGCGAGCCGTCAGCGTTGATGCCCTTGACCACTTCGCCAGCGGTCTTGCACTCGCCCGTGTGGATCTTGATGCCCGTCAGTTTGGAGCCGTCGCCGGAAAAGGATGTCGCCGTTACGGTGCCAGCGGCGAGATCGCCGGTGAACGTACCGTTCTTCGCTTTGAGGCTATTGGCGGCTAGGTCTACCCCGGCGTCGAACTTCATTTCGGAGACCGACACGCAACCGGTGCACTTCAGATCCGAGGCTGGCCCGCCCTTCGTGGTGCTGCCAGCGTAGTTGAAGCCGAGTTTGGTGGCCGACAAGGAGCCGTTGGCGATGTGCGTGGCGGAGAGGCATCCAGTGCACGTCAACGCGCCTGCAGACTTCGCGTAGAGAGCGAAGAGCGAGCCGTGGACACGCTGGCGAGGCAGCGCTGGATCAGCGCCGATCTTCACCGACAGCCACTGCGACGAGAGCGCAGCGACCTTCTTCATGTCGAGCGGCTTCGTCGTGCCCAGGGCGTAGTTGAAACGGCCCGCCTTCACGGTCAGCTTAACGGGGCCTTCACTCCACACGGCGGTGCCGCCTGACTGAGCCGCCCAGAGTCCAAACGTGACATCGTAGGTGCCATCGGCCGCAGCTCCGCCGCCGCTGGACGTGAGAACGCCCTCGAGTTGGCTGGTGCTCGGGGCGGCTGCAAAGGCTGACCCGGCGACAAGCGTGGTGGCGATCAGTGCGCTGCCCCATTATTTACTCATGCTCTGCTGCATTGTCTTGTACTCCCTGCGTAGTCTGCTCGGCTCATCCCCGTATCTCTCGTACGGTGCGTGCGTCTCCCTCGACGCGGCTCTGCATGGGGTGGAGTGGAGCAAGACTCCGGGGGCTCACGCAACTAATGGCCCGCGGTCTTCGCATTTCTACATATCGCAGCGTCATCAGACTCCCTCACTCGAACCCACGACTCCCGATGCGGTCCAAAACGAAACGAGCCAGAGCGGTGTGGCTCTGGCTCGTCGATTGGCCGAATGAACGGTCAGTCGTCATTGCGTGTACGGGTAGCTTCACGCATCGCTATGCATTGGGGATGATTAGTCTTTACCGGACATCCACTTCCAGTAGCGCTCGTAGTCCCACTCCAAACCAGCAGGCAAGATCCACGTGTTGTTGTAGAAGCCGATAACACAGCGACCCCAGTAGCCGTTCCAAGGAGTCCACTCGTAGGTGCCCATCTTCAAGGTCACCGCCGATGAACGGCTCTTCGGGAACACCACGTTCTGGCAGGTCGATCCCAGTGTATTGCCGCCATGGACCCAGACGTCAGCCTTCTTCTCGGGGCCATTGATAGCGATGCCGCCGTGGTTCGAATAGGTACCTCGCGACGAGTAGTAGAAGCACACCTTGTGGGTGATGTCCTTTGCTGAGGTGTTTTTCACGAAGACCATCATGTAGGCCATGCTCTGATCGTTGGAGCCGTTACCGTAGTTGTCACCACCGTGCATCTTACGAATGTTGCCTGCGTAGTCCGCCCACATGATGTGCCGCACGGCGCGGTGAGAGTCCCGGCTGTCCACGGGTACCTGGTAGGCGCGATCATAGCGGTAGTCATGCATGTGACTGCCGTTGAGGTGATCCTCGTGATAGCCGTAGAGGATGGGGCGGCTGCCCTTCGGGAAGTAGTAGGTCCAAGGCTTCGCAACGGTGAGGCTTCCACCCACAACCAGATCACCAGCCACGTTCTGGTTGCCACTGATCTCCTGGTTGCCGTTCAGGCCAATCTTCTTGTTCGAGATGTACTGCATGTTGATCGACCAATCGCTGATCCAGCCATCGACACCCTTTCCAATCGGGCACAGCGGCTTGTTCTCAGCGATCTGAACCACACAGAAGGCGACGTCGAGGACCTTGAGCGTCCATGCACCCTGCGGGTTGCCACCGACCCAGTCGCCGATCTTCTTGCCAGCGCCGGCCTGCTTTTGAGGCGGATTCTTGGCGTTGTAGGTCACGGTCAGCTTGCGCTGATCTTTCTTCCCACAGGGATCGCAGAGCACGTAGCCGACCTTCTTGTCGTCCGGCGGCAGCAGCTGCATCGACACGGCGGCGAGGTTCGAATTCTCTAGCGTGACCTTCACATCGAGGGTCTGGGCAGTACCGATGTTCGGAAAGGCGATGATGCTGTCAGCGGTCGACCCGGTGTTGTCCGGGATCGGCTGCTTCTTGACCTTCGCGCTCTCGGTGTAGACGAACTGATTGGTCAGCATGTTGTTGCTGATCTCGTTGAGGCCGTCAGCGGGCAGGTTATTGGGATCCAGCGCCTTGACGCACTTGAGCGAGCCGTCGGCGTTGATGCCCTTGACCACTTCGCCAGCCGTCTTGCACTCGCCAGTCGGGATCTTGATGCCCGTCAGCTTGGAGCCATCGCCAGCGAACGAAGTCGCCGTGACGGTGCCTGCGGCGAGGTCACCCGCGAAAGTACCGTTCTTGGCCTTGAGGCTGTTGGCGCCCAAGTTGACGTCGGCGTCAAACTTCATCTCTTTGACGGACACACAGCCCGTGCAGTTTAGGTCCGAAGCAGGTCCACCTTTGGTGGCGCTGCCAGCGTAGTTGAAGCCCATCTTTGCCGCCGAAACCGAGCCGTTGGCGATGTGGGTCGCCGACAGGCAGCCCGTGCACGTCAATGAATCGGCGCTCTTGGCGTAGAGCGCAAACAGCGCGCCGTGGACCCGCTGACGAGGCAGCGCCGGGTCGGACCCGATCTTCATGCCGATCCACTGCGATGACAACGCCGCGACCTTCTTCATGTCGAGCGCTTTCGTCGTTCCGAGGCCGTAGCTGAACTGGCCGCCCTTGACAGCGACCTTGACGGGCCCTTCAGACCAAACCGCCGTGCCGCCGCTCTGCGCGCCCCACAACGTAAACGTCACGTCGTAGGTGCCGTCAGCCGCAGCGCCGCCGCCGGACGAGGTCATCATGCCTTCCAGTAGAGAGGTGTTGGGTGCGGCAGCAAGAGCTTGGCTCGCGGCCAATAGACTCGCCACGACTACAAGTCCTAGCTTCATTGTGATGCGCTGGTGCATTGTCCTGTTCTCCCTCGGCAGCCATGAGCGAAATTGGGGGGCTAATTCACGCAGAATTGGTCCACGAGACTCTGTCGCGTGCCGAACCATATGCGAAAGGGAACAGGATTCCGCGACTCAACGCTAGTTGTACGACTCGTACGATGTCGATCTGCACACAACTTCCAGATTTTACATTGCGTGGCGATCGGCCGCCAACATGTATCCGCTGCAATTCCAGGCTATTGACCGGCTGTCTAAATCATGTCTAGCCGTGCATGGGCATCAGCGATCAGAGACTAGGCTGCAAAGCTCGGGTGACCCATCACGAGACGCGGTTCGAAGCCGGACTGTGGACGCGGAAAACCTAGAACCCGTCGACAGGGTAGCTCCTGCCGACGGGTTCTAGGTTTGTGGCTAGCCGTCAAGATACGTGCACTGGCGGGTGCCCTTGGGCATGAAACCCAGCAACACCCAGCACCATTTCGCTAGAAGCAGCACGCGTAGCCGTACTTGTTCGTGCCATTGTTGTTGATGTCGTTGCTCACACTACCAAGACCGTAGTTGCCGCCGCACTGTCCGTCGCAGTCGCCCATGCCAGCGCTCCAGTTGCCCGAGGGCTTGAGAACGCCTGCGATTCGCAGCACTGCGCTTTGCGAGATTGTGCACACCGACGTGCCCAGCTTGCCGCAATCCTTTGCCGCGTCGACCCACAACGAGCTGTTGGAGTTGACGACCTTCGCCCAGCAGACGCCGTTGGTGTAGGTGCCGCCTTCGGGGCATTTTGTCGACGACGTGATCTCGCCCGCACAGCACGCGAAGCCATACGCGTAGTAAGGGTGGACGTCGTTGGCCATGGGACCGGAGCCGTATTCTTTGTCACCGTCGTTGTCCTGACCGTCGTTGCCCCACATGCGCGTGCCTTTGACCACGCCAGCGGACCGGAGGTAGACCAGCTCGGACTTGGTGCAGATATCCGCATTTTGAGCCGCGCATGTGGCGGCAGCTGTGTAGAACGAGGCGTCCTGACCGTTGTGCAGCGACACCAAGCGAATCCCCTTGTCACCCGAGTTCAACTTGATGACTTTGTCAGTGTCGCGGTGGGGTGTGCTGTTGTAGCAGCACGGCGCATACCCGGATGTGCCAGCACTCGTGTCGTCACTGAAGTTACCAAAGACGCCATTCCAGTTGGAGGCATCGTTGTCGCCGTAGCTGTTCGGGTGCACGCGGTAAACACCGGCGTCGTCGTGTTGATCGCCGAACATGCCTTGCTTACGCAACACCCAAACCTGCGCGCTTGAGCACAGGTCGGCGCCCTTCGCTTTGCAGAACGAAATTGCGTTGGGCCAGTTGCGCCACGAGCCAACGGCGGGCGTGCACACACCGCCAGCGACCGTGGAGCGCTCACCATTGGGTTGCGTCGGGCACCATCCGTTGCGCTGGTCGGCGAAGCCGTCAACACGCGTGTTCTTCTTGAAATGCACATCGCCATTGATCGCGCCCTGACCACCAAAAGTGAGGGATCCGGAGACGATGAGGTTGCCATTGACCCCCACCTTCTGGTTGGAGATGTACTGCATGTTGATGGACCAGTCGGAGATCCAGCCATCGACGCCCTTACCGATCGGGCACAGCGGCTTGTTCTCAGCGATCTGAACCACGCAGAAGGCGACGTCGAGCACCTTGAGCGTCCATGCGCCCTGCGGGTTGCCACCGACCCAGTCGCCGATCTTCTTGCCGGCGCCCGCCTGCTTCTGTGGCGGATTCTTGGCGTTGTAGGTCGCGACCAGCTTGCGCTGATCCTTCTTGCCGCACGGATCGCACAGCACGTAGCCAACCTTCTTGTCATCAGGCGGCAGCAGCTGCATCGAGACGGCGGCGAGGTTCGAGTTCTCGACCGTGACCTTCACGTCGAGGGTCTGGGCGGTGCCGATGTTCGGAAAGGCGATGATGCTGTCGGCAGTGGACCCGGTGTTGTCCGGGATCGGCTGCTTCTTGACCTTCGCGCTCTCGGTGTAAACGAACTGGTTGGTCAGCATGTTGTTGCTGATCTCGTTGAGGCCGTCGGCGGGCAGCGCGTTCGGGTCCATCGCTTTGACGCACTTGAGCGAGCCGTCGGCGTTGATGCCCTTGACCACTTCACCAGCCGTCTTGCACTCGCCAGTCGGGATCTTGATGCCCGTCAGCTTGGAGCCATCACCAGCGTACGAAGTCGCCGTGACGGTGCCTGCGGCGAGGTCACCCGAAAAAGTACCGTTCTTGGCCTTGAGGCTGTTGGCGCCCAAGTTGACGTCAGCGTCGAACTTCATCTCGGAAACTGACACGCAGCCGGTGCACTTCAGATCCGAAGCGGGTCCGCCTTTCGTGGCGCTGCCAGCGTAGTTGAATCCCATCTTTGCAGCCGAGACCGAGCCGTTGGCGATGTGATTCGCCGACAAGCAGCCCGTGCAGGTCAATGCACCGGCGTTGGTCGCGTAGAGAGCAAAGAGCGCGCCGTGCACCCGCTGGCGCGGCAGCGCCGGGTCGGAGCCGATCTTGATGCCAATCCACTGTGACGAAAGCGCCGCGACCTTCTTCATGTCGAGGGCTTTGGTGGAGCCCAGCGCGTAGCTGAACTGGCCGCCCTTGACCGCGACCTTGACTGGCCCTTCAGACCAAACCTCTGCGCCGCCGCTCTGGGCGCCCCACAACGAAAACGTCACGTCGTAGAGACCGTCAGCCGCAGCCCCGCCGCCAGAGGAGGTCATCATCCCCTCGAGGAGACTTGTTTTAGGAGCCGCGCCGAGAGCCGGCCCCGCCACGAGGGCGCTGGCCACAACGGCGAGCCCCAACCACTTTGTCATGCGATAGTGCATGGTATTGTCCTCTCTCGCCCGCAGGCTTGATTCGCTGTCTACTTCAACCCGAGCAGACTTCCCAACCACTGGTAGAAACCGATCTTTGCGGTGTACTTCGTGCCTTTCGCAGTACCGCCAGCATTGCTGCCACCGACGAACATGCGAACATTCGTCTTGCCGGCTGCGCCCTTGAACGCGGCGTTGCCGGTGCGCGCGGTGAAGTTCGTCGGAGCACAGCCCTCGTCGGTCACGCCGCTGCAATCGTTGTCCTTGCCGTCACAGCTCTCGTTGACCGGCTTCACGTCGCCAAGGCACTTGCCGAGCGACCCGTCGGCAGCGCATTTCTGCACGCCGTCCTTGCACTCACCGACCTTGCGGGTCTTGGAAGGACCTGTGTAGCAGGCGACCGAGAGGTTCGTGTTCACTGGATTGCTGCAGCCCTTGTCGATGCTGCATTTGTCCTCGGTGCATGGGTTGCCATCATTGCAGGTCACGCCCTTGCCGCTAACGCAAGTCCACTTGCCGGTCGCGTCCTTCGCGCAGTTATCGCCAGAGGTGCAGGCGTTGCCGTCGGAGCAGGACTGAATCAGGTTCTTCCATGTGCACTTGCCAGTCGACTTGTCGCAGCTGTCGGCCGTGCATGGGTTGTTGTCGTTGCAGTCTTTGATCTTGCCAGCAGCGCACTTACCGAGCACGCACTTGTCGCCAGCGGTGCAGGCATTGTCGTCTGCGTTGCAGGCACCACCTTGAGGTGTGTGCACACAGCCCTTCTTGGGATCGCAGCTATCGGCGGTGCAGGGATTGACGTCGTCGCACGGCAAGATCGAACCAGCGGCGCATTTGCCGCCGTTGCAGGCGTCCTTCGTGGTGCAGAGAGAACCGTCCGCGTCGCAAGGCGTGCCGTTGCTCTTGATGTCCTGCTCGCACTTGCCGGTCTTAATCGCGCAGCTCGTCTTCAGGCAGTAGTTATCCTTGGACGTGTCGCACTTGACGATGGTGACTGGATTAACCTTGCACTCATTGTTCTTGTCACAGAACAGCGTGCCATTGCAGGCGTTGCCGTCCTCTTTCACAGAGCAATCCGAGTTCTTAGTGCAAGCGCACGTGTTGGTGCCGCCCTTGCAGGAGCCCTTCACGCACGTGTCATTCTGGGTACAGCTGTTGCCATCGTCGCAGCTCTTGTTGACCAGCGCCGTGTTTGTGCAGCCCGTCTTCTTGTCACAGGCGTCGATGGTGCACTGATTGTTGTCGTCGCAAGCTTCTTTGACGTTTAGGGCTTGGCCCTTGCAGACGCCGCCCTGGCAAGCATCGCCCGTAGTGCAGGCATCGCCATCGGTGCAGGCGCCAGACAATGGCGTGTTCACACAACCCGACTTCGGGTCACACGAGTCGCTCGTGCAGGAGTTGTTGTCGTCGCACTTGAGCAAGGCACCCGGCTTGCAAACACCCGTGTTGCAGGCGTCACCAGCTGTGCAGACGTTGTCGTCGGCCTTACATGGCGTGCCATCCTTTTCCTTTTGGATTTCACACTTGCCGGTCTTGGTGTTGCAGTTGTTTTTCTGGCAGGTGCTGTTCACTGAAGAATCGCACTTGATGATGGTTCCGGGGTTGACCTTGCACTGGAACGGTTGTGCGCTCTTGTCGCAGTACAGCGTGCCGTTGCAGACGTTACCGTCTTCCGAGCCAGCGCACTCCTTATCCGAGGAGCAGCCGCAGGTGTTCACGCCGCTGTTGCACTTGGCGTCCTTGCAGAAATCATTCTTCGTGCAAGCGTTGCCATCGTCACAAGTGGCCGCGTTGTTTGCGGTGCTGATGCAGCCCTTCTGTGGGTTGCAGCTCTCAGTCGTGCAGGGGTTGTTGTCGTCGCACTTCTTCGTCGGGTCGAACTTGCTACCGCCGCAGGCACCCTTTGTGCAGGCGTCTTTGTCGGTGCAGGCGTTGCCGTCGTCGCAGCTCTGACCGTCGGTCACACTGTTGAATACGCAACCCTTGTCCTTGTCGCACTGGTCCTGCGTACAGGGATTCTTGTCATTGCAGACCACAGCCGTGGGACCGAAGCACGTGTAGACGCCAGTCGTCGGCTCCTTGCCACACTTGTCGTCGGAAGTGCATGCGTTGTTGTCGTTGCACTTGTCGACGATCGGCGCGTGGAGACACTTGCCTGTCGTTGCGCTGCACGAATCCTTGGTGCACGCCTCTTTGTCGTCGCAGTCCTTGGCCTTCGCCGGGACGCAGGTACCGGACTGGCACGCGTCCGCCACAGTGCAGAGGTTGTCGTCCGCGTTGCAGGGGTTGGTGTTCGGCTTGTGAGCGCAGCCCTTTTTCGGGTCGCAGCTGTCGTCGGTGCATGGGTTCTTGTCGTTGCACTCAACTGGCGCCCCCTGGAGGCACTTACCGTTCTTGCACGCGTCGTCCTTGGTGCAGACGTTGCCATCAGCGTCGCAGGGCTTGCCCGCGGTCTCCTGAGTGATGCTGCACTGTCCGTTCTTCGGATTGCACGCGTTGGTCTGGCAGGAATTGTTCAGACTGGTGTCGCACGTAACTTTGCTGCCTGGCTTCACTTCGCACTGGAAGGGCTGCTTTGACGTGTTGCAGTACAGCGTACCGTTGCACAGGTTGCCGTCTTCCTTGCCTGCGCAATCCTTATCGCTGTTGCAGCCGCAGGTGTTCTGCCCCGACTCGCACTTTCCAGCTTTGCACTTGTCGTTCAGGGTACAAGCGTTGTCGTCGTCGCAACCGCCAGCGTTCTTCGCATCGTGGGTGCAGCCCTTGTCCGGGTCGCATGCGTCCGTCGTGCAGTCATTGTCGTCATCGCACGTCGTCGTCACATTGATAGCGAGGCCAACGCACTTGCCGTCTTTGCAAGCGTCCTGCTGGCTGCACTTGGAACCGTCATCGCAGGGACCAGAGGCTTCCTTGTGCTGGCAGCCGTTCTTCGACGGGTCGCAGCTATCTACAGTGCACGTATTCTTGTCGTCGCAGTCGAGCGCTTCGCCTTTGCAGGTGTCGGCCTTGCACTTTTCGCCCTTAGTGCAGGGGTTTCCGTCATTGCAGACGTCGCCGTCCTTGTTGGTGTACTTGCACTTACCGTCCGTCAGGTTGCACTTGCCGTGGATGCAGACGTCGCCGCTGTCACACGCCTTCTTCTCACCCGCCTCGCACTTTCCACTCTTACAGACATCGTTGACGGTGCAGGGGTTATCGTCGGAGTTGCAGGGGATGTTCGACGCGCCGGTGTTCACGCAGCCGAGCTTCGGATCGCACGAGTCGGTCGTGCAAACATTGTTGTCGTCGCAGGATTTGGCGGCGCCCGCCGTGCATTTGCCGTCCTTGCAGACGTCTTTTTCGGTGCAGACCGAACCATCTGCGTCACAGGGCTCGCCGGAGTCATTGGTGTACTTGCAACCCTCGGCGCCAGAACAAGCATCCTTGGTGCATGGATTGCCATCGTCGCAGGTGTCTTTGTCGGTCTCGCCATCGCAGTCGTTGTCGAGGCCGTCACAAGTCTCAGTTGCCGCCTCCGGGGCGTCGCATGCCGTCAGGCCACCGCCGTCCGGGGCACCGGTCGTGCCGTCTGCCGCGCAGCGACGCGTACCCTTGCACTTGCCGCCGTTGCTGTGACTGGCGTAGCAGTAGGTCTTCATCTCCTTGCTCAGCGCTACGTCGCTGCAGGCGCAAGTCTCGCCCTTGGGCAGCACGCACTGTTTGGTCGACTTGCCGTCAACATCTGTCACGTCTTCGCAGGAGTATCCCTTGCTGCAATCGGTGCTCGTGCTGCACGCAGTGGCGCAGAAGCCACCGTCATCGCCGCGGTCGACACAGGCTGCCCCCGGAGCGCCAAGACCTGCGCACGACTCGTTGGTGAGGCACGGGTTGCAGAGCGCTGCGAACTTCTCGACGCAAATCTTGTCCTTCTTGCTGCCCTGCCCTTTCGTCTCGACGCAGACTTGCGAATCTGAGCACTCGCTATCGGTGCAATTCTTCGCACACGTCTTTGCGCCGCCGTTTTCAACACAGTGGCCCGAGTAGCAGCCGTCGTCGGAGGTACATTCGCAGCCCGGGGCCCCCGGACAAACGAGCTCATCACCCGTATCGGCGCCGGCGTCGGAGCCCGCGTCGGCTGTGGAGGTATCCTCAGCCACCGCGGTGTCTTCGCCGACATCCTCGCTCAGCTTCGCGTCAGACTCGGAGGTGCCAGCGTCTGCGACCTTCTTGCCTTCGACGCCCGAGTCATCACCGCAGCCAGCGACGATGAAGGTGAGCGCCAAAAGCAGTACCGAGGGCCGTGCGACTGTGAGATTCCACATGTTCTTGTCCCCTCTAGGCCACACGAAGCGGGCACGCCGCTGCAATGCGGCCCCGTACGTTCAACTTGCTGTGATTTCAACCTAAGCACGATGCCGATTCCCCGTTCACGGGTCAAGCCCCTGATAACGAGGCTCTACTTGTCGACGATACCCGTTCAGTGGCACATTCGGCGTGTAGCCCGAGACAGACTCTATTTGCAGAAACCAGATTTTCCATCGGCTGAGGCAAAACACGATTTGTTTCCAGCTGCGGCACAGTCCTTAATTTGCTTCCATGGTCCTTTTGCGGCGTTGGCCAGCACGCTGCCGGAGCACTTATTCTGTTCGCCGGCCACGCCGGTGCAACCCGGAAAATACTCGTGGCGATAGAGCTTGGCGCCTTCGCATTTGTAGCCGTATCCGAGGGAGCTCGCTGCCGTGGTCGAGCACTGTGAGCCTTGAGGCTTGACCTGCTTCTTCGTGAGGTCACAGCACTTTCCAGCCGTACAGCACAAGGGGTTTGGCGCCGTCGCGCAGGTGCCGTCGCCCTTGCAGATGACCTTTTCGCAGGTTGCTGGATTCACCTTTCCGATGCACTCCACGTCTGATTTGCAGCAGTTCTGCAGTGTCTTTCCCTTGCAGGTGCCTGAGGTCGTGCAGATCGTATCTGTGGTGCACGGGTCGTCATCGGAACAAGCCGTCCCGGCTTTCGTCGTAGTCCAAGCCGTCGTCGTCTTGGCTGGCACGCACGACTGGCAGGTGAAGGTGCCTGCCTTGCTGTCACCCGCTTTGGCGCAGGTGCCCTCGATGACGCAGAAGCCGGCTTTGGGCGTCAGGCTGGAGGCGGACTTGGCCGGATCACAGACAGCGCACGGAACCGCCGCGTCCCCCGCACCGGAGTCGTAGCACTTGTCGCCGACGGCACACTTGCCCGAGACCCCGCTCCACGCAGCTTGGGACTTGGAAGGAGCGCAGGTCGCGCAATCCGGATTTGTCGGGCTCTTCACGCCCGCGAGGTGGCATTTGCCGTCGATGTAGCAGGAGCCGCTGACCACGCTCCAGGCATCGGTGGCCTTGGTCGGATTGCAGATGCGACACCCCGTCGGGCTGGCCTTTTCGCCGCTGCTGGAACAGATCCCGTTGATCAAGCACGTGCCAACTTTCGCGGTCCATTTGTCTTGGGCGATGTCCGGTTGGCAGAGAACGCAGGTGCCGACACCGGGTTGGCTAGCGCCAGCGCCGTGGCACGCACCGTCGATGAGGCACTTGGTTTTCGGCAGTTTGTGGACGCAGTCACCGGTGACGGGATCGCAGGTGTCGAGGGTGCACGCGACACCGTCATCGCAGTTCTTCTGCACGTCGCTGCAGCTGCCTTCCAAACACGTCGGAGTGACGCACTTGTTCTTGCCAGGGGTGCCACACTCCGAATCTGCGTTGCAGCAACCAAAGAACGGCACCTGCTTGCACCACTTCTTGCCGTCGGCCGCGTCCTGACAGGAATCAGTGGTGCAGAAATTACCGTCGTCACAGTGGACACTCGTTTCGCATGTGCACGCCACCGTGAAGTCTTGGCAGCAGTCACCCCGGGTCACACACGCATGGTCGCAGTGGCACGGGTTGCTTTCCATCTTGATGCCGCACTTGCCCTTGCAGCTCTTCACCTCGACCGGGCCAGCGTCTACCGGTACGTCCACACTCGCCGCGTCGGATGCGTCGACCTCGCTGGAATCAGCGCTGACGGCATCGATGGTCGTGTCGGGCGTGGCTGTTGCGGAGTCGGTTTGAAAGGTCCATCCGTCTGCCGTGCTGCTGTCGACTTTGATGTCGATGGAGTAGACGGGCTCCGGCTTCTTCTTCGAATCTTCCTCGCCGCACCCGTACAGGGTGACAAACCACGCGAGGGTGGTCAGGAGGGGGAGGCGACAAATAGCGGGGTGGTAGTTGATCAGAGTCATGGCGCGCGCCATTGTACGGCTTCCGTCATGGTAGGCAATTCCCCTTGCAAACTTGACCCCAAACCTCAATCGCCTCGGATCTGTGAATCGATGTATGCATCCGTAGTTAGATGGGTATTGCCGCTGATTTTGGCGGTGCTACCCGCGCCTGCATCCGCTCACTTGATCGATGAGATTGCCGAGACCATCGTCGTCAGTGTTCGAACAACGGATCGACAGACGTTCGAACTCACCTTTGTTCTACATGCAGCCCGGCTGGAAGCGTATTTTCACCAAGCGGAGCAGCTGGGTATGACCACTGGTCGCGGTGACCGCGCATTCGCTCAACGCCTAGCGGTGGGTTTTGAGTTGAGTGGATGCACACTGCGCCCCGCAGCCAAGGGCGACATTGCAACCCCCATGCGTAACGGACTCTTTCGTGCATTCCATCTGGACGCACGCTGCACGGCACCGCGCAACGAACTAGAACTGGTGCGCGCAAACTACAATCGCGCGAAGACCCGAACCACGCTGTATGTAACGGTCACGATTGGAACGGCGGTTCCGCAACGGCTCCTGCTGCCCCCCAGGCTTGCGCGGCTCACGATCCCACTGACCGGTGGTCGAAAGGCGACGTCACAACCCGCATCGCCACAGGGACGCCGCGCGAAGGAAGGCCCCCTTCAACTCACACCCAGTCCGTCGGACCCTGTCGACACGTCGCGCTTCCCGCCGCCCAATGCACACACATCCGCGACGGAGCGGATGCTACGGCCACCGCCCAGCGATATTCTATGGGCATGGGCAGAAGCCGGCGCGCGGCATCTCGCCGGCGGTGCGGACCACCTGTTGTTCTTGCTGGCTTTGACCCTTGCTGCCCTAAAATACGGGCGATTGGTCGGCTGCGCGCTCGCGTTTTCTGTGGGTCACATGGTCACGATGGCCGCCGCGATCGCCTGGGCCTGGCCGCCGATCGCTGCCATCGAGATCGTGATTGGCCTCAGCATCATGTGGTCTGCTTGGCAAGCGCGACGCCCAGGACTCGGTCGATTTGAAGCGTTGGGGGCCTTCGGGTTCGGCCTCGTGCATGGCGCGGCATTCGGTACCGAATTGGCGCACTTGGTCGGCGGAAGCGACGGCCTGCTGTGGCCGGTGCTCAGCTTCGGCGTGGGCCTCGACCTCGCACAGATGGCGTGGGTGTCCATCGGGTTCGCGCTGTGGACGCCCGTGCGGCGGCGTATATCAAACAAAAATCTGCCGCGTACCCAGGTGTGGGCAACCTCAGCCCTGCTCGTTGCAGGCGCGCTGTTCGCGGCCCGAGCGCTGCATTCCGCTTTGGGCTAGACGCGGCGACGGCCCGTTCGCTCGCCGACGTGGTCGGCCAGCCAAAGACCGACGCCAAACATCGGCGCCGAACCTGGGTGAGACGGGGGCCAGCTACGCGGTTGGCACGGGCACAATGCCGATCCGAAGGTCACGATCACCGACCGGGTGGGTCGGAGCTCCTTCGTCGACCGACGGGGCGAGCCACGTGACCTCGGCTGCACGGGCTGCCGCACGCCAATCCGCCTCGACAGCCGTCACGTCGTCGCGACCTGCACCCGCGATGAAGATCGTCTCCAATGGGCGACCTAGACCGATGCGGGCCTCCGTCTTGAGCTGACGAACAGCACCGACGAGCTCGACCAAGAGACCACCCAAACGGGCACCTTCCGGATCAGCAACGCCGCCGAATACGTCGACCACGCCGGTCGCCTCGTCCACCGGCCAGGCAGCGCTGTGCACACTCTTCGGCGCGTTGTCGCCCATCGAAGGACGCAGGGCGGCCTGGTACAGCTCCTCGGTAATGAAAGGCAGAACTGGCGCAAATAGCCGGAGCAACGTCCACGTACCGAAAAAGATGGTGGCGCGGGCAGCTTCAACCTGCTCGGGCTGCCACTGATCGGGATTGCGGAACCTGTCTTTCACGATCTCGAGGTAGTTGTCACACCAGTCACGCCAAAACAGCTGCTCTGTCGCGCGAATGGCCTTGTTGTACTCATACCCTTCGAGCGCAGCCGTCGCCTTCTGAGCGGTCTCGATCATACGAGCGCGAATCCAACGGTCAGCGGCGGTCGGTGCCTCGGGAGCCGGTGCGGTCGGGTCGTACTCGCCGATGCTCATCAGCGCGAAACGGGTCGAGTTCCACAGCTTAGTCAGCAAGCGTTTGCCACCCTTCACGTCGTTTTCGAGGTAGCGTAGGTCTTGGCCGAGCGTCGCGCCCGCCGCCCAGTAGCGCAGCGAGTCTGCGGAGTACTTTTCAATCACGCCCGCCGGATCGACGAAGTTGCCCAGACGCTTGGACATCTTCTTGCCCTTCTTGTCCAAGCCCCAGCCACTGATCATCACGTCCTTCCACGGCAGTGAATTCGTGTGCATGTGACTCTTGGCGACCGAGTAAAACAACCACGTGCGGATGATCTCGAACGCCTGAACACGCACGCCCATCGGGTAGATCCCCGGCCGAGGCGCGAGGGCGGGATCGTCGGAGCGCTCAGCGTCTTCCCAGGAGGCCCAGTTGCTGTTGATGAGCGGCGTGATCGAGGACGTCATCCACGTGTCCATTACGTCTTGCTCAGCGGTGAGGGTCACGCCTTCCGGAACCTGGGCCAACACGCTGGCGGGCGGTTCGTCGACCAGTGGATCGATGGGCAGATCGCTGTCGGTGGGCAGCACGGGCGCGCCGGTATCATCGCGGTACCAAACCGGGAGCGGTACGCCGTAAAAGCGCTGGCGGCTGATGTTCCAGTCCCATTTCAAGCCGTCCACCCAGTGCTCGTAGCGGTCGCGCATGAAGGTCGGGTGCCAGTTGAGCTCCTGACCGCGAGCGATCAAGGCCTCTTTCATGTCGAGCAGGCGGATGAACCACTGCGGAACGACCTGAATCTCGATCGGCGTACCGCTGCGCTCGGCGATGGCCGCGCGGCTGACGTTATCCGTGATGCCGAGCAGGTAGCCGTGCTCCTCCAGCAGGTCACGGGCGGCGAGACGCGCCTCGGGGTACTTGCTCTTCTTGGCGAGCACGTGAACCCGCTTTCCATGCAGCTCTGGCAGCTCGGGCGTGTCCATCCGACCATCGGGACCGATGACCATGACGAGGTCGAGGCGATGGGTGCGCCATTTAATAATGTCTTCCTGGTCGCCGAAGGTGCACACCATCATCAGACCCGTACCGAACTCGGGATCGACCGATTCGTCGTGGATAAGCGGCACCGTGCGGTGGTCAGCGGTCTCGCCGTTGGCCCGCAGATCGGTCAGCGGCACCTTGAAGCGCACGTCCGTCAAATCGGCGAAACGCTCGTCCGTCGGATGGCAAGCGAGCGCAACACACGCCGTGACCAACTCTGGACGCGTCGTGTCGATCAGGCCTGCTTCACCACCATCGGCCCTATCGAACCGCAGCTTGTGCATCGGGCGGTTGATCTCCGGCCCTGGCTCCACGTCGGCCTGAGCGAGAGCGGTCTGCATGCGCACATCCCACAAGATGGGATCGGCGCGGCGCTCAATGCGGCCCTTGCGAGACAAGTCCAAGAACGACTTCTGCGCATGCAAAACGGCGCGCGGCGCGATGGTCGAGTACGTCATCCGCCAATCAACGGAGAGCCCGAGCGCCTGCCACAGCTGCTGGTACACTTTCGCGCCAGCCTGGGTCTCTGCGAGGCAAAGGTCGATGAACTCTTTGCGCGTGGTGTTGCCCTTGTGGACCTTGTACTTCTTTTCGACATAGCGCTCGGTTGGCAGGCCATTGTCGTCAAAACCCATGGGGTAAAACACTTCGTACCCGCGCATCCGCTTGTAACGAATCACGAACTCAGCCTGGCTGTAGCTCATGGCGTGGCCGACATGGAGGTGGGCGGCGGATACGTAGGGCGGCGGGGTGTCCACGCTGAAGGTGCGCCCCGACTTTGCCGCCGGACTTTCGGGGTTATAGCGGTATAGGCCGCTCTCTTCCCAGGCAGCGATCCACTTCGCCTCGACCTTCTTGAAGTCATAGCTCTTTGGCAACACTGCTTCGTTTTGACTCATCGTGTCCGCTCCACATTCAACCGGTGACAAAGGCCCCAAAAGGCGCGGCAGGCTAGCACAGCGTTCGGTAGCAGCAAGCGGCAAATTCTGAGCGCCGGATCAACGCTGTGGCGTGTCAGAGGCGATCAGGGCAAAGTGGCAGGTGTCCTAGACCGAGGCGGGCAGATGAAAGGTGTCGACCAGTTCGAGCAGTGGCTGCCAGATGTGTTGATCGGGATGCTGCAGCAAGGTGCAGACGTTCCGGCAGGTGACGTCGCCCGGGCCGTCGGGCTGGCGGTTGCAACAACAGGGTTTATTGTGGTGGTGCGGCTTGGGTTACGCGTCCTGGGTGCGCTAAAGAACCTCTTTGCTGGTCATCAGATGGTCGAACGGGCGCCCGGCGGACTGGCCATACTACGAAAGCTCTCGGGCTTCGCGGCCTTCGCCCTGCCTTGGTACAACCTCATCCATCTCGCTAGCGACGGCGAACTAACAGCAGAGATGGCGAATTTCCCGATACTTGTGGCGAC
>JAGSHB010000123.1 GCA_023954815.1 Myxococcales bacterium | reverse complement strand
GCTTGCCCTTGCGATGGCTGTACCAGATGCGTTCACCCTTGGGCGTGACCACCCACAGGTCGATGTCGGAGCGGTCGGTATCCCACGTCAGAAAGACCTTCAGGTCGCTGTTGGTGCCGCCGGGAACGGTCAGCGCCGCTCGCTTGGCGCGCAGCTCTGTCGCCGCCGCCCTGTCGCCGCTCTTGTCTGCGCCGCGGGCCAGCTGCGCGTAGACCTGGGCCAGGCGCTGCAGGGTTGGCGCGCGGATGAGCTTCGGGGTCTTGTCATTGGCGGCGATGGCTTCAAAACCCAGCTTGGCTTGGTTGAGTTGGCCCAGGCGGTGGCTGCAGTCGGCGGATTCGAAGCGCAGCCGGGTGTCGTCGGGGTGCAGTTCCACGGCCCGTGCCAAACGCTGACATGCCGCACTGATGGCGCCCGCTTGCTTGAGCGCAGAGGCCAGGGCGCGGTGGGCGCTGGCGTCGTTGGGCAGCAGCTCCACCACCGACGACCAACTGCGCAGCGCCGCATGGCGATCCCCCAAGGCCGCGTGCAGGTCGCCGATGAGCCGTACCACCAGCAGGTTGTAGGCGTCGTGGGCGCGCCAGGCCCTGGCTGCCGTCAGCGCTTGTTGTAGCCGCCCGGCCGCGCGCAACGCCATGACCAGGCGAAAACGCGCCTTGCGGTCCCGTGGTTTGTCACTGATCTGGGCCTGTAGTGCCGAGATATCAGTCTTTTTGTCCGGTTTGGGCTCGCTGTTGACCGCTTCGATCCGGGCTGTTGGCGGCGCTCCCAAACTGGGCAGCGCGACCGCTGTCAGCACCAGCAGGGTCAGTCCGGCGCTGCACATGGCGCTGGTTCGTAGGCATCTCATGGTCCCCCCTCGCGCGGCGGGACAAGTTGAGCCTCGTCGGTCCACGCACAGGCCTAGCACCTGGGCGGGGGTGGTTTATTTCGCGATAACTGCCCTAACCTGCTGGTTTCACGTTATTTGCACGAGATGGATGGTCTTTGCACAGAATCTGCACATTTGCTGCGTGGCGGGCGGGGGCCGGCGTTGTTGTAGCGGACCAACCCGCTGACATTCATCCAACCCCAAGCGCCGCCGCCACGGTGCTACCAAGCAGGTAGAATACGATGAGGTACGCCGGGCCGGTCACCGCGAATACGCGCTTGGACTGGGTCTTCGACAGACGCTTGCCGAGCAGCAACGGATAGATCGAGCGCAGCGCCACGTAGACCCCGCCGAGAACGGTCGCGGTATCCACCGATACAAACACCGCGTGTAGCCACAACGAGGTCAAGAATGGCCCCATCTGCTCCAGGGTGTTCATCACAGCGCGGTCAGCAGCCAACATGCGCCCGTCCTGGCCGTGGTAGCGGTCGAACTCCTCGCCGCGTTCGGCGTATTCGTCACGCAAGGCGTACTTGGTGCCGCGCTGCAAGCCGAGCAGCAGGTAGTACCAAAGCCCGAAATAAGCGGCGGTGACAACGATGGGGCCGGCGTAGGTCGCAGCGGTCATGGGGCCTCCGCAGTGGGCAGGGGGACAGTTGGCGGGGAGTGTGGCTACAGGTTTGCGTCTGACACCGTTGAATTCAAGGCCGCGTCTTGGAAGCCTCGTCTGTGGTCATGGGGATCGCCACTTCCTCCGCGGCGATTTTGACACTGCACGGCCAACTGAGCCTGATGCTACCGGTCTCGGTAAATAGGCTTGACTGAACACCTGCAAACTTCGTTATATTTGCATGCAACGAGTCAGCGACGATGCCACGGACCATCCGGTGCAACAGGCGCGACCGAACTGTAGCAGGGGCCATCGTCACCGGCCCACGCTGCAATCAGCCAGTTGGCGCGAGGTCCTATGTCATCGAAGGAGCGAGCTGTTCGAGAGCTTGCCGCGGTACTTCATGTGCTCGGTCATGCGCAGCGCGTGCGCATCATCGAGGAGCTGCGAGATGGCGAGCACGACGTCAACTTCTTGGCAGAGGCGATCGGCTGCAGTCACGCCCGGGTGTCGCAACATCTGGCGAAGCTTCGCGGCTTGCGTCTTGTTCGTATGAGGCGGGAGGGGCGACACGTCTTTTATCGTCTCGCCAATCCGACCCTCGCGAGCTGGCTGCTCGATGGCCTCGATTTTGTGGAGTCTGAGTTCGCTGAGACGGAGCAGATTCGCGACTCCGTCCGCGAAGCGCGTGAGAGTTGGCGAGCGCCAGACTCACCGAACGGGTAGCGCGGCCGAGACGGCAAATGCGAGGCGGGCGCGATGCCAGGCCTCGGCCGCATCGACCTCTTTGAGCGCGGCCTGCGCCACGCCCCGCTCGCGCAGCTGCACGCGGAGCAGGTCGCTCCGACCCAACTGCCACTTGCGACGCTCTCCATCGGCGAGTGTTTGTGCTGCCGCGGCGGCGGCCTTGCTGTACCGATGCTGCAAGCCTGTCGCTGCCCAAGCGAGCGCGGCCTTTCGTACCTCAACCTCGGCCTTATCGACAGCCAAACGCAACTTGGCCTTGGCCGCTCGCAGCTTGGCATGCGCTGCAGCGAGTTTTCCCGTCGCCTCACGCCGTTGAGCTGGCAGCGAAAAACTCAGCTTGGCCGTCGCAGCAGTGCCAGCGTTGATCGTCTGGCCAGGAAGCCAAGCAGTCGACTCGCCCACGCCTTGAATGGCTTCGACCTTAAGGTCGAGTTTGGGCAGCAACTTCTGCGCTTGGAGCCGCAGTCGCGCCTGAGCCAGCCTGATGCGCTCGGCTTTGCCCCTCAAATCCGGTCGTCGGGCCGCCAAATTGGGCAGTGCCCGCATCAGTACGGCAGGGCTCGGCGTATCGCCCACGGAGAGAGTGGCCGGCAGGCGATGGACGCCTGGAGGTGCTCGTTTTCCTCGGGTATCTCTCACATACAACCCCAAGACGACGGCCGCCTGACGCAGTTTTTGGCGCGCGCCGACTACTTTGGCCTGGCGCGCGAGCAGCGTTCGCTGATTGTCCACAATGGCCAGGGCCGCAATGGCGCCTCGGGCGACCTGACCGCGTACGGCAACGGCTCGTGCCTTAGCCAAGCGTTGCTGTTCAAGCGCGATACGCAGGCGCGCGCCAGAAGCGACCCAGGTGATCCACGCGCGCCCGGCATCCAGAGCGACGCGACGGGCCGTGTCCAGGGCTGCTTGTTGCGCGAGGCTCACACCCGCGCGCCCGCGGTGGACGCCAAAGCGGGCCTTGTCCGTCTCCCTGCCGCGAAGCAGAGGGACCCGCACACCGAGATGTAACGCGCCTTGGCTCGGGGTCATTCGCTCGCCCTTGTAGCCGGGATACTGCGCCCCGTAGCGATAGCCGCTAGTGACGGATGCACCCCACCATCGGACCCGCTGCTCGACGCCAATCGCAGCCCCCAACTGCCCGTACGGCCCGACCGGTGCGCCGCCCGCAGCTGCCCGCAACCGTAGGTCAAAGGCACCCGTCGCCGCGCGCAGGTTCGACCGGGCCGCTCGCACCGTGTGATGGGCGGCAGACACCGCCGGGTGACGCGCCTCAGCTTCGGCCAACACTTGATTCATGGTCAGCGGGGCCGCAGCCGTCATCGTGGTGGTGACGGCGACCATCAGGGGAAGCGGGGTCATCGGAGCGCTCCCTTTGCGCCCGACTTCGAAGCTGTGGGTTTTCCACTGCCAGCAGCCAGTTGTGGGGGGAACCCGTTGAATCGACGCCAGAGTTCGTAGCCGAGAGAGACGCGGTCGAGAAAGATCCAGCCACGTGCACGCAGCCCTTGGCTCAGTCGGGCGACTTTGGGCCAGGGACGGCCCAAGGGATCGGGCTGCACGAGCACACGGAACCGACCATCTGGCGCTGCGATGGGGGCGACGAAGGTTACGCGTGCTTCGAATGTGCCGGCAGCAAGGGCGGGCCAGCCAGAGAGCTGTACCGCCGGCCAGCCTTCCAATTGAACGCGCGCCGCCCGGCCCGCGGTGACCAAGGGCGCATCGCGGCCCGCGACCCACAATTCGACGGCCCGCCGACCGCCGGAGGGGACGATGACCCCGAGGGGATCTCCGGCTTTGACCACGCCGCCTGTCTGATTGCCAGCCAGCTGAACGACCACGCCATCGCAAGGCGCACGTACGACACCCTGCTGCTGTCGTGCGAGCGCGACTCGGTAGCGGGCCACCTCGGCTCTCGCCTTGGCGCGTATGGCCTTCGCTTTGTGCACACTGGAGCGGGCCGAGGCCAGCTTGGCGATGAATTCCGCGTCCGTCTTCAGTGCGCTCGCACGTTTGCCGGTAATTCGGGCGCGCGCCTCGGCCACGGCCGCTTTGTGCTCGAGCACCTTGGCTGCGGCGCGGGTCGCGGCGAGTTCTGCCAGCTCCCGTCCGCGGCGAGACTCAAGACCATCGGCTTGCATCCGCCTCCGCCTTCGCGCGTCCACCCGACTGATGCGCTGGCTCTCTTTGGCGGCACGCAGTTTTTGCTGGACCGCACGTAGTTTCTGCTCAGCCATGCTGACCTCCAACTTCGCGGCGCGCACGGCCTTGGGTTTCGCAGAGCGCCAAGCACCAAGCTCATCGTTGGAGGCAGTCACCACGTCTTCGCTCGCGGTCAGCGCCTCCTCGGAGGCGCGTAGCTTCGTCTTGAGGCGGTCGAGGTACAGCGGATCGAGGTCTGCCAGCTGACAAATGGGCGCCCCTTTCTTGACCCGTTGCCCTTCGACGACATGCCAAGCCTCTACGCGGCCCTTGATCGGCGCGTCGATTCGCTGTCGCCGATCGACAGGATCGAACGCGATGACCTTACCGCCGGCTCCCGCCGTCTGTTGCCACGGGGTAAACGCGACGATGCCAGCGAGCACGGCAAAGCCGCCGGTCATCGTCATCGCCATGGTACGCAGCGGTCGTCGTGGTGAGGCCGAGACCAACCCGCCGTCTCCGACCAGCGTGCGCCATCCGTTGTGCGAGTGCGCGGTCATGACGCCTCCGACGGCATCGGTAGTGAAATCCTGGTGTTAAATAGCTGGGCGACTTCCGGCCGAGCTGTGCGAACCAAGACGGACCAAGGGCCATCGGGGTCGCACAGTACGCCCAGTACGGCCTGACGCGAGGTGTCATCGAGGGCATCTAGCGCACCGTCGACGACCACGAGTCCAGGCTGACTCAGACGCAGCGCAGCGGTATCGAGCAGGACGCGCTCGGCGGGGCTGAGCACCCCGTCGCGTTGGATCTCGGTGTCCAAGCCGCGTGGCAATCGGTCAATGCGGGCGACCAAACCCACCTCGGCCAAGGCCGCTCTCAACTCGCCCTTGCTGCAATCGGGCCGCAGGTGGGCGCCGAGCAGCTCTTTGACGGTTCCGGTGGCGATCGGCAGCGGTCTGATTCGTCGGACCCGATCGGTGAGCGCGTCTCGATCGAGATCGGCGATGTCGGTCTCGGCGAGCAGAATCGCGCCTCTCGGTGGATCGGCGAAACCGGCCAAACAAGCCACCAACGCGCCGCCAGCTCCGCCTTGGCCCTCCAACACAGCGACGGGTTCCTGGGGACGCACGTCGAACATCGGCCACGGCGCAGTGTTGGTGACACGCGCGGTGAGGGCGCCGGCGGTCGGCAGGTCATCGCCCGATGCAGCAACAGGCAGATCGACCACAGCGCCAATCTTGTCGATCGCGGCGAGCAGGTCGTAGCCCTTGCCGAGGAGCTTGCCGACCTTGCCCAGGGCAGCCACGGTCGCAGCCGTAACCAACTCGGCCGCCACCAGCTGACCGAGGTCCAGCTCGCGATTCAAGACGAGCAACCCGCCGAGGACCAGCACCGCGACACTGACGGCCACCTGCAGCACCAACATGCCACTGACCTGCCACATCAGCGCTCGGAAGTGCCGCCTGCGGGCCTGTAACCATGCGCCCGCGAGACCCTGATTGTGCGCGGCAGCGCGATCGCTCCCTTGTCCGCCCCAGTGATTGCCGTCGTCTTCCGCCAGCCGCTCCAGCCACGCCGCCAGCGCGTACTTGCGCTTGGACTCTTCGATAGCTGACTGCATCGCCCCGCGACCCGCCGCGGACAAGATCAGACCCACGGCGCCGATGATGACGAGGTCGAGCAGCAGCAACCACGGGTGATAGGCGGCCAACAGGGCCAAACCGACCGTGATCTTGAGCGTTGCCGCGAGACCATCGAAGAGCCACGCCGCGGCAGTCTTCTCAACGGTGACGATATCGAAGAATCGGTGCACGCGTTCGGCTGCGGTGGCGCTACCCACGCGGGCCCGGTCGAGTCCCACCATGCGCTCCGCAAAGTCGTCGACCACACGGAGGAACAGTCGGCGGGAGACGGCCTCCACAGCGACCATCTGGGCCACCTCCAACAACACGGCGAACAGCAAGCCCACCGTGAGCACGCCACCGAGCACCACTAGCTGCTGCCCCATGCCTCCGATGGCGACCGTGCGAATGACCGCCTGGGCCGTAATTGGCACCGCCAGACTCAACAAGCCGAGGCCCGCTGCGAGCACAAAGACGACTGCAAGTTCTCGTTTTTCCATACGCGCGAGCGCAGTCAGGCGAGCCCAAGCGGATGGGCCGGCGGCGGTTAGGGCTGTGAGGGCTGGGCTGCGCATGGTGGTCCTGTAAGAGTCAACGAGTCGCAATATATACACATGCGAATATGCGCATGTCTATATAAATGTGTATGCGAATGTTTGAGATCATGCGAATGAGCCCGATGTGCTTGGGCCTTACCGTCTTATTTGGGTGTCAGCTGAGTCGACCTGGTCCCGTAGCGGAGGCGCCTATCGAGGTGCACGGGCTCATGTCTGGGAGGCACAAGCCGGTAAAAACGCCCCCACACGGCCGATCGCGGGTGGGTCCACCTAATATGCCTTCGACGTCAGGAGATGGCCGTGCGCGGCCGCAGAGGGCCTGGAACGGCCATTTGACTCAAAAAAATGGGTGAATTCGGGCTCGCGTAGGCGCCACCAGACAATTCTCAGGGCCAAGGGCGCAGAACCACGGCGCATCGGATCAGGCGTCAGAGGCGGTCGGCTGACCCCGCTGATGTGACCCCTCTCAATCCGCTCAATCTCGCGGCAAGTTCCGCCGACTCCGCACAAAGTAGATCGGCCGGCCTTGGCTCTCGTAGTACGTCCGCATCACCAACTCGGCCAGCAGCCCAAAGACCAGCAGCTGCAGCCCGACCGTCGCGAATAACACGCCCAGCATGAAGATCGGTTGGTCCTTCACGAACTCGCCATCGGCGAACTTCCGATATGCCGCCCAGCCGACACAGCCGATGCTCGACGCCCAGGCCGCGGCCGTCAGTCGACCGAAGAAGTACAGCGGTTTGGTCGCGTAGCTCGCTAGAAAGTGCACCGTCAACAGGTCGAGTAACACCCGAAAGACCTTGATCACCGAGTACTTGCTCTTGCCCCAGCGGCGCGCGTGATGCTGCACTTTCATCTCGGAGATCTTGCCGCCGGCCAGGTGCGCAAACACTGGCAGGTAGCGATGCATCTCACCGTAGAGGCGGATATCGGCCAGCAAGTCGGCGCGAAAGGCCTTCAGCGTGCAGCCATAGTCGTGCAGCCGCACGCCAGTCACCTTTCCGATGAGCCAATTACCGATGCGCGACGGCAGGTTGACCGACAGCTCGGCGTCTTGCCGGTCATGACGCCAGCCACAGACCACATCGAAGCCCTCATCGAGCCGAGCCAGCATCGCGGGGATGTCCTTGGGGTCGTTTTGCAGATCGGCGTCTAGCGCCACCACGGCGTCACCGGTCGCGACCTCAAAGCCTGCCGCCAGGGCTGCCGTCTGGCCGAAGTTCCGGCGAAAATGGATGACCTTGATGCGCGTCTCTGTGGCAGCGAGACCGTCCAGCACCGCATCGGAGCCGTCGGTGCTACCATCGTTGACGAAGATGACCTCCCACGACTTGTCCATCTCAGCGAGCACCGCACGGAGGGCCTCCCACAACGGCGGCAGGCTCTCCTCCTCATCGAAGACGGGCAGCACGATGCTGAGATCGGGCGCAGGGCTTGGATTGTCAGGCGTCGGAGTTGGATTGTCGGGCAGCGTGCTCATAGCCGAAGTGTGGCCTGCCCAGCCCACGAGCGCCAGAGAACGGCCGGCCCACGGTGAAATTGACGTGGGTCAAAGGGGCGCCTGCCAGGGTCCGCTAGCCTGCACCCGTACGCCGATCCCCTCGGAGCCACATCGATGATGCAACCTGCGCAAGAGGCCGCCAGCGATAGGCGCCTCGACATCAAGCTGAGCTTTCGCTGCAACAATCGCTGCGTATTTTGCGTGCAAGGCGACAAGCGGGACACCGAGCCGTGTCGTAGCCCAGAAAACGTGCACCAGATGCTGACCGAGAAGCGAAAGACCTGCGATAGCGTCGTCTTTACCGGCGGTGAGGTCAGTCTGCGGGAGGACTTGCCCGCGCAGGTACGCCACGCCAAGGCGCTGGGTTACCGCTCCATTCAGATCCAGACCAACGGCCGGCGGATGAGCTACGCGCCCTATCTCGATGCCCTCATCGAGGCCGGCGCCACAGAGCTCGCCCCTGCGCTGCACGGCGCCAATGCCCAGACCCACGACGAGCTGGTTCAAGCCAAGGGCGCTTTTCGGCAGACGGTCAAAGCCATCCGGCTCGCCCAAAAACGCGGGCTGCCGGTGGTGCTCAACAGCGTGATTGTGCAGTCCAACGTCGCCCAGCTGCCGGCCATGGTGCGGTTGTTTATCCAGCTCGGTGTGCGCCAGAGCCAGTTCGCTTTTGTGCACGCCTTGGGGACCGCCGCCCAGCGTTTTGACACGGTGGTGCCGCGTTACCGCGACGTGATGCCCTATCTGCGCGAGGCGCTGCTGCTCGGTGAGCGTGCCGGGCTGACGATGATGGCCGAGGCCGTGCCGCTGTGCCAGATGGGCGACCTGCGCCGCTTCGTCTCCGAAGACGTCATGCCCGAGACCACCATCGTCGACAGCAAGCTGACCATCGAGAGCTACGCCGACTGGCGCCACGCGGAGGGCAAGGCTCATGGGCCGCCGTGCACCGATTGTGCGCTTCGGCAGGCCTGCGAAGGACCGTGGTGCGAGTATCCGGCTGCCTTTGGTTGGGATGAGTTTGTGCCCGTAACGTAGGGCAACAGCACGCTGTTTCCGTGCGAATTCCCCGATTTTCCAGCCTCTCTGCGCCAAACCCGCTAGCTGCCGCTGCACGCGTTCCGCTGCTCATCGGTTGCGTTTGGGCGCCCAATCGGCCCACAGTCGCTCAGGCGCGGCTTCGATGGGGACAGCTCGCAGCGAACGGGCGAGCGCGCCTGGGAGCGACTTGGATGTGCGGTATCGCAGGGGTCATCGGTCTGGGGACGGACCTGGGACCGGACGACAGAGCGCAGACCAGGCAGATGGCCGCGCGGCTGGTCCATCGCGGTCCAGACGGCCAAGGTTTTTTTGATGACGCCCGGGTGAGTCTCGGCAACCCGCGCCTCGCCGTGATGGACCCGTCGCCAGCGGCTAGCTTGCCCATGACCAGCCCCGATGGGCAGGTGGTCATCGCCTACAACGGTGAAGTCACCAACTTCCAAGCCTTGCGCACCGACCACGGTCTCGACCGCACCTGGAATTTTCAGACCACGGGCGACACCGAGGTGCTGCTGGCGCTCTACGATCGCTTCGGCATCGACTTTCTCTCCAAGCTCACGGGCATGTTCGCCTTTTGCCTGGTCGATCTGCGTATTGGCAAGGCGTGGCTGGTGCGCGACTTCTTCGGCATTCGGCCGCTGTTTTTTCTCCAGCATGCAGATCGGCTCTACTTTGGCTCCGAGATCAAAGCGCTCATCGATGTGCCCGGCTTTTCAACCGATCTGGACCACGAGGGGCTCTGGGACTTCTTCACGTTGGCCTATATCCCGGGTGACCACACGCCCTTTGCCTGCGTGCGCGAGTTGCAGGGCTCGGAGCTGCTCGAGATCAATCTGCACTCTGGCGACGTCCAGCGCCGGCCCTACTACCAACTGACGTACAAGCCGGATTACAGCTGGACCGAAGACGAAGCCGCCGACGCGCTGTTTTGGCACATGCGGGACAGCGTGCGCCGTAACCTCGTCAGCGATGCGCGGGTCGGGCTGACCCTGTCGGGCGGCTACGATACCAGCACGATTTTGGCGCTGGCGCGGGACCTGATGCCCGACGCCGAGATTCACACCTGGTCCATTCGCATGGGCGAGCAGAGCTACGACGAGAGCAGCTACCAACGCTTGATGGCCAAACACTCCGGCACGGAGCACCACGAGATCACAGTCGGCCCTCAGGACGTCATCGGCGCCTTCGTCGAGCACATGGCGTTCTTGGATGAGCCCTCGGGTAACGGCGCGGCGGTGCCGAGCTATCTCCTGGCCAAGGCAGCGTCCGAACACGACACGGTGCTGCTGTCGGGTGAAGGCGGCGACGAGACCTTCAACGCCTACGAGACCCACGTCGCGTCAAAAGTGCGTCGGATGTATCGCCAAGTGCCGTCACCTTTGCGCAAAACCGCTCATTTCCTCGCCCATAAGCTGCCGGTTCGCCACAACAAGCTGAGCTTTGATTTCTTGGCCAAACGCTTCACCGAGGGGGCTGAGCGCTCGGTTGTCGACTCGCATCTGTACTGGCGGCACACGTTCCCCGAGGCGCAAAAAGCCCGCCTGATGCCCGATCTGGCCCACACCCGGCCCACGTGGCAGGGCATCTCACCGTATTATGAGCAGACGGCTGGCAACGATCCCCTCGATCGCATCAGTGAAGTGGACATCCGGACCTATTTTATCGCCGACCTCATGGTGAAAAACGACCGCACCTTCATGGCGCACAGCATCGAGGGCCGCTTTCCGTACATGGACAGGCTGCTGCTCGAGTTCGCCCAGACCATCCCGCCCCATCTGCGCATCAAGGGTCTCAAGCGCCGGTACATGCAAAAGCGCGCCATGAAGCGCCTGATGCCGGGGCCGATTCAGCGCCGCGGCAACTTCGGTCTGGAGATGCCCCACAGCACCTGGTTTGCCAGCGAAATGCGGGATTTTGCCGAGAGTTGGCTGACGAGAGAGCGCATCGCCGCCCTGGGTTTCATCGACCCAGACGTGGCCCTGGGCCTGTGGCAGGAGCACATCGATCGGAAGGTGGATCACGGCCGCGGCCTGTGGAGTCTGCTCAATCTGGTGGTCTGGCATGAGCTCTTTGTGCGCTCGGGGTCCTGGCGGAGCTACCTGCCGAAGGGGTGAGCGTGACCGAAACCACCCAACCGACCCTCACCCAACGCCTCACCCGCCTGCTGCCGTTGGTGGTCTCCGCCGGTTTGTTGACGGCCATCGCCCTGCACTTTGACGATTGGTCCCTATTTTCCAGGGTCGATCCCACACTCTTCGCCATGGCCGCCGCCGCCGCGCTGCTGCTCGATAGCGGCGTCGGTGCGCTGAAGTGGTGGTGGATCTTGCGCCGGCTAGGCCAGCCCCTGCCCTTGAAAACGGTCTGGCGTATGTGGACGGGCCTGTTGCCCCTGACCTTCTTCGCGCCGCTGCAATCGGGCCACCTGCTCTACCCTTTGGCGCTTGTCCGAGGTGCGGGTGTGCCCACGGCCGCGGCGGTCGAGAGCGTCATCTACGACAAGCTGCTCAGCCTGGTCAGCACTTTTGCTCTCATCGCCATCGGTCAGCTGCTGCTGCTGCCGGCGAGCCATCCTCTGGCCCATCCACTCATCCTGATAGGCGCGCTCGTGCCAGTCTGCTTGTGGTGGTTTGACGGCCCGTTGCTCGCAGCCGTTCGCCGACTTGGGGGCCGGTTTTCCGGCCTGGTAGCTCACAGCCAGCTTGCCAAGCAACCGCTGACAGCCCGTGACAAGGCGGGGCTCTTGCTGACCGGCATGGTCTATCAGTGCTCCGACAGTCTCTCGGTTTGGCTGGGCGCGCTGGCGCTTGGGCTCGATCTGTCGCCTGCGTTGGCCTTCGGCGCCTTCCCGTTGGCGCTCCTGGCGAGCTACATCCCGGTCACGCTCTCGGGGTTTGGCATCCGTGAGCCGATGACCGCCCTGGTGCTGGGTTCGTCGCTGACCTTTTCCGAAGGGTTGGCCGCCGGCGGCCTCGTCGACGTATTGGAATACGTCCTGCCTGCCATCTTCGGGTTGGTTTGTCTGCCCGCATTGCTGCGCGCGATGGCGACGCGCAGGTCATGACGACGCCGTGACATAGCTCCGGTTCTCCATGGCAGCCTCCGCCCCCAAAACTCGGCGCGTATGTGATTGATGCGCCGCCCCGTCACCCCCGGAGAACGGTCCATGTTCCCTCGTGTTGCGCAGTTGTTTCTGTCGTCCGTGGCCATCGCGCTAGTCATCGGGAGTCCCCGCGCCGCCCATGCCGCCACGCCAGCGCTGCCGCAAGCTGCAACGTCCACCCAATCGTCGCAGTCGCTCGACCCGTCACGGCCAGCAAACGTCGGCTTCTCGACCGTGCCCAAGGTCTACGTGCTCAGCCTCGGCGCGGTACCGGTCTACAAGTCGGCATTGCCGCAGCAGGTGGGCGAAGACACCCCGCTCGACGGCACCCAATTTGGCGGCGAGGTGGTCGGCGAGTTCCTGTGGCAGGTCAGCGGCTTTCGCGGCAAGATTCCGTCGTGGATAGGTTTTTACCTCGGTTGGTTGCACGTGCCCGCCACAGCTAGCGTTCGGCAGACTGGGGTGCTGCAATATGGCCTGCGCATTCGGCATGCCTACCGCGCGAGCGAGCGGGTGCGGCCGTTTTGGACGTACTGCTTGGGAGCGACGCAGGTGTGGGTCAACGGCGTGCCCGGCCGGGGCATCACCCACCAGACTCGCGGCGGACTCGGAGTGGATATCCAGCTGGTCAGCCGCCTACGCCTGATGTTGTCGCTGGAGTGGTTGCGTCAGACCTTGCCGACGATTGGCGCAGAGAAAGATCAGAGCTTCTCGGCCGTCAGCTTGGGTGTGGGGCTCTTGTTCGAGCGCTTCGCCAAATAGCCACGTGCCCGCCCGGCGGGTAGCCGGTCGATAGACGAAGCGGGTCTGGCGCTTTTTCCCCGGATTATCGCCCTGCAAGCGCCTTTGTGCGCTCCTCTGCCGCCCGCACCAGGGTCGCCTCTAGGCTCTCTTGGGTCATGGGTTTGGCGAGGTGGTCATCCATCCCCGCGGCGAGGCAGCGCTGCCGATCATCTTCGAGTGCGCTGGCCGTAAGCGCGACAATCCACGGTTGCATGCCGCCGTTTTTGCGAATCTCGCGGGTCGCCTCGATGCCATCGATCTTGGGCATCTGCACGTCCATTAGCACCACGTCGTAGTGCGAGCCGGCCACCGCACTGATGGCCTCGCCTCCGTCGGTCACCACATCTGCGTCGATCCCCATGCGCGCCAGCATCATTTGGCCGACGAGCTGGTTGACCTCATTGTCCTCCGCGAGCAATACGCGCAGGGGCAAGATGGGGCGCGGCGTTGCCGGTCGGGTGACAATGGGGAGGGCGGGGGACGTCACGACGCGCCGCTCGCCGAAGTGAGTCACCAAGATTTCGTAGAGGCGGGTTTGCTTCACTGGTTTCGACAATTTCGCGAAGGCCTCCGGCACATCGACTTGGTCACCGACCGAGCTGAGCACAACCAGCGACAAGTTGGGTCGCAGCGCACCGATGGACCGCGCTAGGTGTCGGCCGTCCATCCCGGGCATCTGCATATCGAGGAGCGCTAGGTCGCACGCTGGCCCGCGCTCCAGCCAACGCAAGGCCTCGCCACCAGTGGCAAATGCGATTGGCGCCATATGCCAGGACTCGCAGAGGCGCAGCAAGATCTGCCGGTTGACCGCGTTGTCGTCGACGATGAGAACACGCAGCCCTTCCAAGCTTGCGACGGGCGTGGTCAGCTTTAGGCGTCCCTGACTGGGAACGATCTCCACGGGCAGGGTGAACGCAAACGTCGCGCCAGCCCCTGCCTCACTCTCCAGGCTGATCTCACCTCCCATCAACTCGACGAGCCGCTGGGAGATCGACAGCCCAAGCCCCGTGCCGCCGTGGCGCCGCGTGTAGCTATTGTCGAGTTGCGTGAACGGCAAAAAGAGGTCGTCTTGGCGATCTCTGGCAATGCCTGGGCCGGTATCTGAAATGAGGAGCCGCAATACGCTGTGGGTGCCCTGCCGGCTCACCACCTCGGCACGCACGACCACTTCGCCACGCTTGGTGAACTTGACCGCGTTGCCGAGTAGGTTGGCTAGCACCTGTTTGAGGCGACCACCGTCAGCACGCACGCTCGTTGGGACGTCCACCTCGAAGAAATATGCCAACTCCAGCCCTTTGGCAGCGGCCTGCCCCGTCACCAGATCCAGCGCCTCCTCCACGCAACGGCGCAGGTCGAATTCTGTGTTGACGAGGTGTAGGGCGTTGGCCTCGATCTTCGATAGATCCAAGACATCATTGATGACATTGAGCAAGGTTTCGCCAGATGTGCGAATGACCTCGAGGCTCGAGCGCTGCTGTTCGCTGAGTTCGCTGTCCATCAGCAGGCTGGTCATGCCGATGACGCCGTGCAGGGGGGTTCTGATTTCGTGGCTCATGTTGGCCAGAAAGGCGCTCTTGGCACGTGTCGCAGCCTCGGCGCTGGTCAGCGCCTTCTCCAGCAGCTGCCTTGACTCGACGCGTTCCGTCACATCCCGTGAGGACAGCACGAGCTCTGGCGGCCCGCCCCTCGTGCTGCTCGGCACCATCCGACCGCGCACGTGCATGTGCCGAACCCCCCCGAGCTTATGACGGACGCGCAACAGCACGTCGATCGGATCTCCATTGACTTCAGCGTTGCTCAATTTCTCCGCGACGATGGGCATGTCGTCTTCCAGGACGATGAGGTTGAGCGCGTGTCCGTCAAAGTCAGCGAGTGTCCAGCCCAAGACCTCGGTCATGGACGGCGAGACCCAGAACACCTCACCACCTGCCACGGAGCGTGTCAGCACGTCGGAGAGGTGTTCCGTCATCTCACGGTGGATGCGCGCTTGGTCTCGGACCTGCTTTTCGGCTGATTTTCTGCGGGTAATGTCGTTGTAGCTGACCAGCAGGCCATCCGAAAAAGGGATCGCGCGAACATGAAACCAGTGCTGCGTGGGTGGATAGTAGACCTCGGAGCGCTGGGTGACCTGCTGTTCCATGGCGGCGCGATACGTGCGCTCAATCCGGGTGTCCACCGTCTCCGGAAAGAGGCGCCAGACGGTTTGGCCATGGCCTTGCTGCAAGTCCAGCTCGAAGAAGCGCTCGGCGTGAGGGTTGGCCCAGATCAGACGCCACTGGCTATCGATGAAGAAGAGCGCTTGTTCGACCCCGGCGAGGACGCCCCAAGCGAAACCGTCGCCGCGAATGGGAGGTCGCATGGCGTCAGTGGGGACAGCGACCGCTAGGTTGGGCGGTCTCACGTTCGGCTCTTTGCGGCTCATGAACGAGAGACTAGCGCGCACAGGCAGTCGGGGACAATCGCTGTCTGCACGCGCTAGTTTTGGTCCAGCCAAAGCTGGCTCTCGGCCGAAAACTTAGGTGAAGATGATCTGGGCACCTTCGCTCATGTCGTAGAAGTCGCCGACGGTGATGATGTCTTTGACCTGCGGCACCAAGTCATCCTGGGTGCGGCCGAACATGTCCATCGCCAGCAAGCAGCCGTAGATTTCAGCGCCAGCTTCGTCGAGGATTTCCAGCATTTCCCGGACATTTGGTAGGTCCAAATCGGTCATCTTCGACTGCATCATCTTCGCGGCCATGGTCTCCATGCCAGGCAAACCCATGAGCATGGTCGGGACCGGGCTCGTCGGGTTACCGACCATGTTCACATGGAGGCTGTCGACCTTTTCCTTGGTCACAGCGTCGAGGCCGTAGAAGGTGAAAAACAGCACGCACTCGATGCCCTCCATACGCGCGCCGTTGGCGAGGATAAGGGCGGGGTAGACTTCATCGAGCCCGCCGTGACTGACAATGATGGCGACCTTGCGGTTGGTAGTCATGATGTCCTCCTTCTGCATTGTGGTCAGCGCTAGATGCAACCGACGGGTTTAGGGATGCCTGCGAGCTTGGCGATGGTCGGTCCGGGCTTTTTCGGGAAGAGCTTGTAGATACCCTTAGTCCCGACTCCCGAACCATTCGCCAAAGCCCGGACATTCGGGCTTTTCTTCGCCTCAGCGAACGCGGTACGGGCATAGTCCAGCACGACGAAATGCTCGTCGGTCAGGGGGCCAACACCAGCCTGGGTGGCTGCGGCCTGCGCGTACTCAACAGACCAATCGTTGGGGTCCCACAGATGCCCGTTACCGTCCGTCTTCAGCGCGTCAAAGGGTGCAGGGAGCGGCGCGGCTGTCGCTGCAGCGACGTTGACCGCCACAGGAGCTGGCTTCGGTGCGTTGACCGATCGTTGCGCTGGCCGCGGTCGTTGCGCCCGGCGTGGCCGATTCGAAGCCAGCCGCCCTGCCATGGCGGCGTACTTGGGATGCTTCGGTGCCGCCCGGCCACTCGGCCGCTGACCCCGGGCTGTCCGGCCGATTTGCCGCACAATCGAGAGCATGACGGCCATACCGTGCTGCACGTCTTGGTCCTTGCTCGCCTTGACCATGTCCCACATGCCGACCGGCCCTTGCTGGTCGCCCGCTTCGATGGCCTCTCCGGCTTGCTGGGCGAAGACCAGCATCCCCGGTTGGGTCACCGCGCGCACCGTGTCCAAGATGGTCACGACGTTTTCGCCCAGGTCCTTGACGTCTTCCGCCGTGTAGCCAGCGACGATGTGGTCCAGCACACCGACGAGCTCTTTGCCGAAGTTGAAGTAGCCCTTTTGCTCCAAGGCGCCGAGGCTCTCCATCGCCCCGTCCATGACCTCCTTGCCAATCGGCCCGAGCTCGTCCATGAGCTCAGCGCCTTTGCGTTGTGTGCGTCGCAGCTCGCCGACCTCGGTGCGCAAGGTTTGAACTTCCTTGGTCAGCAAGGTGAGGGCAGCCACCAAATCTGTGGATTGATGCGTCGTCATGATGTCCTCCTCAGGCCCGCTTGCCGGCCATCAACATGCGGTGGTCGAGCGGTAGGTCGTCTCCCGGCAGCAGCATGTTCCAGTACACCCAGCGGAAGCCGAGCTTGCCCCAGTGATTGACCCGGCTCTCTTCGAGCAACGTAAACGGCCCGACACCCGGCAGCGGGAAACGTCCCGGCAGCGGCTCCGTGTCGTAGTTAAAATCGATGAGCATGGCCTTGCCGTAGCCCGTCTCGATGAAGCAGTTGGCGTGACCATCAAAACCCGGGTCCAGGTCCAACCCTTCGATAAAGCGCACGATGTTGTCGGCCAACACCTCACTCTGGAAATGGGCCACCGAGCCGGCCTTCGACGCGGGCACGTCCGTCGCGTCACCCAGCCCGAAGATCTCGGGGAACGCCGTGCTCTGCAGGGTGAACTTATTGACGGGCAGCCAGCCGCCGTCATTGCCCAGCCCGCTGTCGGTGATGACTTGGCTACCGCGGTGCGGCGGCACGGTCACCAACAGGTCGTACTCCAGGTCGCGACCATCGTAGGCGCTCATGACCTGGCGCTCGCCATCGGTCTTTTCGACCAAGAAATCAGGCACAACCTCAATTTTGCGGTCGGCCATCATGCCGCCAAAGGCAGCGGCTGCCCTCGGCTTGGTGAAGGCGCCGTCAAGCGGCGTGACGTACTGCATCTCGACCTTGTCGCGGATGCCCTTCTTGGTGAAAAAGGCGTCGGCTAAGTAGGCGAATTCCAGCGGTGCTACCGGGCACTTGATCGGCATCTCAGCCGTGTGCACCAGCACTTTGCCGCCCTCGAAGCGGTCGAGCTTTTCAAAGAGCGCGCTCGCGCCATCCAAGCTGTAGAAGTCGAACGCCGTGTCCTTCCAACCATGCCCGGTCAGCCCATCGACGCTCTCAGGCAGGATGCGCGAGCCGGTCGCCACGATGAGAATCTCGTAGGGCACCACGTCCCCGCCAGCGAGCACGACCCGCTTGGCTTCTGGCTCGACCTTCTCGATGTCGGCGATGCGCAACTCGACCTGGGGATCGACGAAGTACTTCCGCGGCCGGACGATTTCGTCAGCGGTGTAGTCCCCAAACGGCACAAAGAGCAGGCCGGGTTGATAGATGTGTTGATTGTCTCGGTCGATGACGGTGATGGTCCAGCCGCGCGGCCCGAGGGTCCGGTTTAAGCGGTTGGCCATCATCGTGCCGGCCGTACCTGCGCCCAGGATGGCGATGCGTTTCATGAGTCCCTCCGTCGGCGCCGGAAGATGGGTGGGGCGGCGCACTGGAATGGTAGCCGCGAAAAGCGGCCTTGCAAGGTCGATTTTGGATAAAATCAACTTTATTTTAGTGTGGTTATGGAAGTTAGATCGCTGGCATATTGAAGAGCCACCAGCGCGCCAGAGTGTTACAAATCCGGCCTGAATGTCATGGCTCGGCTCTCTAGGAGCGCCCGTAGACCGGTACTAACGCGCCGCGGGTGGTGGCATTTTCGGGAGAGGCCAAGAACGCGATCGTCTGGGCGATGTCCGCCACTTTGGGCCAAGCGTCGTGGTCGGCACTGGGCATGGCGGCGCGATTGGCGGGGGTGTCCATGATGGACGGCACAATGGCGTTGACCCAGATCTCGTCGGCGCTCAACTCTTCAGCCAAGCTCTGCGTCAGGCTGGCCACAGCGGCCTTGCTCGCGCTGTAGGCGACCATATGTCCCGTGGGGACCAGCGCCGGCTTGGCAGCCACATTCACGATGCGCCCGCCGCTGGTCATCTTCCTGGCTGCCTCACGACAGCACAAAAAGCAGCTCGTCGCGTTCATCCCCATCATCCGGTTCCAAGCCGCTAGGCTCGTCTCCCGGAGCGGGCTCATGGCGAACCCGCCGGCGATGTGGATCGAAGCCCACAGCGGCCCGTCGATGGTCTGAAAGTAGGCCTCCACCGCGCTTTCCGAGGTGAGATCTACACTGGTTTGGGCGACGACGGCAGCAGGGAGATGCGCGGGCCGCTCCGCTTCGAACAGGGGCACAAAGACGCGCATGCCAGCGGCGACAAGGGCATCGGTCACCGCAGAACCCAGCGCGCCAGCGCCTCCGGTGATGACCACATTGCGAACGGTCGCGTCACTCATTGGGGGCCTCCGGGCCTGATTTTGCGAGAGCTTCTCGGCGATTCAGCTATTGGCGAAGGCGTCGAGCGAGGCCTGATCGAAGTCTGCGTTGTGGGTCAGGCCCTGCACGTCATCGCAGTCGTCGAGCATGTCGAGCATGCGTAGCAGTTGGCTGGCGGCCTTTCCTGATACGGCGACGCGATTGTCGGGGACGAACATGATCTCGTCACTCTTGATCTCGATGCCATCGCCAGTCAGCGCGGTCACTACGGCTTCGCAATCGGCGGCCTCGGTGAGCACTTCGATGGAGCCGTCGCCGTTGTCCGATACATCTTCCGCGCCGGCGTCGAGGGCGGTCATCATGACCTCCTCTTCTTCGCCAATAGCGGTGATGACACCCTT
>JAGSHB010000142.1 GCA_023954815.1 Myxococcales bacterium | reverse complement strand
TTTGGAAAATCACGCCGAGATCATGCGCAACGACTGGCAAAAGGAGCTTTCGCCCTTCTTGGGTGACGACGAGTTTGAGCAGGTCTCCAAGATGGTCAATCCGGCCTCACACCTGCTGCTCTATCAGGGAAAGACCGTCGCAAACCTGGTGTCGAACAGCCGCCTGGACCTGTTTCACCAGATCCAAATGATGGGCGTCGTCGAAGAGCTCTACGCCTTGCAGGGCAAGTGCGAACGCATCAAGGCGACGCCATTTCCTCGCCAATATGCGGAGTTTAGCCGTTGGTTTACCCGCGTGTTCGTCATCCTGCTGCCCTTCGGCATGCTCGATGTATTTGGCAGTAAGGCCATCGGCAACGGTAGCGTCGTGGACCTGCTGCTCCCGGCCGTGCCCTTAGTTATCGCCTGCGCCGTGGTGACGTGGGTGTTCGTCACCATGGAAGGCATCGGAGATTCGAGTGAAGACCCGTTCGAGCGCAGCATGAACGATGTGCCGATGAACGCGCTGTGCGTGGTGATTGAGCGCGACTTGCGGCAGATGCTCGGCGAGACTGAGATCCCCGACCCAGAGCCCGTCACCGACAGCATCTTGTACTAGAAAGCCGGATTCAGGCCACGCGTATTAGCCCAAGAATTCGAGCAGCTTCGTGCGAAACGCGTCCGGCGACTCCCTGTGCACAAAGTGGCCTCCCGGCAGCGCGCAGTTGGTGTAGGGCCCGCTATACCAGCGTGCCGCGGACTCAAACGCCGACACGGGCAAGTTCGGATCGTCCTGCCCGGCGAAACTCAAGGTCGGCACGGTGACCTTTGCCAAGAGCCACCGCGGTGGCAGGCCAGCGGCCCGGTAATACCCCAACGCAGCGTTTGCAGACCCCGGCGCCGCGTAGGCGTTCTTGGCGGACTCGGTCTCGTCCGCAGGGCGGTCCCACGTCGGCGACCAGCGCTCGTAGTAGGTGTCGACTGCGGCAAAGTCATCGGCACAAAATCGATCGACAGCCCCCGGGAGTCGCAAGCTCACGAAATGGCGGATGGACCACGCCAACGACAGGGACGGCTTGATGGACGCCGGGTGGGGGATCGCGACCGCGACCAACTTGTCGATGCGCTCTGGGTAGCGAATGGCCGCAGCAAAGACGTGTGATGCGCCCCAATCATGGCCGACAATCGTGGCGGTTTCTGCGCCGAATGCGTCGATCAACCCAATGACATCATCAGCCTGGGTGAGCACGTCGGAGTCGCGCTCGGGAATGCCCGACGGTGCGTAGCCGCGAATAAAAGGCGCGACCGCCTGGTACCCGGCGGCCGCGATGTCGTCGAGGACGTGATCCCAGGTGTGCGCCGTGTCCGGGAAGCCGTGGAAGAGCAACACCAGGGGGCCCTCTCCCCGCACCAAGCAGCCGAAGGTGAGCCCGTTGGCCTCTACGAAAGTGATGCCCGATTCGGGCACGTGGCTGCGCATGGCGGACTCCGGTTTGGGGCTTTCAGACCGCCATTGCAGCCTTTTTGCGCCAAACCAGCAAGCCCAAGGCCGCGATGAGGAACAAGACTGCGGGCGTGGGAGCCCCACCCCGAGTCGGACTCGCGCTGCAGCCAGAGCTCGCTGGCGGGTTATTCGCACCACCGACAAAGCCGCCGCCCGTGTCCGTGCCGCCGGCATCCACGATCGGAGCGTCACCCGAGACGTAGCAAGCGCCGTACGTCGCCGACAGCGGGTTGCACTTCTGCCCTGCCCCGCACGACGGCGTTGTAGGACTGCAAGGGATGCCGCAACGGGTCTGGTTGTTGTGGGTGACGCTCTTGTCGCAGAACAACGTCACGCAGACCTCGTCGCCCAAACAGAACTTGCCCTCATCGACATTGCCGCGCGTCGTGCAATAGCCCTTGACGCCGCCTGGGACAAGCCGCATGCAGCCCTGGTCGCCTTCGCAGCTGTCCTGACCGGTGACGATATCGCAGGCCTTGTGGCACTTGCCGTTGGCGCAGACCGTCGACGCACACTCGCCGCCGTTGGTGCACAGCTCGCCGCCCTTGAGGCAGCTGATGGGCTTGGACGGAAAGCAGGTGGGGCCCTGCGTCGAGTTCTGGCAGGCCATCCCACAAGGGCAAGTCGCTGGCTGCCCCACGGTGCAAGACTGGCTGCAGACCTTGCCCGAGTCGCCAGCGAGAATGCACTTGTTGCCGGCGCACTGCTCGTCGAACTTGCACAACGCGCCGCTGGCCAGGTTCTCTTTGCCGGGCAAGCAGCCCTGGTAGCCCTCGCCGTGGCTGATGCACTTGTAGCCCTTGCCGCAGTCGCCTGGCCCCGTGCACTTGTTGCGACAGTGCCCGACCGTCGCTTGGATGTCGTCTTTCATGCAGACGCCGGTAGCGCACTCATTGGGGCCCTGGCACTCCTCCCCTTCTTTCTTCAAGACCGGCCCTGTCTTCTTGACGCAGACGCCGTTGCCGCCCGTCACCTTTTGGCACACTTGGCCGGTGCCGCATGTGGCGTCATTGCCGGGCGTGCACTTCTGCTCACACGAGCCCTGGATACAAAACAGGGACGCGCACTCGGTGCTGAGCGAGCAGGTTTCGCCATTTTTCTTCTTGGTGGCCGACCCAGGCGCCTTGATGCACGCGCCCTTTGTGGGCTGCCCCTGGTAGCCGTAGCAGGTAAAGCCGGACGGGCAGTTCTTGGTCTGCGGATTGCACTCCTGTGAGCAGACGCTCTGCGAGCCGCTCAGTGGCTGGCAGTACATCGGTTTCTTGCACTCACTCTGCGAAATGCATGAATCACCCAGGCTCTTGGCTCCCTGGCTGGACAATTGCCCCCATACGCACGTGCCGGACTGGCACTTGTATTTGGCCGTGTACTCCTCGTTGCTGTTGCTGTCCCGATGGACGACGTAGGGGCAGTCGGCGTTCGTCTTGCACTGATACTTGCCGCCCTTGGGGTTCAAGAAGCAGATCGCCTTGGCGTCGTCGGTCGAAAGCGTCGCGCTGATACCGTACGGCATGACGGTGGGCGCCATGGTGGGCGGATCACTCTGCGACCAGCCACCGAGGTTGTGCATCACCCCAAAGAAGTGCCCCTGCTCATGGATCGCGACGCTCGGCAGGTGCGACCAGCCCTTACCGAATTTATTGGGGTCGGTGGTCCACTGCTGCTGCAGGCCATTGAAGGCGATGTCGCTCTCGATGATGTAGCCGTTGTAGTTGTGCAGGGCCACCGTCACGCCCAATACGTAGGAGCCGTGGGTCCACTTGCTGCCCTCTGTGAACACCAACTCGTTGCGACCGTTGTTCTTGAAGCCGATAGGCATGACGTTGAGATTGAACGCGGCGGGGCAGTCCGAGTCTTTCGAACAGGTCTTGCCGCTGTTGTAGAGGCACTTCTTCATCGCCAGGTTGCAGTGGTACCCCTCGACGAACTTGAGGTTGCCGCACCCGATCGCCATCCAGTCCGCAAACCCCTTGCGCAAGACGTCAAGCGACGCCTTGCCGGGCATGTCGTTGCTGCCGGCTGGGTGCAGGTGGTAGATGACCTTCGACTTAGTATAGCGCTTGAGCTTCTTGGAGTACTTCGACGCGGTCGTCACCGAAAAAGCGTGGGCGCTGACCGACGTGAGCAGCAGCGTGCAGGCGAGCGCGATGGGCGCCAAGACCCTGAATTTGCGGATTGCAGGCCGAAAATGAGCGGTACGATGGAGCAAGACGTCCTCCTTGCGCGGCGAAAGTGGGCGGGCGCAGGGTCTTGAAGGCGGGCGGAGCGGGAGCGGTCGCGCGGGAAACTAGGGCCTGCGCTTACCGACTGGCGAACGGGCGACCGGCACGGCGATCTGGGTCGCCGCTTTCGCCTTCGCTGCTTTCCGGGCCAACTGGCTGGCGACGATGCCTTTGATCTGAGCGCGAAGACTCATCAGGGTGCGCTCCTTGCTGGGCGGGGTGAGCAACACCGGCTTGACCGCATGGGGCGCGCTGACGATGCGACCACTCTTGGGCTCCCGCTTCATGAAGTGCACGTCCCCCAACCGGCGGCGAACCCGGGCGATGTTCTTTTTGTCGCGAAAGATGCTGAATTTGCCCTGGGGCGCGCCCGTGATGGTGAAGCCGCGCGCGTGTTTTTCGAGCAACACCACGACCTCCTCACCGACGCCGAATGTGGGCATGCCGGGCACGGACCAGGTGAGCCCGTCCTTCGTGCTGCCGCCGATCATCTCCCACGAAAAGGTCTTGCCGACGAGCTTGCGGTCGCCCTTGTAGACCTCTTTGACGGCGAGCGTGGTCTCGGTGAACACCGCCAAGCCCTTGGCCCGTTTGTCGAGCACACGCGACGCGACGACCTTGCCGTGCAACACGTACGTCGAGGTGTCGACGAGCTGCGGCAGCGAGACCTGCAAGACCGTGAGGGCCGACGCGCTCGTGGGCAGCGCCAGGGCGGCGGCGAGCACAAACGGAGCCAAGCGCAGCCCGGTCGGTCGGCGTGCCGAGGGTTGGGTGTGATGTGTGGGGCGGACGATTGCGTTCATGGTCACCTCAGGTGATGTGCGCGCGGAGGCTAGCAGAGCCCACCCGTCCCGCGCCAGAAGTAGCGCGTGTGCACAGCCGCAAGACGGTCTACCGCCCCCCTTTGTTCATTTGTTTGAGCATCCGCCGGGCCTTTTTCTCCATGTGGGCCTTGCGCGCCTTAGCCATGATGCGATGACTGCGCCGCTTGAGCCGATGCAGGCCGAGCAGGAGCAGCGCCTGCTCTTTTGGCTTGAGGATCTTGCGCAACGCCGCGAACTCCCGGCCGTGCAGGGACGCGAGGGCTTCACGCGCGGCGATCATGCCGTTGACCGCTTGCCGGTACGCCGCCTGATCGTTGCTGTCGCTGCGCACCAACAGATGCACCGCTTTGGTGTGCTGATGGGCGCTGCGCTGCAGTGTCCGGCGCTCCTTGGCAAAGCGCGCCAGCACCCCTTCGGCCTTCTTCGCTCGGGTCTCCGTCAGCCCCACATCCTTGCGCAACAGCTCGCTGCGCAAGGCGAGCAGCCGGGCGCGAATACGCTTGCGCATCTGCTTGGCCCCAGGATGGCCGTGGCCGTCGCGCATCCCCCCATGACCAGGGCCGCCCATCCCGCCGTGGGGGGGGCCGCCAGGTTGAGCGAACGCGGGGACGGCGAGCAGGGCGACCAGCGCCATCACCACCGAACCTCGGATCATCGCGTTGTTCATCGTGTTGTTCATCGTGTGCTCCTCATCGCTGTGGCGTCGTACCGCCTACAACATCTCCGTGTCAGCGCCCAACCAGTCACTCTCATTGACCAGATCCGGTACCGCGAATTCATCGTCGACTTCCCATGCAGCAGTGGTCGCGTCACCGATCAGGGAGTCCGACAGCCCGGTCAACGGATCGTCGAACGCCAAGGCGAAGGCGTCTTCGTCGACGGTCAACTGCTGCGCGGGGCTCAACTGTGCGGCGACCCGTCGCGCCGGCAAGGGCTGTTTGGAAGATGCCCGCAGCTGCGCTTGCTGGGAGGTCACCGGTTGGTCGGCGCTGGCCATGTGCATCTCGCTCGGCGGCGTCACGGCCTGCGGCCACCAACTCGCCGCGCCGACCGTGAGTAGCAAGCCGGCCGCCAGCATCAACAAGCTGCGCCCTGGCCAGACGTCCATTCCCAGCTCAGCGCCTGTATTTGCGGTGGATTTGCGGGATTGTCGCTCCACCGACAGGGAGATGACCTCACCCACGGGGCGCTGCGCGTCATCCACCGGCACATCAGCCAACCCTTGAGATGGTGCGCTCCTTTGCTGACCGACCATCTGGATTTGCGCGGCAAAATCGGAGAGCCGCCCGAGCGCTTCGACGGACGGTTCGAGGGCCGTGCGCCCAAACAGGGCACTCAGCTCGGCCTCTACGGCCGCGTCGAGGTCGGGCGCTGCGCCATCGGATGACATCGGCGGCATCGTTTGGTTTGGTTTCTTCATCTCACCCTTCTCCTTCCAGCAGGTCGCCGAGTTCTGCCCGTAGGGCCTTCACCGACAGATGCACCAGCACTCGAGCTGACGCCGCGGAGGTCTCCAGCTCCTGGGCGATCTCCTTGTAGGACAGGCCGCCGTCCAGGCGGAGCATCGCTGCCTGGCGTCTCTTCTCGGGCAGCTTCGCCAGCGCGGCCTGCACCCTGTCTGCTGCCTGTCGGGCGCGCAGGTGCTGCTCGGGGGAGGCCGCCCGTTGCGGCTCACTGGCCGCCTGTTCACGCTGCCTGCGGCGCAGCTCCCCGCGTAGCAGCGTCCACGCCCGCTGACTCGTGATGGCAGCCAGCCAAGCCTTGAGACTGGTACCCGGCTCGTAGCTCTCCAACCGCCCCGCCGCGATAGTCAGCGCGTCTTGCACCGCGTCCTCTGCCAGTTCACGGCTCCGACATGAGCGCCCCGCGACGCGAAACAGCATCGCCAAGTGTGGGGTCACCAGCGCCGAAAACGCAGCGCCATCTCCTTGGCGAGCGCGCTCCACGAGGCGGCGCTCCTCGTTGGCAGCCGCCAGCGCGTCTCGTTCATCGCTCATCGGATGACCACGGCGCGGCGATGCTGCGGTGCCCCGGCTTGGGGCACTGCTGGGGACAGCGCGGGGGCTGGAGACGAGACGGGCAGCGCTGGCGGAGGGGTGCGTCATCACCCACTACATGCCGCACGGACCCCGAGTGTAAAAAGAAAGATGGCTGGCACACAGCCGGAAGGTCAGCCACCGCTAACTCGACACGTCGACCGGCTCAAAAGCACCGGACCCGGAAGCCCGATAGCCGCGCAAAGCCTGTTCTACCCGACGAAACTCCGCCTTTAGCGCTTCGAGTTCGCCCTCGAGCACCAAGGGGCCAGCGCCGGACGCCTGCTCCATCCGACCGCATATGGAAGCCATGGCACGGGCGCCAACACTGCCGCACGAACCCTTAAACTTGTGCACAACGGCTCGGATTTGCGTCGGATCACCGGTTGCGACGGCCTCGTGGATATCGTGCAAGCTCTCGTTGCCAGCTTCCAAGAAGAGATCGATGGCGACGCGAACCACCTCAGGCCCCCCAGCGCGCTTGAGGTTGCCGAGCACGACCACATCGACGGGCAGATCCAAGCGGCGAGGCCCCGTCTGGCGAATACGGCGCTCCATCAACCGCCGGCTCGGCAGCCACTTACCCAGCGCCCGCTCCAACGAGCCGCGCTCGACGGGTTTGGCCAAGAAGTCGTCCATCCCCGCGGCGACGCTGCGATCCCGGTCGCCTGCCATCGCTGACGCAGTCATCGCAATGATCGGCACCGGCGGCTCGCCAGCGGCTTCTTCGCGGGCGCGGATCTGTCGGGTTGCCTCGAAACCATCGACATCAGGCATCAGGCAGTCCATGAAAATCGCGGCGTAACGACGGTCGGCGCTGGCAGAGACAGCTTGACGCCCATCACCGACCACATCGACCCGCAGCCCCTGGCGTTCAAGCAGTTTGACGGCGATGACCTGATTGATTTGGTTGTCCTCAGCGAGCAGGACGCGAGGCCGCTCCTGCTGCTGACGGGCCACCACTGTGTGGCGCGTGACCATGAAGGTGCGCTTGCGTGTGGTGCGCGCGCTGGCGCCCAGCCCCAAAGCGGCGCGCAGCCCTTCGGCCAGAAGTGCCTGATCGATGGGCTGCTCCAAAAACGCGGCGTACCCAGCGGCCTCAACTTCGCGGGAGCTCACGTGGGCGCCTTCCAAGGCCACCAAGATCGGCACGATGTCTGTAAGGGAAGGGTCCGTCCCCAACATACGAGCGAGATCGAGAGCTGGTTGGTCGACCTCTCGGGCATCCAAGATGCACAAACGCACCGGATCGGGCCCACTCGCGTCCGTCCGCATGACGCGCAGCACCTCGTCCACCGACGTGTAGCGCTGAACCCGCAACCCCAAGGACCGCAGCCGCAGCGCCAAGGTCTCGTCGGCCACATCGCCCTCACTGGCGAGCACGGCGCGCATGCCATCTAGCATATCCGACGACGACACCTGCAACGGCCCCGTCGGCAAGTCCAATGAGGCGGCGGTCTTGGCGTGCGGGAGGTCGATGGTGAACCAGAACGTGCTGCCCTGCCCTGGGGAAGACTCAACGCCGATTTCCCCGCCCATCAGCTCGACCAATTCTTTGCAGATGGTCAGTCCGAGGCCGGTACCGCCGTGCTGGCGAGTGGAGGAATCATCGGCCTGGCGAAAGGGCTCGAAAATCCCAGCGGCGTGCGCTGGCGCCATCCCAATGCCCGTATCTCTGACGGCGAAGTGCACGCGCGCGCCGGAATCTGTGACGTCACGGACAGAAATCTCGAGCAGAATCTCGCCTTCTTCCGTGAATTTGAGGGCATTTCCGAGCAAATTGATGAGAATCTGGCGCAGCCGGCCTGGGTCAGCGAAGACCCGCTCGGGCAGGTCTGGCGGGCTCAACAGCACAAGGCTGAGGTCCTTACTCCGCGCTTGCACGCGCATGAGGTCGACCACCTCGCTCAGAACACCTGGCAGACCAAAATCGACCGGGTCGAGGTTCAATCGCCCAGCCTCCACCTTCGAGAAATCCAAGATATCGTTGACGATGAGCAGCAGCGCGTTGGCCGAGGACTGAATCATCTCCGTGTACTCGCGCTGATGGCGACTCAGCTTGGACTCGAGCAGCAGCTGGCTCATGCCGATGACGCCGTGCATGGGCGTACGAATCTCGTGGCTCATCCGCGCCAGGAAATCACCCTTGGCGACGTTGGCTGCGTTGGCCAAGACGCTCGCCTGCTGGAGCTCTTCCCGGGTCCTAGCGGCGCGGCTGATTTCCTCGTTGATGCGAATCTGAAGATCGTGCAGACGGCCCACCACGGCCCCCACCAGCGGCAGCACCAGATTAGCGGGCAGCGACGCCGAGCTGAACGCCTGACCGAAAGTCTGATCGACGAACCACCCATACGAGGCGATATGAACGGAAACGAGGCCCACCGCGACGAATAGGCCCCCGCGCAGGCCGAACCCGGCGGCGGCGAGCACCACCACGCCAATGGCAATGGACTCGACGCCAGGACCGAATGTACGAAAGAGCAGCGGCATCACGGCGCAGTAGCTGATGACCGCCGCGACGGTGGCCAAGAGCAAGCCAAGACGGCGGCGAGAACGCGGCGCAGACCCCGGCAGAGGTGAAGCCGCTATCACGCTTACGCCCCCAGGCGCTGGGCCAAATATTCGGGAATCAGATGCAATTGGCCGGCCTTGCTGAGCATCTGTACGTTGCTCAAGCCCTCAGCCTCGGCCCGCAGAATCTCGCTCGTGACACTAGAGCAGATGATCACCGGCCCCTGGTAGCCCCGCGTGCGCAGTTGTTTGAGGAAGCTAATGCCGTCCATGCCGGGCATGAGCAGATCGAGGACGATGGCGTCGGGCGCGGGGTTGTTCTTCATCCAATCGAGGGCTTCACCCGCGCTGGCGATGGGCTCGGCGTCGAAGCCGCGGCTGGACACCAACTGCTGCACCAACCCACGGATGACCCGGTCGTCGTCGATGACAAGCACCAGCTCCGTCTCCCGTTCAATGCGGCGATTGAGCGGCTTCATGTCGGCGTAGTAGTTGGTCGCCTCGGCCACTGCGTCCTTGGTCATGTCGCCGATACGCGGCACATCTTCGAACTCGAGGTTCATCAGGCGGTTGAGACTGCTCGGCGAGGTCAGAAAGTGACTCGCCCAGGCATTTTGCACCTCGGATTGGATGCGGTGGAAGCGTTTGACCACCTCTTCGATGGTGTCGGGGCGATCGTTGGGGTCCTTCTCCAGCATCTCGAGGAGCAGGGTGTCCAGCGAACGGGGAATCCAGTGGGCCCCTTGAATGCGGCTTGGCTTGGTAGGCCGCTCAAAGACGATGCGCTCCAGCATCGCTTCCACGTTGCGGGCGGCGAATAGGATCTTGCCCGTCAGCATCTCGAACAGCATGGCGCCGAAGCTGTAGATGTCGGCGCGGGGATCGGCGCTGACACCACGGAGCACTTCAGGACTGACCGTGCACGGGGAGCCCAACATCGTCGACGCCATGGTCGAATGCAGCTCGACCCGGGACGGGGACTCAGAGTCGGCGAAAATCGGCCGTGTGAGCTTGGCCACGCCGAAATCGAGCAGCTTGACGTTGAACCCTTGTGGCTGGGACTTGTCGCCGACGAGGAAGACGTTGTCGGCCTTCACGTCGCGGTGGACGATGCCCATCTTGTGGGCCGCAGCGAGCCCCCCGCCCGCCTGCTCAATAATCGCGTAGGAATCGAGGATATGGGGGAGCTTGCCCTCTTCCAGCCGGCTGCCGAGGTCGACGCCGTGCAAGTGCTCCATGACGATGAAGTAGCCCGCCACTGGGTCGTGACCGTAGTCGATAACCTTGACCACGTTGGGGTGCTGGACCACCGCCTCGGCCTCGACCTCGCGCTTAAAGCGAGCCACAGCGACGGCGTCTTGGGTGCGTTGCTTGCTGAGCACCTTGACCGCGACCCGAATCGGGAGGCGCTCGTGCATGGCCTCATAGACCACGCCATAGCCGCCGGCACCCAACGCACGCTGCAACCGATAGGCGTCCGCCAGCACATGGCCGAGCAGCGGGTCAGCCTGCGTCATAGGTTTGAGCCGCGAGCCGTCATGGCCGCAGAACTTAAACGAGTCTGCGTAGCGGGCCCCGCAGGCCGGGCACTCCATCATCCGTTCCACCTTAGCCGGGGGGGGGGAAGATCTCTGAAACTCGGGTGGTGAGTGTGCGCCACGTCGAAGTTAGGCGGAGCATAACCAAGATGCTGTCGAGTCGCTAGCGCCCGGGGCCGCGGATGTGGGACGACACCCGCAATATGCCGTGCAGCGCGGGCCTGTCGCGCCTGGAGAGCCTAATATTTTGCTAGAACGAGGCGTCGTCGAGCGCCATGAGCGACAAGTCGGAGCCCTCGATGAGCTTGCGGGTCAGCGTCAGACTCGGCAGCACGTTGGCACAGAACCACTTCGCCGAGGCGATCTTGCCGTTGTAGAACGCCGTGTCTTTGCGACCAGCGCCGTCCAACTTCTCGGCAGCGAGCGCCGCGTGGCGGATGAGCAGCCAGCCGATGACGACCTCGGCGAGCGCCATCAGCACACGGTTGCCCTGCAGACCGACGTGGTAGAGGTCCTCCTGCATCTTGCTCATCAGGGCCGTCATGATGCCCTGCACATCGCCCAAGGCCCGCAGCAGGCGCTGACGCTCGGGGGCGAGCAGCTCGCCACCCTCGCCAGTCTCGACCGTCTTCTGCACCTGCGCCATGAGGCCTTGCAGGGTCTTGCCGCCATCGCGCGCGATTTTGCGGAAGATGAGGTCGAGGGACTGAATGTGGGTCGTGCCTTCGTAGAGCGAGTCGATCTTCTGGTCGCGCACGTACTGCTCAAGCGGGTAGTCCTGCACGTAGCCGGCGCCGCCGAAGGTCTGCAGGCTGACACCGAGCAGCTCGTAGGCCTTCTCGCTGCAGTAGCCCTTCACCAGCGGCAAGAGCAGGTCGTTGAGGCGATCGTAGGGCATCGCGTCGGCGTTGCCGTGGCCGCCAAGCAGGCTGACTTTGTCCTGGATGGACGCGGTGAACAGGTTCAGCGCGCGCATGCCCTCCGCGTGGGCCTTTTGCGCCATCAACATGCGGCGAACGTCGGGATGCTTGATGATCTCGACGCGCGGCGCGGTTTTGTTGGCAGCCTGCTTGAGATCCGGCCCTTGGATGCGCTCTTTGGCGTACTGCAAGGCGTTGAGGTAGCCGGTGGACAGGGTGGCCATGGACTTCATGCCGACGCACATCCGCGCGTGCTCGATGACCTGGAACATCTGGCGGATCCCCTGGTGCGCGTTGCCCACGAGGTAGCCGCGGCACGGCCCCCGGTGGTCGCCCATGACCATCTCGCACGTGGCCGAAGCCGTGATGCCCATCTTGTGCTCGAGGCCCGAGACGTAGATGCCGTTGCGATCGCCCAGGGACCCGTCGTCGTTCACCCAGAACTTCGGCACGATGAACATGCTGAGGCCCTTGGTGCCCGGCTCGCCGCCCTCACGCCGCGCGAGGACGAGGTGGATGATGTTCTCGGTCGCGTCAAAGTCGCCGTTGGTGATGAAGCGTTTGGTGCCTTCGAGCTCCCAGACCTCACCGTCGACATGCTTGGCGCGCGACGTACCAGCGCCGACGTCACTGCCGGCGTCGGGCTCGGTCAGCATCATGGTGCCGCCCCACTTCCGGTCGATGGTGCGCTCGGCGAAGAGGGCTTTTTGAGTCTCGGTACCGAGGCGGTCGATCACCCGGGCGTTCATCACGCCGAGCAGGTAGAAGCAGGCCGAAGCGTTGGCGCCAGCGAGCAGCTCAAAACCAGCCCAGGAGACGCTGGGAGGTGCGCCAAATCCGCCGAGGTGCGCCGGAGCGTCGAGGAGATGCCAATCGTTGTCGAAATAGGCGCTCAGGGCGCTCTTGATGCCGTCGGGCACCGTCACGTTGCCCTCTTTGTCGAGCGAGAGACCGTCACGATCTGCGCTGGCAAAACCGGCGGCAAAATCCTTCTCACAGAGCTCCGTCAGCCCTTCGAGGGAGGCGCGGGCGGTGTCCTCGTCCATGCCGGCGTGGGCGCCGTTGCCGAGCACATCGTCCTGAATCCGTAGAAACTCAAAGAGGTTGAACTCAAGGTCACGGAGATTGGGCTTGTAGTGGTGAACGGTGCTCATGGGGAGGCCTCCTGCAATTTGAAGGCCGGCTACATAGCACATTCGGCGACCCTTTGCGCTGCGCTGGCGCACAATTGGCGGATCGGCCATGCTGCCGGCCATGAGCAAGAACAAGAGTGACAAGACCTTCCGCATCCTCAACGAAGTCGAGCGCACCCTGCCCGACCGCACCGATCTTCCGCCCGGGGTGGCGGAGAACGACGTGGAGAACCCCTACTGGTTGTGGGACGAGCTGCCGCCGCACCCCAATCCCGAGAAGGGCTGCATCCAGCGCGGTTTGTGCTGCCGCTCTAGCCCCGGCCGATTTGCGCCGGGAGAGGTGGAGAAAGCCGCCGAGCTGCTCGGAAAGACGCCCGATGCGTTCGTGAAGCGCTACTTGGTGGTCGACAAGGTGAAGGTCGACGGTGAGGAGGTCGCTGTCTTTGCGCCCGTGAAACTCGACCGCAAGGGCAAACCAGCGCTCCCCACTGGGGGGCCAGTCGACCGTCTTTACCAAGTGTTGCGCGGCACGTGTGTGTTCTTCGATGGCACCACCTGCAAGATCTACGGCGCCCGGCCTTGGGAGTGTCGGGAGTACATCTGCACCAAGCCGCCAGAAGAGAACCCGAGTCACGCCGACGTCGGTCGCAAGTGGCTGGAGCAGTAGCAGGCGCTGTTTGCGCACAGAACGAGGAGCGACATGGCCAACCCCAGCAGTGCTGCCCACACCTCGGCACTCGGCCGGCTGATTCGCTACGCCAAACCGCACCGAACCGACGTGTGGATGGCGTCTTTTTACTCCGTCACCAACAAGACCTTCGACTTGGCGCCGCCGGTGCTCATCGGAGCCGCGGTTGATGTGGTGGTGCGAAAGAAGGACTCGCTGATCGCCGATCTCGGCATCACCGATCTGCATTCACAGCTCATCTGGCTGGCAGCGGCGACGGTGCTGGTCTGGGGCCTGGAGTCGCTGTTCGAGTACCTCTTCCAACGGCGCTGGCGGGAGCTGGCGCAGACCCTGCAGCACGAGCTGCGTATCGACGCGTTCGCGCACACCACGACCCTGGAGCTGGCCTACTTTCAGGGTCGGGATACGGGCGGGCTGCTCAGCGTGTTGGGCGATGACGTCAATCAGCTGGAGCGGTTCTTGGACGGCGGCGCCAACGACCTGCTGCAGGTGGGGACGACGGTGGTGCTGATCTCGGCGGCGTTCTTCGCGATTGCCCCAGATATCGCCCTGGCGACCATCACCCCTGTGCCCTTTGTGGTGGTCGGGTCGTTCTACTTTCAATCGCGGATCGCGGGTCGCTATGAGGCTGTGCGCGCGCGTGCGGCGGACGTGAACGCCAGGCTGGTGACGAGCCTGACCGGTATGGGGGTCATCAAGGCCTTTACCGCCGAAGAGCGCGAAGTTGAGCGGCTGCGGAAGACGTCCAATGCGTACCGCGCGGCGAATAGTCGGGCGATTGCCCTATCTTCCGCCTTTGTGCCGCTGATTCGCATGGTGATTGTGGTGGGTTTTGTCGCGACGCTGATCATGGGCGGAGATGCCGTGTTGCGCGGCGATATGGCGGTGGGTAGCTACAGCGTGATGGTGTTCATGACCCAGCGCCTGCTCTGGCCGCTGACCCGGTTGGGCGCGACTTTTGACCTCTATCAGCGCGCCATGGCGTCGACGCGACGGGTTCTGGACTTGCTCGACACGACATCGAAGGTCGTCGACGGCGCAAAGACCCTGCACCCGGTGCGCGGTGAGATCGCCTGGGAAGATGTGCGCTTTGCCTACCCCGGGCGCCCTGCCCTGCTGCAAGGGATGACGCTGAAGGTGCCCGCGGGCGGCAGCTTGGGGGTGGTGGGTACGACCGGCGCTGGTAAATCGACCCTGGTGGCGCTGCTGCTGCGGCTCTTTGATGTGGACACCGGCCGCGTGACCCTGGACGGCGAGGATGTGCGCGAGCTGACGCTGAAGTCCCTGCGCGACGCCATCGGTTTGGTGAGCCAGGACGTGCTGCTGTTTTCAGGCACTTTGAGAGAGAACCTCGCCTACGGTCGGCCCGACGCGAGCGATGCCGACATTGAGGCGGCTGCGAAAGCGGCGGAGGCTCATGGCTTTATCGCGGAGCTACCCAAGGGCTACGACACCCTGGTCGGCGAGCGCGGTCATCGGCTCTCGGGCGGCCAACGGCAACGGATCGCCATCGCCCGGGCGCTGCTGGTGGATCCACCCGTGCTGGTGCTCGATGAGGCGACCTCTGCGGTGGACAATGAGACCGAGGCGGCGATTCAACGCAGCCTGGCGCGGATCATCGCCAATCGCACGACGCTGATTATCGCGCATCGCCTCAGTACGGTGCGGCAGTGTGACCGTGTGGTGGTGCTGGAGGCAGGTGCGGTGGTCGAGTCGGGCTCCCACGACGAGCTCGTGGCCCTGGGTGGCCGCTATGCCCGGCTGTGGGCGGTGCAAACCGGCGAGGAGCTTGGACCGCAGGAGCAGGTGGCGTGAGGGCGGTGGAAGCGATGAAGGCGTCGTCGCGGGCGCGGAGTTTGGCGGCACCGTTGGCGGTCTGTCTGCTGGCTCTCTGTGTCGCGCCAGGGCTTGCCCACGGTGCGTCGCCGCGCGCTGAGGTCTGCCGTGCGGTGAAGGCCGGGGGGCGGGTGAATGTCGACATGACGGACGCCAAGCTGCCGGATGTGGTCCGCATGGTGAGCTGCTGGTTACGACTGGATCTGGTGGTCGGGCCGGGGCTGAAGGGCCGCAAGATCACACTTATCGCGCCGAAGCCGATTCGGCAGAAGGAGATCTTGCCGTTGCTGCAGGCCGCGCTGCAGACGGCGGGGATGCGCCTCGACTTGCGTCGTCGTGCTGGCAAGAAAGGACATCGAACGCCTCGCTACGGCGTGGTTCGCAAGGCGACGCCGGTGCAGCTTGCGCTCGATGCCCGGGAGGTGCGGCTCAAGCATGTACGGGCGGAGGCGGCGGCCCGGGCGCTGACGCGACTGCTCAGCTTGCCTGCGGCCTGGGTGCCGGTGGTGCGGCCGCAACGCAACAGCTTGGTGCTCGGTGGTGACCCGGCGGTGCAGCGCACGGCGCGGACCTGGCTGGCGTGGCTCGATGTGCCCGGCCCGCAGCGGCAGATCTATCTGGTGCGAGTGCGGCACCGGCAGCCGGGGTCTCTAGTGCCGCTGCTGGAGACTGTGGTGGCGCGGCGGCATCCGGGCACGCGGATTGTGGCGGATGAGCGCGGGCGGCGGTTGATTGTGCTGGCGTCGAAGAAGGCGTGGCGGCTGCTGGATAGGGCGCTGGTGCGGTTGGATCGGCCTGCTGGGTAGGTGGGCTCTTTCGTCCTCGCCTGCAAAGCGCGACAGTCGACTATCGACCGCCGACCGGCCTCGCGCCCAGCAATTCCTTGACGGCTTGTGGCTGGTCGACGCACAACGAAGGAGACGCGGAACGGCGGCGTGGCCGACGGTGCGTGCCCCTGGGAAGAAGGAGGAGAGCGCTTGACTCAATCGAACACGACATCTCCTCACGCACCAACGATGACCGTTGCGGAAAAGGCGCAGATACTGGACCAAATTGCGGCAAACCTGCCGCTGCTGATCAACGTCAACAACTTGAGCCTCGGTCAGTTCACGTTCGTGAGCCCGGCATGGGAGGACTTGACGGGATTGCCGGTCAAGGTCTGGTTAGAACGACCGGATGCTTGGCAAGACATTGTCCACCCCGATGACAGAGACGCCACTATCGATCTCGCCGAAGCCGGTAAGAAGCGCGCGATGCGAGCACGCGCCACCCGTATTTTGCATCAAGATGGGACCGTGCACACCATCCATGGATGGACATTTCCGGTGTACGACGCCGATGGAAATATCTCCCTCGTTGTCGGTGTGGCGGAAGATATCAGCGCTTGGAAGGCAACGGAACGGGAGCTGCGAGCCCGGCAGGTGGAGTTGGAGCAGCAACTGC
>JAGSHB010000152.1 GCA_023954815.1 Myxococcales bacterium | reverse complement strand
GGTCATGATCAAACGTCAGCGGCGTGGTCGGCCTGTGCACACCTGGCGTCTCTCATCACTGCGTGAGGCCGAAGGGTGGAAAGGTAGCTTCAGAACGGTCAGTCAGATCATGGAGACCGACCTGTTCACCGTCCGGCCTGAAGATGTCGCGGATCTCGCTGCGACGCTGATGGAGTGGGAGCGCCTGCGCCACCTGCCTGTCGAGGATGATGAGGGCAACTTGGTCGGGTTGGTGACCACCGCCGAACTGCTCAAGCTGGTGAGCCGCAGATTTGACCGCGATCCCATGACGACGGCCACGGTCGAGTCCGTGATGATTCGCAATGTCGTGACGTGCACGCCGGAGACACCGACGCTCGCCGCGGTAGAGCTCCTTCGTGAACACGGGATCGGCTGCCTGCCAGTCGTCAAGGGCGACAGGCTCGTGGGGATCGTCACCGACAAGCAATTTGTGGACGTGGCCGCACGGCTGCTCCAAGAAAAATCGAGCTAGCCTGCGTTTGTTGCATGTTGCACGTGAGCCGCCGCTGTCATCTGACATCCGCGTGGCCGTTGAGTCGAGCTGCTTCCGAACAGCACAGAATCAGCTTAAACTGACAAACTCGGCCAAATGAACGGTGTCTCCCTGCGCGGACAACACGGCGACGCAGTCCCCTAAAGTGGTGAGTAGGCCCTCAGGTCGGCGGCAAGAGAGTGTTTACCTTTGTGAAATATTTGCGCGTCCTCAATACTCCCCATGGCGACTTGGTTCATCAGGACACTGGGGTCCCAGTTTGAAGGTTCAAAGTACGAAGCGACGCACAAGGTGCGGACGGTGGAGTTTACTCCTATTCGTCTGCTTGTTGCCGTTTTGTGCCTGCACTGGCCCCGTCCAAGGACCCTTTATCGGCTGTGTCGACGATATTCAGTGCCCCGGGGGCCGCTGCACCAATGGTATCTGCGTGGCCACCCCACAAGCCGACGCAAGTCTCGACAGCGGCGCGGACATCGCAACCCTCGACGATGCCGCCGACGCTTCGGACACCACCTCTCACACGTGCGAGTCAGCCGTTGACTGTCCCCAAAGTGAGAGCCCATGCCTCTCGTCGGTCTGCGATGACGGGACGTGCACTGTCGCCCCTCTACCCGGTGAAATGACTTGTCTAACGGCCGGCTTGTGCCCAGCTCCGGGCATCTGCTCAGCTGGTACGTGCAAGCCCCAGGGCGCGGCTTGCGACGACAACAACCCGTGCACCGCCGATCAGTGCATCTCCACCGGCTGCAATTACGTCGTCTTTCCCAAGGGCACGCCCTGTCAGACGGATGGTCTTGCGTGCACCAGTGAGCAGTGTGAGTCGGGAAAGTGCACCGCGGCCATCGTGGGCGGCTGGTGCTTCGTCGACGGGGCCTGCGCCAAGGTCAATGAATCGTCGCCTGGAGAGGCATGCGCTGTCTGTGATCCCAGCCAATCACTGGACTCGTGGACCGTGAAGACGGAAGGGGTTTGCGACGACAACAACCCGTGCACCACGGAGACTGAATGCACCAGCGCCGGCACGTGCGGCGGTGAGCCCGTGCAGTGCAGCGACAACAATGTGTGCACTGACGATAGCTGTTTGCCGGTAACCGGCTGTGTGCACTTGTCCAACGCGGCCACTTGCACTGACAACGATCCATGCACGAGCGGTGGTGGCTGCGAGGATGGGGGCTGCGTATTTAAGACAAGCCTGCAATGCGACGATGCCAATCCTTGTACCGCGGACAGTTGCGCAAAAGGGTTCGGCTGCGTGTACGCGCCACAAGAGGCTACATGCGCAGCGGACGCCGATCCCTGCACTGACGACGTTTGCTTGTCAGGCGCCTGCGTCGCCGTCCCGTCCATCTCGGTTTGTAAGGTGGGTGGCACTTGCGTTCCAGCCGGTGGCAAGGCGAGCGGCAACCCGTGCTTGGTCTGCAAGCCCGCAATCAACGCCAAAGCATGGACTCAGCTGGACAACTCGAGCTGCGACGACGGGAATCTCTGTACGATTTTCGACACTTGCACTAAGGGCAGCTGCTCTGGCGAATTGGTCACGTGTGACGACAACAATGGCTGCACCAAAGACGCGTGTCAGCCAAAGGCGGGCTGTACGTTCATCCCGCAGGCAGGGCCGTGCAATGACGGCAACGCGTGCACATCCGGAGATGCTTGTCTCGGCGGACACTGCAAAGGCACCAGCCTGTCGCCGCAAGACTGCGCCGACGACAACCCCTGTACGACGGACGGGTGCATTGCGATTTCGGGCTGTGTCCACGTGCCGCACAACAAGCCGTGTGACGACGACGACCCTTGCACCAAGGCCGATTTTTGCACAGCGGGCTCGTGTGTCGCCGGCAAGATGGTCTGTCCGTGCGAGTTCAACGACGACTGCAATGATGGGAACCCGTGCACCATCGATACGTGTGTGACCGGAGTCGGTTGCAGTAACACGCCCAAAAGTTCGGGTAGCACCTGCGACGATGGCGACGCCTGCACCAAAATCGACATGTGTACAAAGGGTATTTGCAACGGCGTCCCGCTCAACTGCAACGATGGCAACAACTGCACCGCAGATGCCTGCTCCAGCGCCGCAGGCTGTGTGTACAAGCCGATCCAGGGTAAAGTATGTGACGATGACGATGCCTGCACGAGCGGCGATCTATGCGTCGACGCCACCTGCACGGGGACGCCAAAGGCCTGCGATGACGGAAAGTCATGTACCCTCGATGGCTGCGTCAAGGCGACCGGTGCTTGCGTGCACACACCGGCGAAGGATGACACCCACTGCCCGGACGATGGTGTCGCCTGTACCCTGGACCGCTGTCTGAACGCGACATGCACGCACCATCAGGTGGCGGCGAGCTTCTGCCTCATTCAAGGGACGTGTTTAAGTGGCGGCGCGATGCATCCCGCGAAGCAGTGCTTCGGCTGCCAACCCAAGTCTCTGCAAACCGACTGGTCGATCCTGCCCGGCAAACTCTGCAATGACGGCAACGCCTGCACGGAGAAGTCGGTGTGTCAGAGCAATGGCGCATGTCTCGGTGCCCCGAAACAGTGCAACGACGGCAACGTATGTACCTTGGATGCCTGCAATCCACAGGCGCCTGGTGCCGATCCATGTTTGCACACGCCATCAAAGGGCGGATGCAACGATGGGTCGGACTGTACCGAAAAGGACAGCTGCCACGACACGACCTGCAAGGGGCTGCCGATTGTTTGCAATGACGGCGACCCCTGCACGGATGACGGCTGCTTGGCGACGGGCGGCTGCATCTTTCAGTCTGCAGTCGACGGCAAGGCCTGCGCAGACGACGGCCTGCCCTGCACCGCCGATACGTGTGGCAATGGCAGCTGCACCCATGTTCCATCAAAGGGTTGGTGCGCCATCGCCGGGACTTGCTACAAAGACGGAACCAAGACCAGTGGAAAGGCCTGTATGGGCTGTAATTCCGGGATAAAAGCGACCGATTGGAGTGGATTGACCGGCGACGTATGCGACGATGGCGATCCATGTACCGGGGCCGACGCATGCGCTTCTGGTGTGTGTAAGGGCGACAAATCCAAGGCCTGTAACGACGACAACGTCTGCACGGCTGACAGTTGCGGCGCCAAGGGCGGCTGCCTTCACATCGCGCAGCAGGGCAAGTGCGAAGACGGCAATCCTTGCACCCAAAAAGACAGCTGCGCCGGCGGCAAATGCGTGGCAGGCCCGCCGATGACCTGCTTGACCACGCCGAAAGATGAGGCCGTCTGCCAGGTCAACGTCTGTCTGCCGACCGCTGGTGGCTGCAGCAAGGTCTCGAGCTGCGGCGCGCTGCACGCTTGCGTGGCCGGCCTCTGCCTGACGCAGCCCGCTGGCAAACCGCCCGGGCCAGTGACGGTCCCGTTACCAGTGAGTCTCGCCCCGCAGCCGCTGCGCCCGGTCATTGCCTGGCAGGAGAGTCACACCGCCACCATGGGTAACGTGCCGCAGCTGTGGATCGCGGCGCAGACCGCCGGTTGCTCTCCAAATTTGGGCGTCTATTCGAAGATCGCGCTGCTGCAGTTTGCACCAAACGGCACCAAACCTGTGGTCAGCGTAGTGCAAACCAAGGCGCCCACTGGCTCTGGGGGATGGTGCGCCGCGCACCCCGTCATTGCCGCCCACCCCACGACTTACGACGCTCTCGCGCTCACCTGGCTGGAGGGAGGCAACGAAAAGAGCGCATGCCCCTGGACGAAGCATGGTGGCCGTAGCCGGACGGCACTCATCGGTGTGCAAGGCCAACACACGGTCATGACCGCAGGCGCACCTTGCCCTGCCGCAGGGCCACTCATGCCGCTATCCTGGCGGCCAGCCGTCGCCTTGCATACGGCGCAAGGCTCCATCGGTAAGACCAGCCCAGGCCAGATGGCCGGCGTGTTAGTGCGCCCAGCGACCGCAGGCGGCCTGTTGGCGTGGGGCGGCGATGTGGTCGCGAATTGGGGCGGCAACAAAGCGGCAATATTGGCCCCCGGAAAATTGCTGGGGTGGAGCGAAACGCCAACAAAATCAAGGGCTGCAATCAGTGAATGGCTGAGCGGACAGGTCATTTGGAATACGACCTCCTACGCCAACGGCAGCGGCAAGACGATCCCCGCACTCACAGCGACGCGGGTCGACTCCATCACGGGGCTGGCGAAGACGACGCAGGTCGTCCTGACGGGCGCACCTGTGTCCGGCGCAGCGACCTACGATGCGGTGGAAGCTGCCTACGACGCGAGCAGCAAGCGAGTGGCCGTCCTCATTGGCGGGCGGGCGGTGTCGGGCGGCAAGACTCACACTTTTCTCGCCTTCAAGCGTGTGCATCCCAATCAAGGGGCGACGTCCTCTCCCGCTGCCATCGCAGTGGCGCAACTAGCGGGCAACCAGGGCTCCATTCAAGCGTTCCGCCTCGCCCGTTTCCCGAATTCGGACAAGTTCCTTGTCGTTTGGGCATCGCCGGGAAGCACGATCCTGCAGGCAGTGGTCATCAACCCGAAAGATGATCACACGTTCACGGTGACCTCGATTGGCGCGCTGGCATCCGACTTCGTGTCCCACCCAGTGGTCGGCGGGATCGATAGCTCCGGCGGCCTCAGCGATCTCGTGATCGATCCCAGCGGCACGCGTTTTTCAATCGCCTACGAGAGTGTCGGCACGCTGCAGCTTCTGACGGCCGCACTGCCATCGACAAAGTAATCCGCGCCGCCCCCTAACGAGAGCAGCCAGCTTTCAGCTTTGGGCCCAGAAAACCTGGGTGTCAGCGGGGAAGCCGGCTGCGAACGCGGCGACGCGTGTGGCGAAAGATACGACGCACGATCCCAACTACCGCGGGCGCTGCGACCCCGCGCAAGAGTACAACATCCACGCCCTTGCGCCGCACAAAACCGGCCGTCGCACCTGCGTTCACCTCTGCTTTCAGCCACTGGTTCAGGGCCGAGGCGAACTCAACTGCGTCCTTTTCGTGGTCCCAGGTCGTCATCCAGATCAGACTGTCTCCCGTGCGATTTCGGTACAGTGCATAGCGGTCGCCGCCCCACCCTGCCGCCGCCCGATTCGCTGCGTCAGCCGACAGTTGCGTGCGAAGCAGCGCGCGTATGAGCAGCTCGCCGAGGTTGTCCTGATAGATGCGTTTGGCGCCCCTGCCGAGATGACGAGCGACCGACGGCAGCCGCAAGATGACTGGATTGTCACGCGGTTGCTGCCATAGTTTTGCCGGATGCAGCACTTGCTCAGTGCTGAGCGGCGGTGCGGCGTACAGCAGGTCGACCCCACGATAGCTGCCCGTCCGACGAACAGCAGCCAAGCAGAGAGAGAGCCCCGCGCTATACGGCACTACCAGACGCTCCTGCAAGAACAGCGGCGCGGTGGCCAACCCCTTGCCACCGGGCAACAACCCCAACTTCGCCAACCCCAAGGAGGTGTCGAGCAGCACGGCGATCGCCCGCTCCGCCGCGACGAGGCCCTTGATGTCGGCAACACCGCCTCTATCGGCCATGGCCCACAGCAAGCCGCCCAAGGTCGCGTCGCCCTCAAATAGACTCGACAGCGCGATCTCCAGGTCCGTCTCACCGCGCCGGTCCTTGGCCAATTTCCCCAGCTTCCAGCGCTGATCTTGGAGGGCGTGCACGATCTCATGGGCCATGACGAACCGCAGCTGATCTTCCGGCGATCCGGTCAGCAGGTGGAGCGGATTGGGCAGCTGTACACCGACGGGCACCAGGTGACGCATCACCCGTAGCTCTCGCGCCTTGGGATCGTACAGCCCGGCCACTTGGTCTTGGAGCAAGGCGATGTAGGCCGCGAAAAGCCCGGTTTTGCTGCGGATCAGCCCCACTTGTCGCAAAGCGCGTTCGAGTTTTCCGAGGTAGCGCTTGCCGCCATGACTGGTGAGTTGCCGCCGTACAAAGGAGGTCAGCGCCTTCTTGTCATAGACACGCACCCGCAACGGCCGAGTGATCGGAATGCCACGGATCTGCGAGACGGAAGTGGCAATGTCGGAGGCGAGGTTGCGAGCGACGATGCCTGCAGGGTCGGACGCCGCGGTCTTTGTGCGTTTGACCCGCTTGCTGCCTCTCGATTTGGCGAGCGCGTCACCGGTTGTGGTTGCATACAGCAGGCCACAGGCACAGATGCCTAGGATGACAAGCCTCAGCGGCTGACGTCGGGGTTTCTTGCGCACGTTCACCTCGAACTCTCATCCTCACACGTGTGTTGCAGGCTAGCAGTGTGTGGCGGAATTGAAATTGCTCTCGCAACACGCCGCTCGTTTTCTTTTCAGTTTCAGGGTCACGAGCGCACCTAGCCACCACTTGCACTCCGCTGGACCCAGCGACACCCTGCGGCCTCGTCTATACCGCTGGAAGCCTGCCGTGAAGCGCCTACCCATCGACGATATTCTTGGTGAGTTGATCGAGGCCGTACAGGGTCATGGGGCTGCGGTACTCATCGCGCCGCCCGGTGCTGGCAAGACCACGCGGGTCCCCCCTGCCCTGCTCGACGCCGACATCGCAGGTTCCGGTAAAATTTTGGTGTTGCAGCCACGTCGCATCGCCGCTCGCACAACCGCGAGGCGAATGGCATCCGAGCGCGGTGGGCATGTCGGAGGCGAGGTCGGCTATGCCGTGCGCTTTGAGCGAAAGATCAGCGCCAAGACACGAATCGAAGTGCTCACCGAGGGGATGTTGACCCGCCGCTTGCAAGCTGATCCGTTCCTGGAAGGGGTCGGTTGCGTGATTCTCGACGAGTTCCATGAGCGCTCGCTGCATGCCGACTTAGCCCTGGCGCTGCTGACCGATGTGCGCGCCGAAGCCCGCCCCGATCTGTGCGTGGTGGTGATGTCAGCCACCTTGGACCCCGATCCAGTGCGTCGCTTCTTGGGCGATTGCCCAGTGGTGACAAGCGCCGGCCGCACTCATCCAATCGCGATACATTGGGACTCGCAGGTCGATGACCGCAGGCTCGCCCAACGCGTGGCATCAGCGGTCGTAAGATTAGCCGATCTGCTCCCAAAACATCAGAAAAACGGGCACATCCTCGTCTTTCTGCCTGGGGTCGCCGAGATTCGGTGGTGTACGCAGTCGGTATCCGCGGCGGTCCGAGATTGTCTCGTGCTGCCCCTGCACGGTGGGCTGTCTGCCGCTGCGCAAGACAAGGCCCTCGCGCCGAGTGCGCTGCGCAAGATCATCCTGGCCACCAATGTGGCTGAGACCTCGTTGACCATTGATGGGGTCGTTGGCGTCATCGACAGCGGTCTGGTTCGGCAGCCGAGGCTCGATCCTGCGCTGGGGGTGGAGCGGCTCGAAACCGTCAACATCAGCCGTGCGTCGGCCGATCAGCGAGCGGGGCGCGCCGGGCGAACAGGGCCGGGTATTTGCCTAAGACTGTGGCCGGAGGGGATGCACCGAGGACTGCGGCCCTTCGATCCGCCATCCATTCGCAAACAGGACCTCACCCGGCTGCTGCTTGAAGTCCGATCCTGGGGCGTCGAGTTGCCGGCGTTTCAGTGGTTTGAGCGCCCGCCCCAACCCGCCCTCGATCACGCTGACAGTACCCTGCGCTTGCTGGGTGCCGTCGATGATACGGGGCTGACCGCGGTGGGACGTCGCCTCGCGCAGTTGCCGCTTCATCCCAGGCTGGGGCGGGTGCTGCTCGCCGGAGCGGACACCCAACAGACACGCCTCGCTGCCGGTCTGGCTGCGCTTGCGAGCGAGCGGGACCTGCTCCGGGAGCGACGCGATACGGTCGGAGACAGCGACCTCGACCTGCGTTTGGCGGTGATCGATGCGGTGGACCGAGGCCTCGGACTGGAGCGCGCTGCGCGCCAATTCGGGGCGGACGCTCGGGCGCTGCGCCAGGTCATGGCGGTGCGTGATCAGCTCGTGCGCGTTATCACGCAGCGATCTGAGGGGGCTCGTGGCGGCGCCCGTCCCACCGGGGACAGCGCGGCTGCCAAGCTGCTGCTCAGCGGCTATCCGGATCGGGTCGCCAAGCGGCGCGGGCCGAACAGTCAGCGCTTGTTGTTGGTAGGCGGCCGCGGCGCTGAACTCGACCGTCGCAGCTGCGTTCGCACCGCGCCGCTGGTCTTGGCGGTCACCATGGCTGCGCGTCAGAAAGACCCCATCGTGTATGCCGCTATCGCCCTGGAGCCCGAGCTTCTGGCCACAGAAGACGTGCTCACCACGCGCTTCGATCTCGACCGCGAGGCCGCTGTGCAGCAGGTGGAGCGTCGCTATCTCGATCTGCCTCTGTCTGCCCGGCCAGCAGGCAAGCTGCGCGATCAAAGCGCGCTGTCCCAAGCACTGACCGAGGCCACGCGCGCCCATCCCGAGCGTGCACTGCGGCTCGATGATGCTGCCCAGGCCTGGCTTGGACGCCTGCGTTGGCTTGCGAGAGCGCTGCCGGACGCTGGACTGCCCGATCTGCACGAACTCGACGGCTCGGAAGCCTTTGCTGCCAAGGGTGAGAGCGACGAGACCACGGACGTACTCCGCGATCTCTGCGACGGCCGCCGCGCATGGGCGGAGCTCAGGCAGCTCGATCTCGCGAAGTGGTTGACCGCCTGGCTGCCGTGGCAACAGCGCGCATTGCTCGAAAAGCAGGCACCTGAGCGCTGGAAGCTGCCGTGTGGGGTGAGCGCGAGCGTGCGTTATCCGACCGATGGCGCCCCCATTATCAGCGCCAAGGCACAGCACTTTTTTGGATTAACCGAGACGCCTCGTCTGGCTCAAGGCCGGGCTCCTGTTCGCTGTGAATTGTTAGCGCCAAATGGGCGACCGGCCCAGGTTACCGGGGATATTGCTGGGTTTTGGCAATCGAGTTGGCTCGACGTACGCAAGGATCTACGAGGCCGCTACCCCAAGCATCCGTGGCCGGAGATTCCAACAGTGGAGCAAGCGCGAAAGGGGCGACGGCGGCCGAAGCGCTGAGGCGCGTTGACAGCGGGTCGGATGCACCTACCTTTGTGCACCCGCCGCGAGCGCCCCTCGGATCTCACCGAGCCCGCCATCGCCGGCCGTAGGACAAAAACGATGTCAGCTGCTCTCATTGTATCCCTTCGCGAGCGTCTTGAGGATGTGCACTCGCAGTACCACCTCCACTTCGCCGGTCAGTCTCGGGTGACACGCAATGAAGAGATGATGCGAATGATGATCGAGCAAGCCGGCGCCATCGAAACCCAGTCGAAAGGTCTGACCAACGACGGCGGAGACAACCTGAAGTCCCTGCTGGCGCTGTGCACGGAGCGCTTGGAGCTATACCAGGGCGAGCTCACCCAGATTCAACGCGCACGTCAGGCCGCTGGCCAGCACGGTATCGATGCGGCGCTGCTCGGTGCACGGGCCAATTTTGTCATCAATCAATACCGCCGTGACTTCGCTGGTGAGAACCGTGGAACCCGCGATCTCGGGCTTTTAGCGGAGATGATCTCGGATCTGACGACGATTCAGCGGGACATGACCCAGCTGTCGACGCTCTACGGCGAGGGCACGTTGGCGGACGACCTCGGCGTGGTCGGCGAATACCTGGAGATGTTCAACGCCGAGAAGAAAGAGATCGCATCGGCTCGGGACGCTGGCTCTCTCGAAGATCAGGCCTCGAACTTGGCTGGGCTGGCCAACAACCAGTTTGAACTATACCGCCTCCACTTCGCCGGGCAGCCGCGCGTGAGCCGTCGTCCAGAGCTGCTCGAGCGCATGATCAACAACCTGACGAGCACCGTCGAGCGCATGAAGGGCCTGCGCGACAACGGTCTGCACCTGCAATACAACGCCGACAACATCGCGGTGGTGAACGAGCGTCTGACGATGTGGCAGGAGGAGATCGTCGCCATCCGTGACGTCCGCTCGCAGACGCCCTTGCTGAGCATGGTCGACAACCTGAGCGAGGCCGCTGACACGGTACTGGAGCTCTACAATGAGCGCTTCGCCGGCCAGGATCGCGCGACGCGTGATGTGCCGCTGCTCGGCGCGCTGTGCGATCGCCTCGGTGAGTTGGAGCGCCAGATGGAGCGCCTCGCGCGCGTCCAGCCACTGACCCAGAACGAGCGCAACCTGGAGATGGTGCGGGACGCGATGGCCATGTTGAACGACGAATGGGACGAGGTCGCTCAGGCCCAGTTCAGCGGTGAAGCGACGGCCTAGCAGCGTGCGGCGTAGTTAAGATTGCTGCCCGTTCACGCTGCTAGTTCGTTTCCACAGCCCCAACTCCGCCGGAGATCTCGATGTACGGACGCACCCAACAACGCCTGCAGACCACGCTTCAGGAAATCACAGACGCGGGCCTGTATAAGAATGAGCGGATCATCGCGACGCCCCAAGATGCCGACATTGGCGTGCAGCAGGGCGACGGCGAAGTCACGGTCACCAATTTCTGCGCCAACAACTACCTGGGCTTGGCCAATCACCCGCGACTCCTCGCTGCCTGTCACAAGGCGCTCGACACGTATGGGTATGGGCTGAGTTCCGTTCGGTTTATCTGCGGCACGCAGACGGTGCACAAGGAACTCGAGGGTGCGCTGTCGACGTTCTTGGGCACCGACGACACCATCTTGTACAGCTCCTGTTTCGACGCCAACGCGGGCCTATTCGAGACGCTGCTCGGCCCCGAGGACGCGATCATCTCCGATAGCCTGAACCACGCCTCGATCATCGACGGCGTCCGGTTGTGCAAGGCGAGCCGCCATCGGTGGAAGCACGGCGACATGGCCGAGCTCGAGCGCCATCTCCAAGAGACGGCCGACAAACGTACGCGGCTCATCGCGACCGACGGCGTGTTCTCCATGGATGGGGACGTGGCCAACCTGCAGGCCATCTGCGACTTGGCCGATCGGTACGACGCGTTGGTGATGGTCGACGACAGCCACTCGACGGGGTTCTTTGGCCCGACCGGGCGTGGCACTCCTGAGCACTGTGGCGTCATGGGCCGGGTGGACATCATCACGTCGACCCTCGGCAAAGCCTTGGGCGGCGCCAGCGGGGGCTTCACCAGTGGTCGCAAGGAAATCGTCGATCTGTTGCGTCAGCGCTCCCGCCCGTACCTGTTCTCCAACTCGGTGCCGCCCCCCATCGCAGCGACGGCGTTGGAGTGCGTGCGCATGCTCAGTGAAACAACTGAACTCCGTGACCAATTGGAAGCAAATACCCTGAGATTCCGGGATGAAATGAGCCAGGCGGGCTTTGATATCACCCCGGGCAGCCACGCGATTGTGCCAATTATGTTGGGGGATGCCCGGCTCGCTTCGGAGATGGCTGACGCGCTGCTCGCCGAGGGAATCTACGTCATCGGATTCAGCTACCCGGTTGTGCCCAAGGGTGCAGCGCGAATTCGCGTGCAGATCTCCGCAGCCCACTCTGCCGAGATGATCACCCATGCGGTCGCGTCATTTGTGAAGATCGGCCGTTCGATGGGCGTCATCGCCTAGCAGCGGCTTGAGGCAACTCGTCCCTTTAACTCCGCACCTGTGTTTGCGGGCCCGCTGCCGCAAATTCTGAGAGCGCTTTGCCCAACTCCACAGCCCGCGTCTTCTGAATGTTGTGACCGCCCGTTGGCCACGCCAGCCGGGGTCCCTGCGGACCACGGGCAGCGAGGTCGACCGAAACAGCCGCATCGACGAGCTTGTCATCGGTCGCCCAGGCAACCAGCGTAGGCTGCGTGATGGCGTGCAGGCGCTCGCGGTGCGCCGGAAAATCGAGCATCCCGGCGTCGATGATCGACGAGAGCAGCTCCGCCTGGGGCACAGAGCGTGGAAAACCCGAGGCGGTGAAAGACCATCGAAGCGGCCACTTCAGGAGCCATGGCATCCCGGGCACGCGCATCAGCCGGCTAAATCGCTGCACCTGCATGTGGGTAAATGCCCGATGGCGCAAGAACCCCGGCGTGGCGAGCAAGGCGACGCGACTGACCCTTTCCGGTGCCAAAGTCGCCAACGCCACCCCGATGGCGCCGCCCATGGAATGCCCGACGACGGTGACGGTGCCAATGTCGAGCTCATCCAAGACTTCGCGTAACAGGGCGGCGCGCTCCGGCAAAGACCAAGCAACCCGCCCCTGCCGCGACGTCCCACCGAAGCCGGGAAGATCGACGCGAATACAGCGAAAACCCCGCAACTCCGGGGTGAGATAACGAAAATCGCGTGCCGATCCTGGCAGGCCGTGAACCAACAGAATCACGGGGCCCGAACCTTCATCCATGTAGGTTACCGGTCCTTGGGCAACATGGGTGAGACGCCGAATGGGATCGCTGGGCACAGGAAGTGTCATCATCGCCTCTCGCCCGCTAGGCCAGTTTCGGGCATGGTTGGCGGCCATCTTCGACGTCGATTGTCACAAGGACTCGCCCTATGGCCACTGCCGCCCACCTCGAACAGTTGATGCGCACACTGGCGACGGATGCCACGCAAAGCAACCGCTTTGCGCTGTATCGTGCGCTCATGGCCGCCGAGTTGGTGGTCCCCCTGCTGCCGGGGAATCCCGAGCGACCAGGCGGTCTACCGCTCGCCGATGATCTGGCGCAGGAGGAAGGCAGCACCGCCGCGGCACCGCTTTTCGCCGTATTCACCGACGACGTGGGCCTCAGTCGCTGGCGAGACGGCGGTGGGCCGCGCGCGCGGGTCTACGGCTACTTGCTGTTTCCCCTGCTGGCTGAAGCCAAATGTGCTGCACTCAAGATCAACCCCAAAGGCCATGTCGGTGGTCTGCTATACGGTCACGAGGTGGAGACGATCGCTGGAGCCACGCGCAAGGTGGGCGCCCAGGGCTGACAGCGACAAGGAAAAGCAGCTGACCGCCTGGTTCAGCGAGCGCGAACTATTGAATCAAAGTCAGCGCGTGTAGAAAGAAATTCGCCGAACTGAGGCCGAACTGAGCCAATCGATACCGACGGTCGCTTCACATCGGCGTCACAAGCCTGCACACTGCCACGACCCTCTCCACGTAGGACCCAAGAGCCTGGACCCTCGATGGACTTCGAAGACAAACCTAGACCCACAAACCCTGGGACGCCGATCCTACCTGCTTTGCAAGAGCAGGCGCGGATTCCTGTGCTCACGGTGCTAGTGGGCGATATGCCCGGGCGTATGTATCGCATCGAGGGCAACTCGGTGGTGCTAGGGCGTCTGCCGGAGTGTGAGATTCAGCTGAGTGATGACGGTGTATCGCGTATGCATGCACGTATCGAGTTGGGCCCGCTTGGCTTCGATGTGGTCGACCTGGAGAGCACCAACGGTACGTTCGTCAATGGTCATCCGGTCAGCCGTTGCCCTGTTAGGGACGGCGATAAGGTGCAGTGTGGCTCGACTGCGGTCCTGCGATTCAACCTACAAGACGCGCTGGATGAGGCCTTTCAGCAACAGCAATTCGAGCAGATGACCCGCGACACATTGACCGAGTGTCACAACCGTCTGTACTTCGACGAAGAGCTCCGCCGAGAGTCCGCATTCGCTCGCCGGAAGGGCGCGCAGTTGTCGTTGGCAGTCATCGATGTCGACCACTTTAAACGGGTAAATGACACCCACGGTCACAGCATTGGTGACTTGGTGCTGCGAGAGATGGGCCAGAGATTGCAGACCGAGATGCGCGCCTATGATTTGTTGGCGCGATACGGCGGCGAGGAGTTTGTCGCGCTGTTGCGCGATGCGGACCTAGAGGACGCGAAGGTGGTCGCCGAACGACTGCGGCTATCCGTTTGCAACGAGCCATTTAAGTTTGAGGGGCTGTCGATTCCGATCAGCGTGAGTATCGGCGTCGCGTCCGCCAAGGAACTGCCCAAGAACGACCCAGACGCACTGTTTCGTCTCGCCGACAATCGGCTGTATGTAGCCAAAGGTGATGGTCGAAACCGGGTCTGCAGTTCAGAACGTCCTGCGCCAATTCAACATACCCAGCCAGTCGACCGGGCGGAGGCCCTCGCAGCGATTGCACGCCGCAAGAACTCGATGGCGAGTGCCCGCGCGACACAAGCGACCGCTCAGCACGAGCGCAGCACCGGCATACGCGCATCACAACTGCCTTTTGAGCGCCCATTCGCTCCGTCACTGAAGCCTGTTGTCATGCCAGCGACAACGCGTATGCCTCGGATCGACGAGACCGACGGCGAATAGGATCTCTCTCGTATGACCCTTGGCCAACCATCCGTTCGCGAGCGAATTTGCGAGCTTTGTCGACTGTTTTACAACTTTGGCTGGGCCAGCGGCACCGGCGGCGGCATCGCGCTCCGTGAAGGCAACACGCTGTACATGGCACCGAGCGGCGTCGAAAAAGAACGCCTGCAACCCCAAGATATCTTTGAACTCGATCTTGACGGTTCAATCACACAAGCTCCCGACAAGCCCGCCAAGCTGACAGCATGCGCGCCCTTGTTCATGGCCGCCTTTACCCATCGCAACGCTGGCGCTGTCCTCCACAGCCATAGTCTCAACGTTGTGCTAGCCACCGCATTGGTCGCGCCGGGAGAGCCCCTCCGCCTCACACGGCTCGAGATGATGAAAGGGCTGGAGGGCGTGGGCTATTTTGACAGCCACGAGATACCGGTCATCGACAACACCGCGCTGGAGCACCAACTCGCCGGTCGTATGGAAGAGGCCGTCCTGGCGTGGCCACACGCCAATGCCGTCATCGTCCGCAATCACGGCGTGTACATCTGGGGGAGGGACGCGAGCCATGCGAAAACCCAAGCGGAATGCCTCGACTGGCTGTGCGAAGCGATGGTACGAATGCACGCAGCAGGCATCGACCACCTGACCCATGACACCAGTCAGCCCACTGACTCGTTATAGGAGCCGCCCATGCGCGCGTACTACCTTTCCTCGCCCGACGAGGCCCTCGATCCATCTGTGTTGACTGCTGAGGGCATCATCTATCGCGAGCTGCCCACACAACCGGCCGACTATGCTGCGCCGCTGCAACAGCTGCGTGACGAGCGGGGCTACGTTCAAATGGATGAGATTCACCTGGGTGACTCGACTCCCAACCTCAAGGGGCTGTGCGACAAGTTCTTCATCGAACACCTCCACACTGATGAAGAGATTCGATTCGTTGTCGGCGGTGGCGGCATCTTCGACCTACGAGACAAGAACGACGCTTGGATGCGCGTGCACGTGGATGCCGGCGACCTCATCGTCGTTCCAGC
>JAGSHB010000216.1 GCA_023954815.1 Myxococcales bacterium | reverse complement strand
TGTTCCCGCAACACCTTTCGGTCGCTTATACCGACCCGCTCCCCGAGCCGCTGCTCCCGCTTGTGGGCTTGAGCGTGGTTGGCGCGGTGATGGTCTGGCTGTCGCGCAATCGGCCGATTCGCTTGTTCCTGTGCTGCGGATTCTGGGCGTTGCTCGCTGCCGTATCAGCGGGCGGGGCGTTCAACCCTGGGGATCTCGTACAAGACCGCTACATCTACGCGCCGATGGTGCTGCTGGCGTTGTGGGCAGCAGCGCTGTTTGGAACCGGGACAGACGCGGACTCAGACCAGCCCATGTCGCTGCAACGCAAGGTCGGCTGGGGCTTCGCCGTGGGCTGGCTGCTGATGCTGACGTGGCTGCACCCCGCAAACCTAGAGATTTGGCGCGACGAGGTCAGTCTCTATCGGCGGGCCGTGCTCAGCGCCCCTGCCAAGCCGCGCTTTCTGATCAACCTCTCCAACGCCAACAAACGCGCCGGCCAGCGGGACCCAGCATGTCGCCTCTTGATCATGGCACGGGATCGGGTGGCCGAGGGCGCCCCTGGCGGTGACCCGGTGGCCGTCAACTACAACCTGGGCAACTGCCACCGTGACAGCAAGCGTCCGCGCCCCGCCGTCGCCGCCTACGCCGCCGCTTTCAAAGCGAGTCGCGGGGCCTACTATCCAGCTCTTGAGAACGCCGCGCTCACCCAAATGGACAGCGGCGATTTGACCGGTGCGCAGCGCACCACCGCAGCCCTCACCCAACGGTTCGGCAAGCGGCACCGCAGCTGGTTCTTGCGCGGCATCGTCGCAGCACGTGGGCAACACTGGCAGGGGGCGCTCAGCGCGCTAGAGCGAGCCGCACAGCTGCGCCCGACCCATCAGGCGACGCAGCGGATGCTGGTCGACATCCGACGGCAACTCGCAGCCCAAAAACAGCAATAACCCTACATAACCAGCGCTTAAGTCCCGCGACGGCTCGACTCGCGCTCAAGCCGCTCGGCCAGGCTCTTGATCATGCGAATACCGAGCGCCGGGTTCGACGTCACGAATTGCTCAAGCTCAGCAGCGTTGAACATCAGGGTCCACACCTCGCCCTGGGCGCGCATGGAGGCCGTCCGCTGGCCACCTGTCAGGGTCGAGACCTCGCCGAGGAAGGTGCCTTCGCGCCCTTCGGTGGCCAACAACCGCCCGCCGCGCTCGATGCGCACGGTGCCCTTGAGCAACGCAAAGGCATGATAGCTACGCTCCCCTTCCCGGCACATCAGGGTGCCATCGTCGTAGCGCACCAAGAACTGCCAAGCATCCTCGCCGCCTGCGATGGCCTGCCACAGCGGGTCGAAGATACCGCCGGTAATCTCGCGGGCAGTGTCTTCATCGACTTGCCCCCGAATGTCGGTCGCCACCCGGGCCGCGTCACGGTGCCCGCTCAAGAGGCGACGAACCAATGCGTGGGCTTCAGCTGCGCCGCCCGGACGCTCGACCGGATCGATCGGTAGCAGCGCCATGATCGCCTCTTCGAGCGCCTTAGGAATCCGGCGATTGAACTGGCTGGGCGGCGGCAGCGCATAGATCTCGCCGCTATCCGCGTCCAGGCTCAGGAGCTCCTTGCGCCGCGACAGCTCGATACCCGTGACCCGCGACCACACGGTCGTGCCCACACCAAAGAGATCGGTACGCGCGTCGAAGGCGTTGATGTCCTTTCGGGCTTGTTCTGGCGCCTGATAGCCGGTCGTCCCCAGCCCCGCAATCCCTGTCGTCCTCGAAGCAAAACTCGACTGTGCGACGCCAAAGTCGGTCAACACGAATCCGCCCTTGTCGGCGATCAGCACATTGCCTGGCTTCACGTCGAGGTGAAGCAGACTCGCGTGGTGGGCGTCTTTGAGCGCAGCGAGCAGATCCAGCAGCAGGGTCCAAGCCGCCCCAGGCTTGAGTCGCGGGGTATCCGACGTGATGTCCCACAGGCTGCCTTTGGGGAAGAACTGCATGGCCACAAAGAACAAGTCACCATCCAGCGACCAGTCATACACCGCCGGAATCCGCTCACTCTTCAACGCCAACAAGGCTGCCAATTCGCGCTTGAGCATCTGCTTCGGATCGAGCCCTTCCGGCGTGTGAAAGACCTTGATCGCAGCCGAGTCGAACGGCGCCTCCAGATCAGCGGGACCGAGCCGCCGGGCCAGAAACACGGCCCCAAAGCCGCCCTTTCCGAGACGACGACCGATCTGCCAACGCCACTTGCCCTCCAGGATCTGCCCCGGCTCTACCAAAGCCACCACCGTCTTCTTGCGGATCGAGTTGCGGGATTGATCGAGGCTGTCGCCTGCACCTTCGAACAGACTCGAGCCCGAACCGGGGAGGCCGGTGCCTTGGCCCTTTCGTCCTGTACCCAAGGGCCGCGTGTGCTGCTCTCGTCGATCGTCAGCCATGCTGCCTCCGCGCGAGATGGGCGCCCCAGTGAGGGCCCGTCTGGCACTGTCATCGTTTACCTAGGCTACCTGTGAGCCGGCCCTGCGCCACTTCGCATAGGCAGATCGGGCTCCACGCCGCTCGGGAACCATAGACGACTCTGAGCGCCATGCGTAGTTCCTGGCGATTTCGATATTCGTATTCAGAGGTGTGAGGGACAAGGCAGCAGGCGCGGTGAATGCTACAGTCAGCTCAAGCGTCTTTGCGGGCGTCACCGCTCCGGAGGGTTTCATGTCGTCCAATCGCCGCCTCACCAGCCTCATCGTGCCCTTTGCCCTACTCTGCGGAAGCGCGCTCGGCGGATGTGAGCTGCTTGCGCCTGTCGCCATCGCAGCCCTCGATCCCGACGCCAGCATCACCGCGCCGGAAATGCTCGTTCCAGAGGTCGAAGCCTCCGATCTGATCCTCCGCAAACGCCCCCCACTGACGAAGTTGGCTGCGTATTATTGCCCCAAAGTCGTGAGCGGCACGGTCGGCACGATTGGCTGCACCGTCGGGCTCGGCTCGCCGCCGCCCAAGGACACCCTGCGCTTCGACTTCGGCATGGCTGTGTCCATCAAGAATCCCAACGATGTGCCGGTGCCTGCGCTCGACGTCTTGGTCGCTGTGACCCTATTTCCCGGGGTGAAAGCGGAAGAGTTGGGGGCCATGTGCGTGAGCCTCTGCGGCGCCGACGACCTCAAGTGTGACGGCAAACCGCGGCCGGGCGCTTGCACGATCGACGGCACGCGGGTCAAGAGCGTCGACGACTTCCTGGAAAAGCGCCTGCCCAATCTCATCGAGGGGCTGATCACGGGCGAAGTGCAAGAGGAGCTCAAGAAATCGACGATCGCTGCCGGCGGCGATGTGAAACTCGATCTGCGCTTCACGATGGGGGTCGATCAGGCCCTGACGGTGTTCCAACGCACCGCGCTGGACTGGGTCGACCAGTTCCTCGATGGCAAGGATCCGGTTCTCAAGGTGCCCGTGTCCGCGCAAGGCAGCGTGTTTTTCGATGTGCCGGTCTTGGGTCAGCTGAAGGTCGACTACGGACCACTGAGCACCGAGTGGGTGATTGAGTAGCCGCTCACCATTGGTACGTGGCCGCAGATGCAGTAGGTTCCTCCCGTCAAACCGACCGTCACCCGGAGGACCTCACCATGGCGCATCCCTGGCACGATCTACCCATCAATCCAGACACCATCGAAGAGGGCTTCTCCTCGGTCATCGAGATCTCAAAGGGCTCCAAGGTCAAGTACGAGCTCGACAAGCCATCGGGGATGCTGAAGGTCGATCGCGTGCTCTACAGCGCGTCGGTCTACCCCGCTAACTACGGCTTCATCCCGCGCTCGTACTGCGGTGACGGCGATCCCTTGGACGTGTTGGTGCTCGGCCACGAGGCGGTGGTTCCGCTCAGCATCATGCAGACCCGCGCCATCGGTGTGATGAAGATGACCGATCAGGGCGACTCGGATGACAAGATCATCGCTGTGCACATCCACGATCCGGCGATGCGGGACTACAACGATATCAGCGAGCTACCGACGCACCTCGCGCGCGAGATCAAGCGCTTTTTCGAGGAGTACAAGATCCTCGAGAACAAGACGGTGACCGTCGATGACTTCTTTGGCCGCGACGAAGCCAATAAGGTGGTCCGCGAGTCCCTGGCCTTGTATCGCCGTGAAGAGACCAAGCTGCGCGGCTGGGGATGAACCTCACGACTACTTCCGGCGCAGACGACCGCCGATCCGGGCCCGATAGCCGTTGACGCGATCGAGCATATCCATCGCCTGATCCCCGTATTTGTGGATGAACTGCAGCACAAAGCCGTCGTCCTCACCGGCACCGAGCTGCGATAGATCGGGCACCGATCCCTCGGGCCCATACATGCTCTCCATCACCTTCTGCACGCTCAGTTTGACGAGGCCACGCACAGGCACCTTGGCCATCATCCCGTACATCGCGGCGTTGCCCTCGCTGGCGAGCTCCGGATGGGCGCGAACGTGCGCGGTTGCATCGGCCAAATCCGAGAGGAACGTCGGCATCTGCGGGCGATTGTGACCATTGACGGTGCAGTGCAAGCACGCCGGATTCTGCTGCCGATCGATGTTCCAGCCCTGCTCGCCCATCACGTCGGCGACGGCGTAGACATCGACCGCTGGATCGTCCGCTGCGATGGCGACGACGGTCGAGTGAGCGGCGCCCAGGACTGTCAGCCCCGCGATAGCAGCGACGCCGTCGCGCAACTCCTGCGCTGCCGCGACAGCCTCACGGGCATGGGCCATGTAGCCATCTTCGCCGACACTCTTCAGCGCTGCCCACGCCGCTGCGATGGGGCCGCCAGGGCGGGTTCCCGGCATGGAAGGCGAGGCATAGATCCCACCTGGCCAGTCCGTGGAGACGAAGAACTGATGCTTCAGGTAGCTCATGTCGCGATACAAGATCACCGATGCCCCCTTGGCCGCGTAGCCGAACTTATGCACATCGGCGCTCATGGACGTCACACCGGGAACGCGGAAGTCGAACACTGGCAACTCGTGCCCCAGACGCTCGATCCACGGCAGGATGAAGCCACCAAAACAGGCATCCACGTGAAACGGCACACCCTTGTCAGCGCAGATCTCGCCGAGCTCAGCGATGGGATCGATGACCCCCTGCGGATACTGCGGCGCAGAAGCGGCGACGAGCACCGTGTTGCGACCGATCGCCTTGCGCATCGCGTCGACATCTGCCCGAAAATCCGGGCCGACATCCACATAGCGCGGCTTCACGCCGAAGTAGTGACAGGCCTTGTCGAAGGCCACGTGAATCGTCTTTGGCGCCACCAGTTCGGGCCGCAAGATCCACGGCCGCGTCTTGCGCGCACGATCACGGGCCGCCTTGACCGCCAGCAGGATGGACTCCGTGCCGCCAGAGGTCATCGTACCGACCGTGTCGCGGCCGCCATTGAGCATCCCCGCGCTCATCTGCACGACCTCGGCTTCCATCTGCTTGAGGCTCTTGAACGCCATGGGGTTGAGGCCATTTTCTGCGAAAAACAGGTTGTGTGCCTGCTTGAGAAAGTCGTGATGCTCGGCGCCGATGTAGTAGACCATCGACCACGTGCGCCCACCCTGCCAGTCGGCATCTTCTGCCCGCATATCCTGCATTTGTTTGAGCAGGTCCGCTGGTTTGTGGCCTGTGGCCGGGATCAAAGTGCGCGTGGGCTGCGTTTCGGAATTGTCGGCCATGGGGGCTCCTTCTCTCGTTTGATCCAGCGCCAACAACCGAGGGCAAGTGTTGTGGGGATACCAAGGGCGCCGTGAAGATGGCATATAGCATACCGCAGGTCGGAGCGGCGCACACAAGCTGCCGCCAACTCTAACTCGGAGTCACACATGAAGAGCTTGATTGCCCACGCTAGCGCCTTTGCGCTGATCGCTGCCGTCGCCACGGGATGTGGCTCGTTTTCGGACTTTGTCGACGACAACAAGAACAAGCTCGATATCCCAGTGACCACGGACTACGAGTTCGTGACGTCGTTCGACATCGGCGGCGCCATGGGAGCCGCAGCCGGAAAGCCGTCGCCAGCGGAGCTCAAGAAGGCCATCGCGCCGCCGCCGTCCAAGGTTGACCTCGTCCTTGAGGTGCCCGCGCTAAGTGACGCGAAAGGCCGGGTGAAGTCCTTCGAGATCCTCAAGATCGTGGTGACGCCGACGACCAACACGGTGACGAGCGATCTGCCTGCGTTCGACTTGTACATCGGGCCGATGGACGCCAAGGACACCTCGGGCTCCGCGAAAATTGCGACGATTCCGGCTATCAAGGCGGGCTCCACTGCGGTTGTGAACGCGGTCCTCGACGCTGCCGGCCAGAAGGCAGCACAACAGTGGCTGACCACGCTGGCATTCAGTCAGGGCATGGTGGCGACCATGATCGTCAAGAAGGGCGAGAACGTACCGAGCGGCAAGGCTGATCTGAAGATCGCCATGGGTCTGAAGGTCGTGCTCAATCCGATTAAATAGCGGAACCGACGCCCCCCCGCTCGACGAGACGGAGAACGAGATGACGTCGTCACACGCAGCCAATCGCGCGCTATTTGACCAGCTTTACGGGGGGATGGCGCTCATTTGCCTCCTGGCGCTGCTCGGGTTTGGCGGCTGCGGAGACGACGGCGACGCTGGCGACGGTGCCCCATCAACGGCCGCAGCAGATGGTGCTGGAGACGGCGGGACGCTAGGCGATGGCGCGACCGGTGGGGACGCAGGCGCTGATGAAGATGGCGCGGCGGCTTCCGATGTGGTGGGAGCGCTCGACGCGGCTGTCCAGGACGCAGCAGGCGCCGCCATGGACGCAGCAGCCGTGGAGGATGCGGGGGTTGACGGTCTCGGGGAGGATGTCGCCAAAGAGGATGGCGGCGAAGCTGGCAGCGCAGGCGATGCAAACGGCGAAGACGGCAGCGGCGCAGGAGACGCTTCGTCAAGCAGTGATGGCGCTGGCGGGAACGCGACCAGTGACGGCTCAGCCAGCGACGGGTCGGCCAGTGACGGCTCAAGCGGCGATGGGGGCACGGCACCCGACCCCTGCGGAACGTGCCCGGTCGACAAGCAGCCCAAGGGCAAGCACCCCGGAGCGACAGGTAGCTGCACGCTCTTGAGCCCAAAAGAGATTGCGTACGGCTCCGGCTTTGGCCAGGGCTACAAGAAGATGCTCGTCTTCCGCCCGACGTGCGCAGGCGGCCACCCGGTGCTGTTCTTTGTGCACGAGCAGTCGATCTACAACGCTGGTGGGTTCGTCGGGAAGTTTGGCGAGGGCTACAAGAAGCTGCTCCAGCACTTGGCCAGCCGCGGCACCATCGCGGTGTTTGTGCGGGTTCAAAGCGGGTTGCTCGACGGCGACCACGACCGTATGGCCAAGGATCTGCTGACCGCGAGCAAGGTGCTCTTCGATAGCGTGTCGGTCGCGTTGAAGGACGAGGTCGCCTACGCAGGTCACGGTGTCGGCGCCAAGGTGGCAATTTTGGCGGCGGTGCGGACTTACACCAAAGACCCCAAGAATGAGTGGAGCAATCCGCGCGCGGTGTTGGCCTTCGGCGTGCGCAATGAAAAGACCCTGCTCACGAGCAACTACACTGACGCGTCCATCGTGGTGAAGCAGATCCCCTCCGATGCCGATGTCGCCTTCACGTTTGTACAAGCCCATGGCGACACGAAGGCGCCCTACACCGATCCGAAAAAACCCAACGCCGTCGCGATCTATGACGGCCTGAAGGTCGCGCGTAAGCAGATCATCGTGCTGCACGGCACCGGCAAGGGCGACAAGAACCCGCCCACGAGTCCAGAACTACACGACGACCACAGCGCGCCGCTGACCCTGATTGGCAAGCCAGGTGGCGCTACAGATTTCACCAACAAAGCGAGTTATCTCGACGCGCTGGACTGGTACGGTTACTGGAAGATCACCGCCGGTGCGATGGATTTTCACTTTGGCGGCGGCGACAAGAAATGGGCCTACGGTGACCTGCGCACCCACGGCGGCACCATGCCGAACGGCAAGGTTGTCACCCACGAGGTCCTCAAGGAGCAGTGGAAATGATGATGCGCGCCAGCTTTCTTGCAGCTTTCAGCCTGATTTCCTCGATGCTTTCAGGATGTGGCAGCGAAGAGCCCCCACCGAAGAAGGTCGAACTTCCCAAGACTTGCGTCGAGAAGTTTGGTGGCGGCCCCGCTTGGGCGATCTCTGACCAGTCGGCGCTGCAAACGGTGGACTGCAAGGAGCGCGCAAGTGGGCTGTGGGCGTGTAACCAGCGCGGCGAGAAGTACGTTTGTTTTGACTGTAATGCCGTCAAGACGACGTTCGATCCGACTGCGGTTGGCCCGGGTAGCCTGAAGGCGCTGGGGGTCGACGACGCGGAAATGGCGACGCTACAGAGCAACTACGACACCGGCTGCCTGACCACGGTCGATTGGGATCAGTACGCCCCCGATGCGTTCACGGGCCATCTGCTGTGCAAGGAGGCCATGACGGGCCTCAAGGTCTGCCGCAACATCGACGGCGAGCGGCAGTGGTGGAATATGGGCGGCGCCAAGTTCACCCGCGCGACCACCCACGGCACTATCGGCAACTCCAAGGGGACCGTGCACACGCTCGTCATCCCAGCAGCTCAAGTGGACGTGCTCGACATCGCACAGTGGCCCTTTGTCGCCTGTGAATCCCTGACCGCGACCAAGGACGCCGGATGGGACCTCTCCATCGGTTCGAAAGATGACCTGCGTACCTTCAAGTTGAACCTCGTCGAGCCCAATAAGGCGGCCGCCGCGCCCGAAAAAGCGGACTTTGAGCGGCTTGCAACTGCCTTTACGACCTGCGACGCGTCCTACGGCAATTGGGAGTAGTAGGAGCGACGGTCTTGGCTAACTTACCAGCCCACCGCCAGTGAGTTCACCCTGGCAGACTGCGCTTTTTCTCGTTTTTTCGGCGACGCACGCCATGGTGCGCTGTCTGCTAGGATGGGGAAGTCGCGGCTTGCCGCGACTGGGGGCGCTCATAGCCCCCCCATGATGAAGAAAACTAGCAGTGTGCTGCGACAGTAATTTTAATTACGCAGCACGCTGTCTGCTGGGATGGGGAAGTCGCGGCTTGCCGCGACTGGGGGCGCTCTTAGCCCCCCCCATGATG
>JAGSHB010000298.1 GCA_023954815.1 Myxococcales bacterium | reverse complement strand
TGAGGAGCCAGGGTAGGGTGGCGCTAAGTGGGACTCGTTGCATGAGGAACCTCCGGCACGCCAGCCTAGCGAATTCGAGCGGGTACGTCGTCGACGGGCGTGCTCCACACAAGTGCCAGGCGTTTCACAGAATCAAATCGATAAACTTCGAATTATCGAATTGAATGATAAGTGCCAGGCGTTTCCCAGAAAGAACGTCACCGTTTACTTGCCCACAGGCGCCCCAAGATGAACGAGCCAGCTTGGCAGCATCCGCACGCATCGACCTAGCCGCCGGAGAGGAGGCCACGCGGTCGCCCGCTCCGTGTCACTGCACATTTGACCGCGCGCATGCCAATCTTCGTGTCGATGGATCCCCTCAAATGGAGACTAGCCGTGAACCCATTCGTGCTTCTCCTGCCGCTCCAAGGTCCCACCAAGCCCTCGCGCCGGCTAATGTGGCGGCCATTGCTGCACTGCCTGACGATGACACTCCTCGCGGCCGTGGCGATTGGCTGCGTGAGTGACGACGTGAGCGGCGGGACGCGCACGATTGTGGTCGGCGGGCATGCGTTCGCCTTCAGCACGGGCGGCGGGCAGCTCGATGGCGCGACCGTGACCATCCTTGAGCTGCCGGAACGACAAACCCAAACCAGCGCCGATGGCAGCTGGGCATTCGACGGGTTGCAGCCCAATACACCCCTGACCTTTGTCCTCTCCAAAGACGGCTGGTCGACGACGCAGACCGGGACGCTGTCGCTCGCTACCGATACCCACGACGTGACGTTCCAGGTGCCCGACGATGCGCTCTACAAGGTGCTCGCATCGATGGTGGGGGTGACGGCGGGCGGCGACGTCTGCCAGATTGCGTCCACGGTCACGCGCCGCGGTCACAGCCTCTACGACCGTCATGGCACGCACGGTGAGCCGGAAGCGACGGTGGTCTTGGTCCCTACGGCTGGGGCGAAGACCAAGGCGATCTACTTTAATCTGGTGAAATACAACGTCATCTTTCCCGACCAGGGTCTGACCGAGACGAGCCACGACGGCGGTGTCGTCTTCGCCAACGTGCCCCCCGGCGACTACACGCTGCGGGCCACTAAGGCGGGTACGACGTTTCGCGATGTTCGGATCACGTGTCGAGCCGGAATGCTCGTCAACGCCTCACCGCCGTGGGGGTTGCAGGTGCTCACCGGTGGGCTGAATCCGAAGAAGCCTGGCGAGAAGGGGCCGTTTGATTAGGCGAAGCCCATGGGTCAGCTACTTCATCGCGGCGGATAGACGTTTCCAGAGTTCGTGGTCAAACGAGGAGCCCGCCAACGCTTTCGACGTCGCCGCATCTCCGTGACGCACCACCACAAGCTCGAGCGATGGCACGATGTAGATCTTTTTGTCCTTCGCTCCGAGCGCCGAGATCATGTCAGTGGGAGCGGACGGGATCATTGTTCCCTTCTTCGGCGCCAATTTCGGCAACGTGTAGCCGCCGTCGCCGTTGAGCCAAAACAAGAGGCCATACGCAGGATTCAGCGTCTGGGATGACGCGGTGGCCTCAGCGAGATACGCGCTCTTGACCACGACCTGCCCATTCCACGCGCCCTTGGCGAGGACCAACATCCCAAAGCGGGCCATGTCACGGGCGGACGACTTCATGGTCTTGACCGAGCCCAACAGCAGGTTGACCCACTGCGAATCGCGCATGCCGATCTTCTTCCACAGATGGGTGTCGGTAAACTGCGTTCGCGATCCGGTCAGCTTCTCCAAGATATCACCGAGCACGTAGTAGGCCTTGGTGTTGTAGTCCCAAGCGGTCCCAGCAGCGGTGACATACTTCAGCGCCTTGCTGTCTTGGAGCCCACTCGTCATGACAAGCAGGTGCCGAACGGTGATGGCCGCCTCCTGCGTCTTGCTAGCACCGGACCAACCCGCGCCGACAATACTGGTGACAGACTGGTCAAGCGTGAGCAGCCCCTTGTCGATAGCAATACCGATGAGCACCGACGTGAGCGACTTTGTGGCCGAAAACATCGGCTCGCTCGTGTGGGTACCCCATCCCTCCCAATACTGCTCAACGACGATTTTACCGCGATGGAGGATGACGAATGCGGTGGTCCTATTCTGACCCACGAACGCGACAAGTTCGCTCAACTTGCTCTCATCGAGGTTGGCGCTCGCGGCCGAGGTTGTGAGCCAGGCATCGCTGGAGAGCGGCGGGAAGTACAGGCCCCCATTGGTGGTGCTGTCGTCGTGGGTCGCGTCGTCGAGTGTCGTGTCGTTGACTGTCGCATCGCCGAAAACGGCTGTATCGCCGCTCGCGTCGTCCAGCGCGGCTACATCACTGAGAGAGCTGTCTGTCGGCGCCGCATCGTCGCTGGCAGTAGGCTGTGACATTGCGGCTGTGCCACACGCAGCGAAACTGCCGAGTGTGGTGGCGAGCATGATGGCGAGCGTGATGGCGAGCAGGCGCTCACCGAGGTAGCTGTTCGCGGACCTGCGTCTCATGATCCTCTCCTCAGCCCACGATGCAGCTGACCGCACTAGGGTAGCGTTTCCACGAGCTACGCGCAGTGCCGACAGCGAGCGTACGTGACCGCCGAACATCGCCACGCCTGCTGGCTCTGTCGGTGCTACTCGGGGCGGCAAGGCCATCATGATAGGGGTGTCGAGATGGGCTGAAGGCAGTCAACATCGCAAAAACGAAAAAAAGCCCAGGCTTTTCAGCCTGGGCCCTTTTCTGGGCTCCGCAGGACGGACTCGAACCGCCGACCCGGTGGTTAACAGCCACCTGCTCTACCAACTGAGCTACTGCGGAATCCGGCCGGGGTCTGTCGCAAGGCAACCCACCCCAACCTGCCCCCGGAGACGCGTTGTCCCTGGAAGCGGAGGGCAACCTAGATACTCGCCGCGCCCCTGTCAATCACTCTCGGTACACTTTTTTCATGTCCGCGCTACCCCCGCAAAACTCCCCAAGAACCAGCGCCCAACAACGCCGCCAAAACCGACTCCGTGGCACCACCAGCAGGTGACAGCGCGCATCACCTCGGCCATCCTCGGCCCATGGCAAGCCAACGACCCAAGCTCATCCATGTCGGCCAAGAACTCACCGACCACCTCGGCGCTGGCGACATTGCGCCTGTTTACGTCGTGACCTCCGCGCAGCCCAAAGGGCGCCCGCGCAGGGGCCAAGAGCCTGGGACGGCCGATCCCTGGGCCCTCCAAGCCGCCACACAACTCGTTGAGGCCGCGGCGCTCAAGGGGGGCGACCCCAGCCTCGATCACGTCCGCATTGACTACCTCGATGGCGACCACCAGGGCGCTGGGGTGCACCAGATCATCGCCAGCGAGGCGCGTTCGATGTCCTTATTCGGCGGTCGGCGCGTGGTCACGGTTGTTCATGCGGAGACGCTGGAGTGGGGCGGGGCGGCCAGCACGGGCAAGCGCAAACGCAGCAAGAAAGACGCTGGCGATCCGCTCGAGCGTGTTGTCGCCGACATCGACCGGGCTGCACGGGCCCCGTTTGTACTCATCGTCGTCGCCAGCAAGGCCGATCGGCGCAAGGCGGCGTGGAAGCAAGTGCTCGCCAAGGCGGTTGAGGTCGCAGTGCCGCCCTTGGATGCACCCAGCCTGCAGCGCTATATGGAAGGCGAGGGCAAGGCCTATCAGATCCGAGTCGATCGCGATGTGGCACAGAAGATCTGGGATCGTTTAGGGGGGGCGGACGCTGCACGCCTACGCCAGACCGCTGACCGCCTGCTGCTCGATGCGGGCCCCAGCGGTCACCTGACGCGGAAACATGTCGAAGAGGTCGTGCCGATCGATCGCGACGCCGCGATTTTTGCCATCACCGACGCGTTGACCGACGAAGACCTGCCGCGGGCCTTTGCTGTGCTGCACTTGCTGTTGACCCATGGCACGCCGCCGCTCTCCATGGTCGCGTTCCTCTCAAGCCACTACCGCACGCTCATGCGCGTTGGCGCGGCGCGAGGGAGCGGGCAGGGCGAGGCCGAGATCGCGTCCAGCCTGGGCATGCACCCGTTCCGCGTAAAGCGGATGCTGCAGCAGCTGCGGCGCATTC
>JAGSHB010000236.1 GCA_023954815.1 Myxococcales bacterium | reverse complement strand
TCGTGCCGATCGATCGCGACGCCGCGATCTTTGCCATCACCGACGCATTGACTGACGAAGACCTACCGCGGGCCTTCGGCGTACTGCACCTGCTCATGACCCACGGCACGGCGTCCCTGGCGATCGTCGGCTTCTTGGCGAGTCACTACCGGGCGCTGATGCAGGTCGGGGCAGGGCGGGCGGCCGGGCAGTCTGAGGATGAGATCGCCAAGGCCACCAGGCTCCATCCCTACCGCGTCAAGCTGATGTGCCGCCAGATTGGGCGTATTCGCACCGGTCGCATCGAGCTGGCTATGGTCTCCCTCGCCGAGGCCGACACCATTTTGAAGAGCTCGCGTCTCGGTGATCGGCAGGTCGCATCGTCTCGCTGGATGGAGCAGGTGCTTATTGCTCTGTCACGTGGTCAGCGCTTGCGAGTGCCGCAATCGCCTGCAGTGTCCCGTTCGCTGTAGCGCGCACAACCCGAAAATCATCGGGAACAAACACGACCTCACAAGACCTTGTTGGCAGGGTTGTCCACCGGCAGGTCCGCCGTTAGACTCGCGGCCCAATTTCGATGTGGTCGGGCCAGTGCCGACTACACCTTGCGCGCGCAGGTGACCGAACGGTTGTTTCGCAGCACTAGACAGGAGCTTCTCAGGATGAAGAAAGAACAGGCATATATGCTGTTCATCGGGCTGTTTGTGGTCGGCTACGTCGCCGGCCGTATGACTGCGCCCGGTGCCGCACCCGCTGCACCCGGTGTCGCCGCCCCCACAGCTGCGCAAGCCGCTCCTGCCGCGGTTGCAGCTGCGCAGCCAGCTGCGCCTGCTGGGGCCAACACTTCAGCGCCGCCGCCCCCTCCTCCTCCACCACCGCCCCCCGCTGCTGCGGCCAAGCCCAAAGGCAACCAGGTCTGGCGCGTGGGTATCCACGACGACGACGCCAAGCGCGGTCCTGACTCGGCCACCGTCAAAGTGGTCGTGATGAGCGCATTCGGCTGCCCGTCCTGCTCGCAGTTCGCCAAGGCGATGGACCAGGCCGTCGTCAAGTACGGCGACCAGGTGCAGTTCCGCTTCAAGCACAAAATCATCCCGCCGCAGCACCCCGACAGCATCATCGCTGCCGAGGCCGCCATGGCCGCCAACGCCCAGGGCAAGTTCTGGCAGATGCACGACAAGTTGATGGCGAACACCTTCGCAATCGATCGGCTCAGCCTCGACAAGTACGCCAAAGAGCTCAAGCTCAACATGCGGAAGTTCAAGAAGGCGATGGACAGCCACAAGTACCGTGGCCAGCTCACGCGTGACAGCGTCTTGGCCAACGAGGTCGGTGCGCACAGCTTCCCGAACATCCTGGCCAACGGCGTCCGCATCGCCAAGCCGAAGGACTGGGACAACCTGCAGAAGCTGATCGACGGCGAGCTCAAGCGCGCCGAAGAGCTGAAGAAGAAGGGCGCCACCGCCAAGAATCTGTACGAGAAGGCCATCGCGGGCGGCAAGTTCTTCCCGCAGTACGCTGGTCCGAAGCAGAACTTCAACACCAGCAACAGCCCGACCTTCGGCCCCAAGAACGCCAAGATCGAGCTGGTGGTCTTCGAGGATTTCCAGTGCCCCTTCTGCTCCAAGATCGCGCCCAACCTGAAGATCTTCCAGAAGAACAACCCCAAGACAGTCAAGATTGTCTACAAGCACATGCCGCTCACCAGCATCCACGCGGACGCACAACTCGCCTCTGAGGCGTCGATGGCCGCGCATGCGCAGGGCAAGTTCTGGGAGTACCACGACAAGCTCTACGCCAATCAGCAGGCCCTCAAGCGTGCTGACTTGGAGCGCTACGCTTCGGAGATCAAGCTCAACATGGGCAAGTTCAAGTCCGATTTGGATAGCGGCAAGCACAAGGCGTTCATCCAGAGCGATGCGTCTGAGGGCCAGCGCGCTGGCATCTCGGGTACGCCGTCGGTCTACATCAACGGCTACAAGTACCAGGGCCCGCGCGGCTACCCGCCGACAGGTCTCGAGGGTGTGGCTCGGATGTACCTCGGTCTTTAGTCCGAGCCTCTCACAGCCAGTCTGGCTTGTGAGAAGTTCGGCCTTTAGGCCCATCCGCAGAAGCTGAAAAGCAACCAAAGCCCCCGTTCGCTCGATGCGGACGGGGGCTTTGGGCTTTTTGACGAAGCGGTCAGGGTGGTCGCGGGTCAGTGTCGATTAACGATACACCTGGGCCGCTTCCGGCTCCGAACGCAAGCGGAGAGGCGACGTGGCCTACTTGCTCTTGCGACGTGCGATCTCAGCAGCCAGCCCTTCGAGGTAGCGCTGGTGCAGTTTCGGATGCAGGTCAGCCGTGTAGGTGGGGTTCAGACGCAGACCGAAGCGGCGAAACTCCTTCTTGCCATCGCTTGTGGTTTGTAGCGCGCTGCCAGACGGAACGGGTTTTCCGTAGAACTGCCGCTGCGTCAGCTTCTTGCTGAAGGGGAAGCCATAGAGCGCGAGATAGAGCGACCGGCAGCGCTTGAGATCGTCGAGGCTGCGCATCACCAAAATCCGCTTGAGCTCCGCTTCGTGCTGCTTGCCCTTGGAGGCTGTCGCCACCGCCCTGAGCGACGGGCAACGGTGGGCTGGGCTGACGTCACGAGCGGTCGTCAGGTGCACAAATAGCGCCTGAGAGGGGCGCCAGCGCCGCATGCGAAACCGCAGATGGGTCGTCGCCGTGCCTTTCATGACGCCATCGGTCGGAATGTCCGCGCCGTAGTGCGACACCCGGAAGCTCGCCGGGTATCCGACCATCCACGGCCGCTGGTGGAGCGCCATGTCGATGTGGGCCTTGCTCACCGGACCGTGCCAGCGCTTGCTGGGCCCCATGGTCAGGTGCATGAGCTCCCCAGCGGCGTCGGTGGTGCGCTCGATCCGGTATTTCTGCTCGATCTTGACCTGTGACTTGCCCTTCATCTTGAAGGTGAAGTGCCAGTTCCGACCGTCTGGCCCCTTGGTCATCTTGGGCGTGATCGGCTTACCGTCCACGGTTGTGTGCAGCTCGTGGAAATGCCCGGCCGTCGGCGAGCGACAGGTCTGCTTGTCCGAGTCGCAGTGGTGCTCGTTCATGACGAGGTCGACGTTCTGCTCCCGTGCGCTGTGGCTTTTGAGGGTGTACGTCGCTTGAACGTGCCACTTGCCGGTCTCTTTCGGCAGCAGCAGCTTGACGCCTAACTCCTTCAGCTGGACAGGACTCTTCGCCGCCGGATGCAACAGCGCAGCGTTGCCGCCAAATGTTCGCGCTTGGCTCACCGATGGCCCTGCAACGACCATCGCGAGGGCGAGTGCGCCAGTAAGAGTAAGGTTCGTGCGCATCATGCGGGCTCCCAGGTTGCCAAATTGGATTAGCGACTTCCTGTGCAGCCTAGCTGTCTCGGCGCAAAGTACCAATATTATGGCTTCATCCGCTCAGTTTCGACTTGTGAACCAATCGATATGCATGCGCAATGATGCGAGACAACGCTTGCAAAGCGCGCGCGATGTACCCCTCCGACCGCGCGACAGCATGGGGACTGACCAGCGAAGGCGCTTATGAGGTGAGATTTAGGGCGGGGAGAGCTCGCCGAGGTTGCCCTTTTTCTTGGCGGGCGCGACCTCGAATGAGACGCGAATGGTGCGCCGCTCGGGTACTTCACAGCCGCGCACGGTGCACAGTTGGTAGTGCAGCACAAAGGGCATCACGTAGCGGCGCGGGTTCACATTGCGATGAACAGACAGATGCAGGCCGATCTTGAGTTTGCCGTCGTACGCCAACACAGGACGCGACCGAGACGGCAAGTCGACCATGTGGCCCTGAGGGTAGGAGAGCTTGTCTACCCGCGCGAACGAGCGCCGCGGCGGCTCCAGCCACGTGCCCAGCAGGGTGCGATCCGGCTCGTGGCGAGCAGGCACGTAGAATCCAGGCGCTAGGGTGACTTCAAAGGAGACGTTCTTGGCTTTACCCGCCTCGATATGCACGACTCCGGGTGATGTGATGGTCAACGCCCTCTTCCGTACCTCGGCGTGCATCCGATCTTCATCGGTCACATGCTCCGATAAGTTGGGCCCACAACCATGAAACGACGACGCCAGCAGCGCCGCGAGCAGCACCATTAGGGGCAGGACCAGGGTCGTAGCGGGCGTTGTCTTGGGCAGTGGCTGCGTCATCAGGCCAAGCATAATCCTGTGGGCGCTGGGAGCGAGAAATTTACCGAAGAAGGCAGCGAGCAGCGCGGAAACTCAAGCTGCCAGTGTGGATTCAGCTTGGTTGGAGGGCGTGTCCAAGCCGGCCAAGCACGTACAGTTGGGGGCGGCTCCGAGGAGGTCTCATGAGCTTCGCAACGTCTTGGCCATGTGGCGGTGGGGGACGCCCACCTCCTCAAATGGCGCTCCAACTGTGGCGTAGCCGAGTCTACCGTAAAAGCCTGCCGCAACCTCTCGCGCGTGCAGTGTCACCTCGCGGAAGCCATCTCGCTGCAGGCGCGTTTCGAGCTCAGCCACCAGCCTACGACCCAGGCCTGCACTTTGTAGTCTCGGGTCGACCGCCATCTGGTAGAGCCGCCCAGTGAGCGGAGATTCCGGGTGAAAGAGCACGCAGCCCACAACCTCGTCGGCAGAGAAGGCGAGCAGGTGGTAGCTGTCATCGTCAAAATCGAACGCCACGGCATCTCTGCCGTAGCCCAGTGGTTTCCGCAGGACCTGATAACGCAGCTCGTGCTCACCCTGAATCTCGGGCGCGTCCGCAGCGACAAAGCGAAGGGTGATCTGCATCTGGGTCCTTGTCGCTGCACCCTGGCAGCTCGATTCTGACGCGGCGTGGGTCGGCTGGGACTCGCGCCGCCGCGCCGACCGCTAGGGTTTGCAGGCCGGGGCGTGGTTGGTGGCGGGTGGGTTTGCTGGCAGGTAGCAGGGGCTCATGCACGCCTGGCCAGCGCTCACCCACCGTTTGCCGCCGCTGCACGTGGCCGCGCTCTGTAGGCAGGACTGCAGCTGGGGCGTGCCACCGCTGTTGAATGACACGCGGCCCACCGTCCACAGATCCAGCGGCATGAGCTTGACGGGCCCCAGCGCGGCGATCTGCGTGCCACCAGCGTAGACCCGAACGCTTGCGAGTGCTGAACCGAACCCGTGGTCATTCCAATAGTGTACGCCGAGTTGATAGCTAGATTTTGGCCCTAATTTCTGGGGCTTTGGTAGGCCAATGAGCTCTGGGCCTGCACCATCGGTGTCGTCGAGGTCCATGCTCGGGTCGTCCCCGGCTTGCGGCGCTGATGAGCCCCATGACGGCGTCGCGTGACCCCAGTAGGCGTCATACGTGCCATGGAACCATGGGTCGCCGGCCCCGTCGCAGTCGAGATCGGGACCTGAAGCGAGCGGATGGGCGACATGCAGATCGAGGTCGCTGCCAGCGCCCGCGCCCACATCAGACTCGTCGGGATCGCCAGGCGTCTGCCAGAGTAACTCGACGTACAAACCGGCCTCCGGCACCACTTGAACCGTCTGGCAGTTTTTCTCGCACGACGGATGGCCCAGGGCGTCCCGCACGGTGAGGCAGAACGTATACGCTCCGGCGACGGCGGGCGTGAACGTCGGCTGGGCAACCTCGGCCGACGGCGTCAGCGAACGGACGCTGCCGGCGGGTTGCTTGACCGTCCAGCTGTAGGTCAGCGCACCGTTGATTGGGGCACTCGACGCGGTGGCGTCCAGGTGCAGGACCGTTAGCGGCAGCACATCGTGCCCCTGGGCGATCTTGAATTTGGCTACTGGGCACAGGGATGTCACCACCTCGACCTGCACCGGGATGTGCCGCGGCGGCAATCCATCGGCCGCGACCTGCACGGTGCCCTTGAGCGTCCCCGGCGCGTCTTGGCCAATCGCTGGGGCGCAATAGCGAATCCGCAGCTTCTTCGCACCACCATGAGCGATCAGCGCGGGCTGCGCCTTCGACATGGTGGGGTGGCCGACGAGCGTCGCGTTGAGCCCTGGCACGCCGCTAGAGACCGACGTCAGCGCCAGGGCAGCGGTGCCGCAACTCTGAAGATCCAGGCGGCGCTCGCTGCAATCACCCAGCTGCAAGGTGCCGAAGTCGATCGCCTTGGCGGGCGAAATGGACAGGCACGGTGTCGACCCATTGCCTACGATCGCGATCGGTGCCAGCGCAGTCGCGCTGTTGCTCTCGAAGGTAAGCGCCGCGTGCTTCTTCGCCGTATCTGTGGGCACAAAGCGGATTTCTATCGACGTCGATTGCGATGGTGCCAGTCGAATCGGCGTCGGTAGAAAGTGCGAGCCTTTGTGCCAGGACGGCTCTTGGGTGGTGCGCATCGAAAAGCCCGCCGCTCCGGTCAGGTCCAACCCGTAAACCTCTGCAGTCGCGTCGCCGGTGTTCATCAGCGTGACCATCGCTGTGGTGGTCGTCTTTTCGCCCTTCCACGGCATCATCACCGTGTCGTGGGCTGCCGCGAGATTTGGCTTTCCTGCCACAGGTGCCAGTTCACCGTGCCAGGGCAGGACGTTGTGGCTTGGATCGCCCGCCACCAGCACCCGCACCGTCGCTGTGCGCAGGCCTGGCACCTGATGCTTGCGGCGCAGCACCACCGTATGGGTCTTTGGCCCAGTCGCTCCAACAGGAACCAGGTTGACGCTCTGGGCGACCCCGCATGGCAGGGCATCGGGGCCCCGTGTGCACACAAACCCCGGTTCACCAGCGCAGGGCTGGCCGTCACAGAGCTCTTCGATCGTCACCGCGACCACACGCAGGCCAGCGGCGTCCTGCGTGGGCGCGACATTACGCAAAGTCAGGGTATGCACCGCGTCTGTCTTGAGGGTGAGAGGCAGCGGTAGGGTTGCGCCAGCGGACAAAGCCGGACCCAAGCCAGCGCGAACCTCAAGCGTCGCCACACAGCCCCACCCCGCGCCATTGAGGCACTGCGTCGATTGCGGGGCCACGCCACCGGTGGCTGGTGTCGTGACACAGGCGGTGCCAACACAGGGATGCGGATTCGAGGTGTGTGACCGTTCGTGCAGCTCCAATCGGTCCATCAGCGGCGTGCGGGTGCTACCCAGATACAAGTCGCGATCACATCCTGTGGAAGCCAGCGCCGTGAAAGCCAGCGCAATGACCAACAAGCCCAGAAAGCCGGGCGAAAAGCTCGTACGGACGCGTTTGCCCACATCGCCAAAAATGCCAACAGGCGACCGCTGTACAACGGCCAGCCTGAGGCTTCGGCGGATGGGGGGTAGTGACATTTGGCGTGACACCTCCGACGAAAAAGCTACCACATCCCTGATGATTTTGACTGTGAAAACGCGACACGACGCTGTGATGAGTGGTGTGGCGACTCCCCAATCGGCGTCTCAGGGAAGCTGGGCGATGGCTCCTTGCACGATGCGGGACTGCATGCTGTGCGGATAGCGTTGATGAAAGGACTGCGCGGCGGTGCGGGCGGCCTTGGTTTCGCCACCTTTGGCCAGGGCAACCACACGCAAGGCGGCACGTTCCTCACTCAGTTGACCGCCGGGGAAACGCTGGGCGTGGTCTGCCAGCGTACGCAGCGCGCCGCTTGTATTTCCGTTGCCCAAGGCGGAGCGGGCGGCGCGAACGAGGCGCAACTCCTCACGCAGGGTGTTGGGCTTCGGCGCGGGTATAGTCGTGCCCACGTGCTGGTGTTTGGGGGTGGGTCGGGCGGCCTTGCGATGCCGCTTACGGCGCGGTTTGCGCCTCGTAGCGTCAGCCTTGTCCGCTTCAGCGGGCGGTGGTTGTGTAGCGTGATCAGCGTTGGCTAGGGCAGCGACCTCCTTGGCACCAGCAGGGTGCAACGCCTCCTGATGGGTCTCGCCGGCACTATCGTCAGCTGACTCGGATCCCTTGGCGGGGCCTTCCGCTTGTGCGTGTGCTGCAGATGCCGCCACAGCGCGCACCGCGACGCGCTTGGCGACGGGGCCTGCCGCATCATCGGTGCTTGGGTGATTGG
>JAGSHB010000313.1 GCA_023954815.1 Myxococcales bacterium | reverse complement strand
GCTTGCGAAGCCCGATGGGCCTGGGCGTGCCGCAGGGTTTCAACGACGCCTTGTGCGGTCCACTGGCGCGCGACCTCAGGGCCCGCATCCGGCACCCCTTCTTCACGCCGAACGATGTCGTGGATGACCCGCATGCTGCTATCTGCCGTCAAGAACCACACTTCCATACCGCGGACGGTGCTCTTTACGCTGGCGTTGCAGTGCACGCTGATGAGCGCATCCCCGCCGATTTTGTTGGCCAGGCGCGGGCGATGACGCAGGGCCAGATCCACATCCGCGTGCCGGGTAAGCGTGACCCGCACGTTGCTGCGCGACTCGATGTACCGCTTGAGGACGCGGCTGATCTCGAGGGTCAGCTGCTTCTCGCGGCCCGCGTGATAGCCCACAGCGCCCTTGTTGCTACCGCCGTGCCCTGGGTCGATAACGAGGTGGCGGATGTGCTTGAGGTTCAAGCGCGGTTTGGGCTTTGAGGCTGCGATCACGGGCCGATTGCGTGCTTGGCCGCGAGAGCTTGGGCCAGCGGCGAGGGCAAAATCGGGGGCCGCGATCGCACCGGCTAGCGCAAGTGTGACAAAAAACTGCAATGGGTAGCTGGTGGGGGGCCGCTGCACGTCGCCATCGTAAGGCCGCGTGCCTGCTTGTCAAACACTCGCTAGGTCGAACTCAGATTGAGACGCGCGGATCGTAGCCCGTTGGGACGACGCTCTGCTACACTCCGCGCGAAACGCTATGCTTCGGTCGTGGCCGGCTCCGCCCGCACGTCCCCCATGAGGCCCCTATGCCCATCAAGTCGCTCACTTTTTCGCTGTTGTTTGTGCTGATGACTACCGGCGGCTGCGCCATTGACGGCCTGCTGCTGACCGAGCTCGATCGCAAGGGTCACAGCCCCATGCCCGATCCAGCGCCCGTCCGAATCCATGGCCGTGCGCCTGGCCTACTCAGCGGTACGGTGACCTTGTCGGCCGGTGATACCAAGCTGGGTGAGGGAAAAACCGATGCGCTGTCCGCGTTTGTGGTCGAGGTCGACGGCACAACCGAGCTCACCGGCGCCTTGTTGGACGTGCGCCAAGGCGGCAAGCAGGTCCTGGGCATTCTGCCCCATATTCCGGCCCAGAAGTCGGTATTGGACCCAGCGATCAACCTCGACATCGCGCAGCTATCGCCCGGGATGGCCAATGTGGATACGCAGACGACTATTCTGAGTGTGTTGGCGCTGGCCAAGGCCCGCGCAGAGAGCCGTTCGCTGGGTTCCGTGCCCGCGACATCGATGACGGACACGCTCATTGAGCTCAACGACCGCCTCACCGCAGGCGACAAGATCCTCGGCACCGTCGCCAGCATGGTGACGCGCCTGATGGCCAACCCCGGGCCAGCGGCGCCGTTCTTGGTCAACAACGTCAGCGGAAGTTTGCTCAACCCAGAAGCGCTCGCGGGTGTCGATTACACAGGCGATGGCGCAGCCGACAAGACGACGCAAGCCTTCGATGAAGCGCTCGCAGCCGCCGTCGCCAGCTTTCAGTTCAAGGCCTGCTACGTCCCCAACAAGATCAAGGTCGTGCTACTCGCCCGGCTCGCCAAAGGCGGAAAAAACGGCAACTGCGAGGCGTTTGACCCCTTCCTCTGGGCCAAGGACCTGCCGGGCAAGCGCATGTTCATCGCCGCCGGTGTCCACATCGACACGCCGCGCTGCACAGAGGAGCGCACCGCGCACTGCCTGACGGAAGACCAGATCGACGCCCTCAACAAGACCCTCGGCAACTGGCAGCCCAATCGCACGCGCATGTACGACGATGGCAGCCACGGGGACGCAGTGGCGAGCGACGGTGTTTGGACCCTGAGCTTCGACGCGCCTTGGTGGGACGCCAGCGCCGCGGTGGACAAAGCCGGCGTGCGCATCGCCTACAAGTTCACCTGGGGCAACGACGGTGATGGTTGGACGGCGACGGAAGAGTTCCCGGGCAATCAGCGCATCTTGGAGCTGACCGACCAAAACGGCGACCACATCATCGTGCGCCAAGACGACTTTGGTGATGAGACCTCCAACAAGGACAAAGCCAATCAGCTCGCGCCCTCGCTCGGCGGTTGCGGCCAGATGAAGTGGCCGTCCGAGTCAGCAGAAGGATGCGCGAGCGATGTCTACGAGCGCGCGGTCGACACAGACGGCGACTGCAAGGTCGATGGCTGGCCCTCCGCCGGCAACAACACCGCGCTGACGGTGCCGTGTAAGTAGCCCGTGTGTAGCTGGCCGGCGGTCACGCTCAGCCCCCGAACGCGATAGCCCCAGATCCAAAGCTGAAAAGCCACCACGAGCCCGATTTCCTGGGCCCATGGCGGCTTTTCAGCTTGTTTCGTACTCGTGGGCCAGAGATGGGGAAGCCGCGGCTTGCCGTGGCTGGGGGCGCTCTTAGCCCCCCCATAATGAAGAACAGGAGCGACGTGCTGCGATAGTCATGCAATGACGCAGCACATTGCCAGAGATGGGGAAGCCGCGGCTTGCCGTGGCTGGGG
>JAGSHB010000101.1 GCA_023954815.1 Myxococcales bacterium | reverse complement strand
TCTCACCGTCGACTTGCCGGGCCATGGCGACAGCCCAGCTTTGCCATCGGATCGGCCCGCATTTGAGCTGGTGTGCGCCCAGCTCCTCGCCGTGGTCGAGGCGGCAGGGCTGCGCAGCGCACCCCTATCGGTTGTTGGCTACTCCCTCGGCGCGCGGGTGGCCATGGCCCTCCTGGGTCACCTCAGCCAGCGCCTCAAGCAGGCGATCTTGATCAGCGGACACCCGGGTCTCGACGAACCCGACGCTCGAGCGCAGCGGCTGCAGGTGGACCGAGAGCGGGCTGCGCGTCTGGTGCGTGAGGGGCTGCCCGCGTTCGTGGACCAGTGGTACCGCGCCCCGCTCCTCGCGACGCTCCACCGCGCAGCCCATGCCGATGCCATCGTGCGCCGCCGTCGTCAGGGGGATGCCGATGCGCTGGCACGGACCCTCATTGCGCTGTCAACGGGGCATCAGCCGCTGCGGCTCCCCACAATCGCCAAAATTGCCCCACACGTGCACTGGATGGCTGGCGAAGACGACACCAAATATCGTTCACTTCTGCGTCATGCCGCGGTACAGACCCCGGGCTCGGGCTTACACATCATCCCCGGTGCGGGCCATCACGTGCATTTGGAACAGCCGAAGCTGTGCGCCGCTGCAATCCGGCGCGCCCTGGTTTCGCAGGGCGGACGTCTGTAGACCATGCTCCCCTGCGCAGGAGCATCCATCATGCATCGAAACAAGGCTCTCCCTCCCACCTGGAACGTCGCGCTTCGAGTGCCGGCCGTGGTCGCCGCAGCGCTGCTCTTCGCGTCGTTGGTGGGCTGCGCCGATACGCCCGTTTCCGACAAAGAGACTGATATTTCGGCCTCTTCGGACGGTTTGAGCTTGGATGCAGGCTACTTGGATGTCGTCGATGCCGGCGAAGCTCCTGAGGATGTAGCAGGCCAAGACGGCGATGATGCGGGGGCTGGCACTTCCGACACCGGCGGGCCTGCCGATACGGGGCACGATAGCGCTGTTTCGTCCGATGCCGTGGGATCAGCCGACGGCAGCGCAGTGTCTTTGCCGAAGAGCACGACGACCGTAGCTGCCAATACCCTGCTGCTCGACCTTGGTGAGCACACCGTGAAAAAAGGTACCAAGGTGTTGGGGCCGTTCGCCTTTGAGCTACCGACTGATGCGCTGTCGTTTGTGATCAATGTGCAAGGTGAGTTCGGTGTGAGCTACGGCGTCGCTCAGATGACGGCGCCGGGTGGGCAGACTTGGGTGCACACCGGCTGGGAGGGCCAGCAGCAGAACCTGGGCGGCCAGATGTGTGTTTCATGTCTATGGCGTGTGGCTCCCAGCGCAACAACAGGTGCCGCCCTGGCGCCAAATAGCCCGAGTACACTCTTGGTGCCGGGGACGTACACCTTTTCAATTGGCAACCGGAAACGCATGCAGCTGAGCCCATTTCAGCCGCCTGTCATCTCCCACCCACCTGGCACGGTTCATGTCACGGTGGCGGTAAAAACGGCAGCCAAGCCCAAAAGCAGCTTGCCGAAGACAGGCGTCTTGAATCTGAACCTCTACTTCACAGGGGCGACCGGGCTGACCGCAAAGACAGCGAAGACCGACAAGAAACTCGCCACTTGGCTCGCCACGCTCAAGTCGATCTACAGTCAAGTTGGACTGTCCATTGGCACGATCAGCTACACCGACATCGATGCCGGCTTTCAGGTGGTCGATGCAGTTGGCGCTGGTCCCAACAGCGATTTTGAGGAGCTCGCTGAACTGACCGCAAAGAGCGGCTGGGGGGTGAACGTGGTCTTCGTTCGGCAGATCGTCGCGCCCCAGGTTGGCGGTGCGATATTGGGCATTGCCGGCGGTGCACCCGGGCCGTCCGGCATTCAGGGCTCCGGCCGGTCTGCCGTGTTGGTGGCGACGGAACCGACGATTCCCGGCAACGTGAAGTGGGATCCAGGCGCGGTCATCGCCCACGAAGCGGGGCACTACCTGGGGCTGTATCACTCGAGCGAGAACAACTACGGCGGCTTCGCACCTGCCGTCCACGATCCGCTGCCGGACACGCCACCGAACGACTTGAGCAACCTGATGTACTTCAACGGCGCCGCGGGCGGTACCAAATTGACCGCCCAGCAGGGCGCCGTCTTGCGTGGCAACCCTTGGGTTCTGCACACCACTGGAGGTCAGCCATGAGCCGCCGCTTCGCTCGATTGTTCGCTGCAACTCTCTTTGGGACTGCGCTGTTTGCCGTCGTCACCGCGCACGCGGCTGCAGGGCCCCGGACTGAAACCAAAGGGCTCATCACAGCGCTCGCCGGCGTGGACACCGTGCCTCCCAAAGCCGTGCTCGTTCGTATCGCGCCCGATCGCACCGCGAATAGGCTCGGTACCATCGCTGAAGACAAAAAGGTCGACGGTTGGATTCGTGTGCGTGCCACTAGCGTGCTGCCCTTTTTCGGTGCCAGTGGCGTTGTTGTCCTGCGCCGGCTTGCCGCATTGGACACGCTGGAGACGCAGCAGCGGTGGTGGGCGATTCATGGCTACCTGCGCTCTGTGCAGGCCGAGAAACCGGCGCAGAAGTTCGCCGCGCGCTGGCTGTCGAGCCGCCACTGGAAGCTGCGAGATGCCGTCGTGCGCGGGCTACGCCATCGCCGGGCGCCGTGGGTGAAGACCGTCTTGAAGCGGCAGCTGCAGTCTGAGCAGCACCCGTCGGTACGCGCTGCCATTGCTCACGTGCTCAAGCGTCTCCCGCGGTAACCTGCACCGCTGGCGATTGTAACAAGCCAGCCACACGCCGCCTCTCTCCCTCACCTACGCCAAAAGCAGGACCGCCCCGATGACACGCGTCATCGGGGCGGTCTTGCTTGCCGTAGGAGTCCGCCCATTGGAGAGGGGCAGGTTATGGCGGGCGGCTCCTAAGCGACCGAGGCGCACAGCCTTCGGTGTCGTTTGTGGCCCGAACAACCAACCCGAGGGAGAGGGGCAGGGTTGGGTGGGCGGTTGCCCGGGCACGGAGCGCTGAAGCGGCTCCTTTCTTGTCGCGCCACCGTGGCGCAGTCGAACCTACTTAGAGCAGGGACCGTGCCAACTGGGGTAACAAAATAATTAAGCCGATGAAAACAATGGAAATAAGGGTAGTCGGGGGCCTGCGATACAGTCCGCTAACGGCATGTGGCATTAATCAACATGGTGACGTCTGTGTTGAAAAACCCAACCATCCACGGTTCATCCGACCTTGCGAGCGACGTAGAGATGCGCGGTTGCCAGGGTCTGCACGTCGATGCGCTCAACTTCGAGGCCAGCGCTCTTCATCAGCGCGGCGAACTTCTGCGGTGGTGGGAACGCAGCGATGCTCTCTTGTAGGTAGCGGTACTCCTGCTCGCCTGAGAGCCAAGCGCCGAGCCGCGGCACCACGTGGTGCACGTGAAAGCGCGCCAGGGGCGATAGCAGTCCCTCTCGGGGTTCACTCAATTCGAGCACGGCGACGACGCCGCCGGGCCGGGTCACGCGGGCCATCTCGCGCAGCCCTTGCAACCGGTCGGGTACGTTACGGATGCCGAAGCTGATGCAGCTCGCGGCGAAGGTGTCATCGGCAAAGGGCATGTCTTGGGCATCACCAACGACGAGCTCAATTCGCTCTGAGAGCCCGCGATCTCGGACCTTTTGCCGCCCCACGTCTAGCATTCCGGCCGAGGGATCGAGCCCGGTGAGCGTCGTGCCAGGCCAATAGTTGGCGATGGCGAGGGCCACATCTGCGGTGCCGCTGGCCACGTCGAGGACGCGGTCGCCATCGGTGAGTGGTCCCACTGCCCGCACCAGACGGCGGCGCCAGAGGCGGTCGAGCCCCATGCTCATGATCTTGTTGAGTCGGTCGTAGCGGGCCGCGATGCGATCGAACATCTGGCCGCTACCGAGCTGCTGCGTGGTGGCGAGGGTCGTGTTGCTGGAAGAGGCGGTCATGACAACTCCGTCGGGTGGGGCATCAGGGCGGCGAGCGCATCGAGGGGCAATGCTTGGGCGCCGTCTGACAGGGCCGTTGCTGCGTCGGGATGTGCTTCGACCAGCAGACCGTGTGCGCCGACAGCGAGCCCAGCTTTGGCCAACGGTGCGATGAGGTCACGACGGCCGGCGGCGTGGCTTGGGTCTACCCATACCGGCAGACGGTCGATGGCGGCGAGCACGGCCACAGCGCCGAGATCGAGCACGTTTCTGGTTTCGTCGCCGACACCGCGTACCCCGCGCTCACAGAAGATGACGCCGTCGGCGCCCGCGGCGAGCAGGTGTTCAGCAGCCAAACGCCATTCGTGCAGCGTCGCCGACGCACCGCGCTTGAGCAGCACTGGTTTTTGGCCCGCGCCGATGGCCTTCAGCAGGGCAAAGTTCTGCATGTTTCTGGAGCCGACCTGCACCAAGTCGGCAGCCTCCGACACCTGAGCCGCGTCGCGCTCAGACAAGCACTCGGTCACCAGCCCTAGGCCGAATTCGTCGGCTGCATCGCGCAGCCACCGCAGGCCTTCGACTCCTGCGCCGGTGAAGGCATACGGGCTCGTGCGTGGTTTGAAGGCACCGCCTCGCAGCATCGCGCCGCCGGCGGCCTTCACCGCTTCGGCGGCTTGTCGAACCTGCCGCGCCGACTCCGCGCTACACGGACCCGCGACGAGCACCGGCGCGTGACCTGCGCCGACGACGATGCCGGGCGCGATGTGTACCGCCTCGCCTTTTCTGGCGTCGAGCAGGGGATGCCCCGACTGGCTTGCCAAGACACTCGCGACGCCAGGAAGCGCAGCCAACGTGGCCCCTGGAACGGGATTGGAGTGCGCTGCGAGCGCAAAACCCGCCGGCTGCCCACCGGGTGCGGTCAGGGGCTGGGCCCACACACCGAGGCGTTGCAGTTCCGATCGCAACAGCACCTGATCGGCGCCCGGATGCAGGGTCAATACGGTTGTCATCTCATCCTCCTGAAGGTCAGACGTCGAAACGTCTAGCGACAGCGCTCTACCGCTGCCTCCACCACCGTGTCCAGTGCATCGCGCGCGGCACTTGCGGGCAGCTCGGCCAGCGCGGCACGTGCCTCGTCTGCTGCTTCGGTTGCACGAATCCGTGTGGCCTCCACGCACCCCGTCTGCAGGATGCGGTGGCGTAGATCTTGGGCGAACTTCCGATCGTCGAGCAGCTCCGGGTGCGCCGCGACACCCTGCAGTTGCGCGACCAAGCCCGCGTCGCGCCGGCACGCGATCAACAACGGCCACGTCAACTTGCCTTCGCGTAAGTCCAAAAGTGTATCTTTACCCGTAATCTCGGGGTCATCAGCCAAATCCAGCGCATCGTCGACCAGCTGAAAGGCTAACCCCAGGCGATCGCCTGCGCGGTCGAGAATGTCGATCTGCCGGGGTGACAGACCCGCTGCGGTCGCGCCCGCGCGCATCGCCCAGCAGAACAAGACCGCCGTCTTGCCCGCCACCACGCGCTGATAGACCTCCTCATCCGGCACAAAGCGCCCGCGCACCTCGAGTTGCAGCGCCTCGGCGGTGACCATGTGGCCGATGACATCGATGATCGTGCGCATCAACGACGGATGGCCGCTGCGCTCCACGCGCCTGAGCGTCTCGATCAACAAGTGATCGCCTCCCAAGACACTAGCCGAGTTGCCATAGACCAACCGCGCCGTCGGTGCGCCCCGACGTTCCATCCCTTGGTCGATCACGTCGTCGTGCAGCAGGGTCGCCGCGTGGGCGAGCTCGGCGGCCACGGCCAAGTCACGCACGACCTCGCCCGAGACCGGATCGCCTAGCCGGGCCGTGAGGAAGACCAGCAGCGGGCGAATGCGCTTGCCCGGCTGCTCCAACAGATGACGGGCAGCGTGGCGGCCGAGATCGGTCCTATCGGCTTGTGCAGCCTTCAGGGCATCGTGCAAATCGTCGAGATCGGCATCCATCCAACGGCGGATGCGATCGAGTCGAGTGGCGACGTCCACCAGCCCATGGGAGCGGGCCACCGTCGACAGCGGCTCCAGGACACGGGTCTCCGCGTTGACAACACGGGCGTGCGCGGCTTCTCTCATCGTCTCACCTCTTCACTGCAGCGGCTTGTTCCGCTGCTCGGACTGGCTTCATGACCCATCTTCATCGTGTCGCTTTCGCCGAGGTCGACCCGGCGGGCATTGCCTTTTTCAGTCGTGCGTTCGAGTACGCCCACGGCGCCTTCGAGACCTTGCTCGAGGACATCGGCCTGCCTCTGGCTGAGGTCTTCGCTACCCGCGACTGGGTGCTGCCCTTGGTCCACGTCGAGGCCGACTACAAACGGCCGATGCGTCTCGGGGAGCGGGTTCGCATTGAGAGCCACGTCACCGCTCTTGGCCGGGGCTCTGTGCGCTTTCGCTTCGAGCTGTACACCACCGAGCTGTGCGTCGTTGTGCGCCACGTGCACGCCTGCATGGACAAAAGTACCGGCAAGCCCAGGCCCTTGCCCGACGACGTGCGCGCCGCCCTGACGCCCCTGCTCGCGCCCGACGTCACGTAGCGCAGAGAGCGCGTGCATCACAGCGGCGCGGTCGATCTTGCCGAGGCCCGTCCGGGGCAGGGCCGCTGTGACAACAAGCGGAGCGGGTACCAAGAAGCGCCGGAGCTGCCCTTCGGCCCATGAAATCAGCTCAGACGCGCTGGGAGCGCTATCCGATTGGGACAGCTTGACCATCGCAGCGGGGCGGTGACCCAGGCGCGGATCTGGCATCGCGACCACCGCCGCATCGACGATGGCCGGGTGCATGTTGAGGATGGCTTCCAGCTGCACCGGATCGACCAACTCGCCGCCGCATTGAAAGCCTGCGTCCGCGCGCCCGGAGACGGACACTTCGCCGGTCTTGGCGACTTGGCCGCGATCGCCGCTGGTGAGCGAACCACCGGCAACAACTGGTCCATGGACGACCAAGCGACCGTGTTCGTCTTCCGAGACCTCGGCGGTGCAGACGGGCGTTCCGGGACCGGTCGCTGGTGCATCCCACGGCGCCCGGGTCGCCACCTGAGAGGCCGCCTCGGTCATGCCCCACGTCTCAGCGAGCGGGAGCCCGATGGCCACGGCCGCCGATCGCAGCGCGTCGGGCAGTCTATCGCCACCCACCAGCAGTACGCGCACCGACGGATGCACCGAGGCGTCGGTCGGCCAGGTATTTACGATCTGCCGGAGCCACGTCGGTACGAGGCTGGCCTGGGTGAGGGTGCCCGCGGTCAAAGCACGGACGGCGGCATCGGCATCGAATGGCGTCATCAGCCGCGCCGTGGTCGCCAGCCAGGCTGTGCGCAGCAGCACGCTCAACCCGCCGGTGTGGTGCAGGGGCAGGGCGCATAGCCACACGTCGTCCGGGAGATGGCCCAGGCGTTGGGTCGACCCAAAGGTGCTGGCCATGAGCTGATTGGCGGTGAGGTCCACCGCCCGTGGCTGACCGGTGCTACCCGACGTACAGAGGCGCGCGACCACCGTGTCCATCGACCATGGCACCGAGGCGAGCGATGGGGTCGGCTGGTCGTGCCTGCCGTGCCGCTTGCCCGCCGGGTCGCTCAAGTCAGATGTACCGATGACAACGCAGTCGAGGTCACCGAGCGGCCAAGAGGTGGAGGCAGATGGGGCAGCGGGATTTCCGCAATCGAGCAGGAAATCCGGGCCAATCGCTGCCAACCGGCCGCGAAGTGCTGCCCCGCGCGCCTTGCCGTCGAGCGGCGCAACTGTGGCCCCCAGCCAGGTGATGGCGTGAATCCAGAGGCAGGTATCGGTGCCAGTCCAGCAGGGTAGGGCGACGCGGTCTCCTTCCTGCACACCGGCCCGCTGAAGTACCGCTGCTCGGCGAGCTGCCTCGTCGGCGACCTGTCGCCACGTGAGCTGCCCCGAGGCCGTGATCAACGCCGGATGTGCCGGCCGCTGGCGACTCGCTGCCCTCACCGGGTGCGGCACTGCACCTGTCGCTGGGCGGCTGTCCGGTCGCACCACCGACCGCAGGGGATCGAGCCCGCACGCCACGAGCGTCGGCGAGACCCGGGCGACGGCGATTGCCGCATCACGGTCGAGTTGGGTGCCAAAGGTGGTCGTCACCATGACCGACAGGCCCAGACGGCTGGCTGCCGCAGCGAGCTCGGCCGCCTTGTCCACCCCGCCGTTCAGCATGGGTTTCAGCACCACGCCAGCCACGCTCTCAGGGAGGCTCGTCAGGGCCTGCAGGGTGCGGCAGGACTCATCCGCGAAGACGGCTGGGCCGCCGGTCTGTACCAACCCAGCTAGCCACGCCGCATCGGTCGTCAATTCAGCTGGCTCCTCGATCAATCGAACGCCGAGCTCCCGTAGGCGCGGCCAAACGCTCGTGACGTCCTGCCTGGACCAGCCACCGTTGGCATCGATGTGCAGGGAGATGTCCGGCCCGACAGCCGCCGCGATGGCGGAGAGTCGGCTGAGATCTGCGGCCGGGGCCAGCCCCACCTTCACTTTGAGGGTCTTCGCCCCATCAGCTACCGCTGCGAGCGCGTCGTCCGCATGGAAAACCAGACGATGGCTCTGGGGGACCCGCAGCGCTGGGGGCGTAGCGGTCAGTTCAGAGAGCAGCTCTGCAACTCCGAGCCCGCGAATTCGGCTCGCCAGGGCCCACAGCGCTTGGCTGACGGCAGCCCGAGCGACGGGCGGGAGCCCGCATCGGTCGATGGCATCGGTGAGCGCAGCCGCCTCTGTGGGCCACCGCGACGTGCTGTTACGACTCACCCAGTCGGCCAGGGCGGCGCGGCACGCGGCGCGCGTTTCTCCGCCAAATTGGGGCAGGGGGGCTGCCTCGCCGCGGGCGACCAAGCCGTGCGTCGTCGTCACCTCAAGCCACCACCCGCGGCGCTGCCCCACCGTGCCGCGGGCGGTCACGGTGGTCACCGGCATGGGGGCGCGCCAGGGCAGCAGCTGCGCGCGGCTGAGTGAAAACGTGCTCATAGCCCTAACCCCAGGGCGAGCAGTGCGCCGAATAGGGTCTCAAGTTGGGCGGTCTTGCCGAGCAGTGGATTGAGCGCGGCGCCATCCACACGCCAGACCTGCAGACCGGTGCGAACGGCGAGGGGGGCGCTCAGCCATGGCAGCAGCCACATTGGATCTGTATCGAGCATCGCCGCGACAGCAACAGCCAGATAGGCGCCGCCCACTAGCAGCGTCCACTCAAGACGAGCACCGCGGGCGCCCAACCGCACCGCCAGCGTGCGCTTGCCGCAGGCCGCGTCGGTGTGCCGATCCCTGAGGTTGTTCACCACCAAAATGGCGGTCGCCAGCGCGCCTATGGCACAGGCAGCGAGCCAAGTCTCCGGCTGGTGCCAGACCTGAGCCGCGCTGGGCTGCAGCCACGTCGTGCCGATCACCGCCGCGGGCCCAAAGAACGCAAAAACGAGGATGTCGCCCAGCCCCACGTAGCCCAGCGGAACGGGGCCACCTGTGTAAGCGACCGCGCAAACTGCACCCGAGATTCCGATGGCGGCGATGGGCCAGCCCCCGATGCTGACGAGCCAAGATCCAAGCAACAGGGCCAGCCCGACAACCACTGTTGTGGCCCCGAGCATCTGCCGCGGGGTGACCCAGCCCTTTTGGGTCGCACGGGCAGGACCCAGCCGGTCGCTGGTGTCCGCACCCTTGATAAAATCGAAGGCGTCATTGGCGAAATTACTGGCGATCTGTAGCAGAAGCGCGCCGGCCAGACAGCCAGTGATGATGAGCCAATCGGCCGTGCCGTGGCGCAGGCCGAGCGCGGCGCCCACCGCGACCGGCACCGCCCCTGCGGCGAGCGTGCGCGGGCGAAGAGCCGAGAGCCAGACCCCCGTGACACCGCGTGGGGCGGACGTGTCGCTTGGTGCTTGCATTGGTTCAGCCTAGCTTGAACACTTGGGGTAGAGTCAGACATCTATGAGCTGCAAGGGGTTTGCATCCGCATAGGCATCTATTCTACCCTATCTGGCGTCGTTGTTCAATAAGTCGTGAACAACTTGGAGCCCGCTGATGAGTGCTTTACCTGATCCCCATTTGAGCGCTGAACGAGCCGCGCGTCGCCTCGACTCTCGGGTGCTGCGTGTGACCGAGTCTGTTGGCGAATTCATTGAATGGTGGGGCTTCAAGTCGATCCACGGTCGTATTTGGACGGTGCTGGCGCTGCATCATGAACCGATGAGTCAGGTGGAGATAGCGCGCACGCTCGGCGTCTCCAGAGCGTTGGTGAGTTCATCCATTCGTGAACTCGTTGGCTTTCGGTTGGTTTCCGCCACCCACGACGGTCGAAATGCCCCGTGGGAAGCGGTGATCGACGTCTGGCCGACCATCAGTGATGTGCTGCGCAGTCGCGAGTGGATGATGGTCGAATCGGCCCGCGTCGCGCTGGAAGGCGCCATCGAGGAGGCTGAAATCGCGGCAGATCTGGGTGAGGAAGTGGCGTGGGATATCGATCGCATGCGCGCCCTGCTGCGGTTGACGGAGGCGGCTCAGTCCCTCCTGAAGATCTTGGTCGCGCTGCGGGCGCCGCGGGCTGCCGAAGGGATGACCGACTGGGTCAAGCGCGCCTCTCTGATCTTTCGTGGCCTCCGTCGCTCCGAGCGCTAGGCCTCGCCGCCCCGGCATCGATTGGTCTCGCGCACATTGGCGCTAGGCGACCTGACTGCTACCTTCCCCGCGCCCGCGAGCAGGGTGATCTCAGATGATCGCGTCACCGTCGGGCACAGGAGGCAGACCATGGGCATGTTTTCTACCGTCGTTGGACGCACATCGACGTCGTTGATCGTCGCGTGTTCCCTCGTTTTGAGCTTCGGGGCCTGCGCCAATCCGCAGCTCATCGAGGCGCCGCCTCCGAAACCCGTCGTGAAGAAGGTCGCGCCTCAGGGGCCAGACGCGTTCCGTGATTTTGGCGGCAAGCGTGTCAAAAAAGGTGAGGTCTTCCGGTTGGAAGCCATGGACATGGTCGGCGTCGCCGGTCACCGCATCGTGCTCCGCCTGGTGAAGACGGAATGGACGACTCGCGAGCTGCCCAGCGGCAAGAAGCTCAAGGAAGGCACGGCCGACATCGAGATCCAAAAGGGCGAAAAGACCAAGCGCAAGCGCATCGACCAAGAAGAGACCCGCACCGTCTTCGGCGCCAAGATTACCGTGCGTGGTGCCGGCGAGATGTACAGCAAGAAGCGCATGCAGTACGTGCCGTGGGTTGAGATCGTCGTCAACTAGGCCGCTCACCTGTGCAGCCCGGCCGCGTTGGGCACCCCCAGACTCCCAATTGTACAGATCCTCAGTATCACAGACTCCCATTTGGCTTCGTCGCCGCTCTCTGCCAGCGGCTCCTAGGAGACCCCAGACATGACAAGCACGCGCCGTATGCGCTCTCTCTCCGGTATCAAACCCACAGGGCAGCCGCACTGGGGCAACTACTTCGGCATGATCGCCCCGGCAGTCGGTCTGGCTGCTGAGGCAGAGGCCTACTACTTCATCGCCGACTACCACGCGCTCACCACCGTGCGGGATGCCGACGCCCTCCGCTCCGATAGCTACGAGATCGCCGCGACGATGATCGCTTGCGGCTTAGACCCTGAATCTGCGGTGCTTTGGCGCCAAAGTGACGTGCCGGAAGTCTGCGAGTTGACCTGGATTCTGAGCTGCGTCACCGGCATGGGATTGGTCGAGCGGGCGCATGCCTACAAGGACGCCCGGGCGAAGAAGAAGGAGCCCAACTTCGGTCTGGTGACCTACCCGGTGCTCATGGCGGCGGACATCTTGCTCTACGATTCGGACGTCGTGCCGGTCGGCAAAGATCAGGTGCAGCACCTCGAGATGGCGCGGGACATGGCGGGCTACTTCAACGCCCAATTCCTCGGCAACATCGGCTACGACAACGAGGGTGTCTGGGACGGCAAGGGCCTCAAGCGGCCGGCTGCGCGCGTGCAGGACAACACCGCCGTGGTGCCAGGGCTCGATGGCCGCAAGATGAGCAAGTCCTACGGCAATCACATCCCGGTGTTCATCGGCAAGAAGAAGCTGCGTAAGCGCATCATGGCCATCAAGACCGACTCGACCCCGCTCGAGGAGCCCAAAGACCCGACGACCTGCAACGTCTTTCAGCTGTACACGCTCTTTGCCAACGCCGATGAGCAGGCTGAGTTGGCCGCGAAGTACCGCGGCGGCAACTTCGGCTACGGGCACGCCAAGCTGGAGCTCTTCGCCAAGGCAGACGCCCATTTTGCCCCCCGGCGCGAGCGCTTTGATGAGCTCATGGCCGACAAAGACACCCTAGAAGACATCTTGCGGCTTGGCGCCAAGCGGGCCCGGGCGACGGCAGAACCGGTCATGGAGCGCGTGCGTTCGGCCATCGGACTGCCCGCTCGGCCGATTCGGTAGGGAGTAGCGACGTGAGTGGCGCAGGCTTTGATTCGCAAGACGACGATGGCGCGGTGGCTGATGCCGCTGGGGCCCGATCCGGCCGTGCAAGCGGGTCGTCCGATGCCGAAGTCGTCAGCGCAGACATCGAAGTGGTGGACGCTGAGGTCTTGCCCGCGTCGAGAGCGCGAATCGCGACAGAGCGTGGTCGCGTCTTCGATGCCAGCGGCCGTGTCGAGGTCGATCCGGGCCGTTGGCGACCGTTCGGTAACCCGTCATCGAAAGTTGCCGTGCAAGCCGAAGGTGGATGCGCGCCGGGCATCAGTCGCTGGTTGCGGCGGGGGCTCGGCTTCGGCCTCCTCATCGTGCTGGCGCTCACGCTATTGTACGGCAGCGGCATGACCACCAGCCAAGCGGTCCAGTGGCTACGAGACTCGGGGCTCACCGGTCGCGTCGTCCTCGTCGGTGTGATCGCCCTGGTGACGCCGTTTTTCGTGCCCAGCGGGCTCATGGCCGTGCTGCCGGGCTATCTCTGGGGAACGATTGAAGGCACGGCGCTGATTCTCATCGGCGCGGCCCTCGGTGGCGTGCTGAATATGTGGCTCGCTCGGCGGGTGGTCGGGCCCCGGATCGAGGCGTTTGTGGGTACCGCGCCGATGCTGGGTGTCTTGCTGCAGACCATCCGCCAACGGGGTTTTCGCATTGCGCTGGCCCTGCGCATGTCGCCGGTCACGCCCTACTCGATGCTCGCCTATCTAGCTGGCATCGCGGGGTTGTCCTACGGCAAGTTCGTCGTCGCGTCGTTGGTCGGCGGCATCCCGTGGACCAGTGTCTACGCCATGGCGGGCGCCCTGCTCGCGTCGACTTCGCAGGACCTGCAGCTGGGCGCGCAACCGGAGCTCGGGCCTCACACGGTCTGGCTGCGGTGGGTGGGGCTGGCGTTTACGATCATCGTCGCAGTGTGGATCGGGCGAGCGGCGCGGGCTGATCTGGCGAAAATGCGGGCTGAAAGTAGCGAGATGAGGTGAGGAATGAGCGGCTCTTGGACTCTCCGTATTCGGCACCGGCTCGCGGTCTCCCCAGGGAAGGCGGCGCTGCCGAGATTGGCGCTGCTGACAGTGGCTATGGCGCTGGTGGCCTGCGGCGAGGAGGAATCCAAATCACCGGTGGACGCGGGTGCGGATGCTGCCGTGATGGACGCGGCCACGGATGACGTGGTGACGGATACATCCCAGGACGCTGGCCCAACGCTTCTGCCAGCCCCGACGACGCAGGTGGCCTTCATCCACAGCGGAAATGCTTCCTTGGAAGTCAATCTCGACCGCCGCGACCTTCGGCTGACCTGGCAGGGTAAAGAGCGCACCGTCATCGACCTCGACGAGCTGCGCCTGGGCCGCGTTCCAAAGCTCGACACCGAGCGTAACTACGCGCCGACTACGCTGGAAAGTGTGCCGATCCCGGACTTAGCGTGGCTCATCATCAAGAGCGCAAAATTCGTCGATCACCCCGTTGTGTCGGCCGATCAGCTCGGATCCCACTTGCCCAAAGACCGCAAACCGGGCACGGACGGCGTCACCTTGGCCATCGCCGTCACGGACACCTACGGCAAGGCGGCGCCCGCATGGCAGCTGCATATCGATGGCGTCGGCAAAGGGGCGTTTCGGTGCCATCTCGAGCTGACAGATCCCGAGCAGCGCGCCATTCAGGCAGCGGACGAAGGCAAGCCGCAGGTGGTCTACACCGGGCTGTCGACCCTGCGCATGCCGGGCGAGCGCTACTACGGCTTGGGCGAGTGGTTCGATAGGCCCGAGCACACCGGCACCGTTCGCGCCATGCAAATCGAGGTCGAACTCGAGACGGTCAGTGGCTACAACGAAGCCCACGTGCCTGTTCCCTTTATCATTGGCACCGGCGGCTGGGGGTTATTCGTCAAGAATCGGCGTCCCGCGCAATTCGACGTGGCCAAGACCCACAAGGAGCGGGTCGAAGCGCTATTTCACGACTCATCTCTTGAGTTCTGGCTCTTTACCGCCGCCGAGCCGCTGCAGCTGGTCGGCGCCTACACCCAGGTGACGGGGGCGCCAACCTTGCCTGCGCCGTGGGCCCTTGGTCCGCTGATTTGGCGCAACGAAAACAAGTCCGACACCGAGGTGTTGGACGACATGGCGGCGATTCGCAAACACGATCTCGCCATCAGCGGCATGTGGTTTGACCGGCCCTTCGACACCCACGTCAACAACTTCGAGTTCGATCCTGACCGCTTCAAGGACGCCGACGCGATGCTGAAAAAGGTGCACGCCGCGGGCTTTGCGACGGCCATGTGGTCGACGCCGTACGTTGAAAAAGACGCCGCTCAGTACAAGAAGGTGCTCGACGCTGGCTGGTACGTCGGCGTGCCCAAGCTGGCGACCCAATTTCTCAAGTGGGGGCCGCCGCTGGATCTGACAAACCCTGAAACCATGGGGTTTTGGCGCGAGCAGGTCAGCAAGATGGCCAAGCGTGGGATCACCGGCTGGAAGCTCGATTTCGCCGAGGATATCCACCCCGGGCTGTTCCAGATTCGCACCCACTACACGTTCCATGACGGTAGCGATGAGCGGACCATGCACCACGGCTATCCGCTCGTGTACCACAAGCCCTACTTCGACAATCTGCCCAAGGACGGCGGCTTCATCCTCGCCCGTGCCGGCACTTACGGCGGTCAAACGCTCGCCTCAATGATCTGGCCGGGCGACCTCGACGCCAGCTTTCATCCCTTTGGTTGGTGCGGCCCTGAGGCGGAGTGCAGTGAAAAGCCCTACGTCGGCGGGCTGCCGTCATCGGTGAGCGCGATGCTTGGTCTCGCGGCTAGTGGTTATCCGATCTATGCAGCCGACACCGGTGGCTATCGTGGCGGTCGGCCGACCAAGGCGTTGTTTTTGCGTTGGATGGCGCAGACAGCCTTTTCCGCAGCCATGCAGATCGGCGGGTCGAAGCAGTGCAATCCGTGGGATTTTGACACCTACGTCGGCAAGTGGGGCACGAGCACGTTCGACAAGGATGTGCTGAAAGCCGCCAAGCGCTACACCCGACTGCACATGCGACTCATTCCGTATCTCTACAGTCATCTCGCAGCTGCCAACGCCCACAAGATCGGCCTGGTTCGCCCGTTTGGGCTGGCCTACGCTCACCTATCCGCGGCGCCGCAATTCGGGGCGCTGGTCGACAGTCAGTACCTACTCGGCGACGCCATCTTGGTCGCGCCGGTGCTCACGCCGGAGGGCAAGCGCGACGTGCTGATGCCGCCGGGTGGCTGGTACGATTGGTGGTCTCACGACAAGGTCAAAGGGCCAGCGACCACAGACCTCACCGGGACCTACATCAAGAGCGTGACCGTGGCGGCCGATGGTATCCCGGTCTGGCTGCGGGCCGGCGCAGTGGTCCCTATGTTGCGCCCGACCATCGATACGCTCTATCCAGCGACCGACAAGGACGTGGACTCCTTCGCCGCCACCGCTGGCCGACTGCACGTCATCGTCGCGCCTGGGCCTGCCAGTACGCTCACCTTGGTCGATGGCACGGTGTTGTCGCAAAAACCCGCAGGCAAGGCGACGGAGGTCAAGGTCTCGGCGGGCAGCACCTACGTCTTTGGCTGGGAGCTGGAGGTCTGGCAGAGCGCCGCGCCCAAGGTCGTGGCCATCGATGGCACGCCCGCGCAATCGGTTGACGACAAGGCTGCGGCTGCGACCTGTGAAGGCTGCTGGTGGTTTGATGCAGACACCCACACGACCCACGTGCGCCTCGCCAAGGGCCCCCATGTGGTCGCGGTACTGCCGAAGTAGTGGACGTCGCCGGAGCGGACCAAGCCGGTTTTCAGCTAATCGGCCCGTGATTCCGGGGGCCAAGGCGTAAATTCGCTAGTGCCATGCTGCGCGATGTAGGCCTGCTGCACGCCGGGGCAGTGGGGCAGGGCAACGCACGGCTCACAGCTCGCCGGCCACACCTTGAGCTGCGCCTCGATGTAACGAATGGCGTAGAGCTCGGTGCCCGTGATGTCGTCGAGATAGTGGGTCTCGCCGAAGCCCGAGCGACTGCCGTCTCGCGCGGTGGCACGGCCGTGGACGCAGTTGGGCACGCTCTCGGTGACAAAGGCTAGGTCCAACTCACGCGCCACCTGATGGGCTTCGGCCAGGGGACCGCGCACCTCGTCGTAGCGAATCGCGATGGCGGGCCAGTCGCCGCCCTTGCCGCCCGTGAACGGAAAACAGAACTTCAGCGCCACCTCGCCATCGAATGTATCGGCGCAGTAGCGCACAAACTCGGGTAGGTGGTCGATGTTGAGCTGGGATAGCACCAGGTTGAGCATCACCCGCACGCCAGCATCGATGAGCCGCTTGATACCGGCGATGGTGTCGTCGTGGGCTTGGGCCGAAAAGCCGCTCATCTCGCGGCTCACGTCGACCTTGTGGCTGTGCAGGCTGACGATCGCTCGCTCCAGGCCAAGGGCCACGCAGCGATCGGCGAATTCAGGCTCACAAAAGGTGCGGCCGTGGGTGTTGAGGTCAAACGTGATGCCACGGGCCTTGAGCGCTGACGCGACCTGCATAAAGGCGGGGTGAATTGTCGGCTCCCCGCCTGTCAGAATCACGCGCCGAAAGCCCCATTTCTGCAGCCTGTCGACACGGGCCATGAGCTCTTCGGCCTGCACAAAAAGCGCTTCGGGCCGACCGGAGTTGCTGCACATCGGGCACTGGTTGTTGCAGATCTCGCCGAGCCGAAACAGCGCCATACTGCGATTGGTCACGGGCACTGCGGCACGTTTGCGCTTTCGCATCAGGCGGCCCGGTGACTGCACGACTTCGCTCCTCTGAATCCCTGTGGCGCCGGGTGACATGGGTCGCCTATCCCCTTGGCGAAGCCACACCAGCAGCGCGATGGGTCGCGCCAGAGGGCAAGCCTGCCACTTTCTGAGGTCGCCCGCAGACAATTTGCGCAGCGGCCACGGTCACCGGTTGCCGCGCGTTGCGCTGAAGAGCTGGATTTGTGGGCGCCAGTTGAATCGAAAATACATTGAATATCAGCGTTTGCGGTTGTCTTGGTCGCCGCCAAAAAAAGTGCTTGCGAAGCTCCGCTAGATACCTAAAGTGCGCGCCATCTGAGGCGGGCTGGCCCCCGTCTTCGTTCTGATGCGGCTGCGGGGTTTCCCGCTTGTGAGGTGCATCATGCATGCCCGCGCGACACGATTTCTCGACAAAACCTCCGCGATGCTGGTCGCCGAATTGCCGCCGGTGAATCCCGCCATTTTACCAGAAAATCAGGTGGATCGCGCCAATGACAGGCGTGCGACGGACCCCAACTCCGACGCCGTGAACCTGTTGATTGGGCTCGGAACCGCGCTGCACCAAAACGGCGCGCCGGCGCATCGGCTTGAGTCCGCGATGCTCGATGTCGCTGCGGCGCTGGGGGTGCGGGCGAGCTTCTTCTCGACACCCACGGTGCTGCTGACGACTTTCGGGCCCAGCGGCAATCAACGCACCGAGGTCATTCGTGTGCAGCCGGGCGATGTGCACCTCGGGCGGTTGGCTGCGCTCGACGCGCTCAGCAGCAAGGTGGCCGATGGCGAGCTGACGGTGACGGAGGCCGAGGCTGCCCTCGTGGCCATCGCGGAAGAGGCCGATCCCTACTCGCGAGTCGGTCATGTGGCGGCGACGGCGCTCGCCTCTTCGTCGGCTGCTGTCTTGCTTGGCGGCGGCGTCTCCGAGGCCATGGCTTCGCTCGCTGCGGGCGCCATGGTCGGGCTGCTCGGTGTCGCGCGCTCGTCGAGCCCGTCCCGTGCGCGCTTGTTGCTGGGCGCTAGCGGCTTCCTCGCCGCGTTCATCTGCGGGTTTGCCGCCACCATTTGGCCCTTGTCTGTCCCCATCGCCACCGTCGCGGGACTCATCTTGTTGGTTCCCGGCCTGACCCTGACCGTCGCCATGACAGAGCTGGCCTCCCGGCACTTGGCCTCCGGTGTGGCGCGCCTGCTCGACGGGCTGGCGGGGCTCATGCAGATCGCGTTCGGTTCGCTGCTTGGCGCTCGGTTGGTCGCGGCCATCGCCCCACCGCTGACGGCCACGCCTGAGGTGCTCGGTTCGACCATCGAGTGGCTCTGTGTGCTGGCGGCGGGTATTTGCCTGACGGTGCTGTTCCGCGCGATTCCGCGTCATGTGGGGCTGATCACCCTCGCGAGCTTGCTCGGTTGGGCGGTGGTTCAGTCTATGGGGCTCGTCTTTGAGGCTGAGATTGCGGTGTTTTCAGCCGCTTTGGCGGTCGGAATCGCCGGCAACGCGACGGCACGTTGGCTGCGGATTCCGGCGTCGGTCGTGCTCGTGCCGGGGGTGATTCTGCTGGTGCCCGGCGCCGTCGGCTTTCGCAGCGTGACCCATCTCATGGCCAACGATGTTGTGTCGGGCGTCGCGAGCGCATTCATGGTGGCCCTGTTAGCTTGCGCCCTGGCTGCGGGATTGCTGGTTGCCCACGCGGTCATTGCGCCGAGACGCTCCCTGTAGCCAGGCTCAGAGCGCTGATCGACCGTTGCAGCGCGGGAGTTCGTCATGAAGAAGATCGGCATGATCGGAGGGCTGGCTTGGCCGTCGACCATCGACTACTACCGCGCGCTGTGCGAGCGCACCAACCAGCACCATCAGGCTGCGGGCCACCCGATGCCGAGCCCATCGCCGGAGCTGGTCTTGGAGTCCCTGGACATCGCCGCGTTGCGTAAATTGCGTGGCGTCGTGGGCGATGAGGCCAGTTGGTCGGGCTACGACAAGCACCTGCGAGCTGCCTTGATGCGTCTTCGGACCGCTGGCGCAGAAGTCGGGTTCATCGCTAGCAATACGCCTCATCTGAGACTCGCTGCTGCTACGGCCGACGTGCCGCTCAAGATGATCAGCATCCTCGATGCCACGGCCCAGGCGGCGCGCAGCCGTGGCTACCGGCGCGCACTCATCTTGGGGACGCCCCTGACCATGCAAAGCGGGCTCTACCAGGACGCCATGGCCGCCCATGGGATTGGTGTGTGTCGGTTGCCGAGTCCGGCTGTGGTCGAGCGACTGGACCACTTCATCGACGTTGAGCTCTGCCAAGACGACGTTCAGGGCGCCGCAGATACTATGCTGACGATTACCCGTGCTGCCATGGCGGGGCTCGAACAGCCCGAGCAGGTCGCTGTCTGCCTGGCGTGCACCGAGCTGCCACGGGCCTTTCCGGAGCGGCTATCCGACGTGAGTTTTCGGGTGGATGAGGTTGGCTTCATCAACACCATCGCGGCTCACGTGGAGGCGATCTTCGGTGCGGCCGTGGCTGGGCTAGACGGCCCCTTCGTTCAATCGAAGACCTCCGAAGCTGAAAGATAGGCGTCTAGCTGAAAACACCGCCGTTCCTCGCGTTGGCGGGCGAGCGCGAGAATTTGGAGAGATCACCCCAGACGCCTCAGGACGGCCGATACCGCGGGGGTACCCACTCATATGCCTGCTGCGCCTTCACACCGCCCCTGCGGGCTTGCAGGGCCCTTTGCGGGTGTTTCGGGCTTAGAAATGGGCTGAAATATGGCTTGCTGGACCCTACTTCGCTATCGCCTACTGACGTACCTCCGACCCAGTCTGGAAGTGGATGTTCGAGGTCTTGCCATGTCAGCGGACACTATGCCACGGTCAACTCACTCCCAGCCAAGGTGCGCCATGCTCTCTTCCCGTAGTCTCAACGCCGCGCTCATCGCTGTTGGATGTTTGTCGGGAACACTCCTGCTCCTAGGTCCGCTCCCCTGCTGCGCGAGGCCCAAGGCCAAAGCCATGACAGCCAAGGCTGCGACTCGTGCCGCAACAAAGCACTACAAAGCAGGCCGCTACCAAAAGGCTTCGGAGCTCTATCGGTCGGCGTTCAAGGCAACGAAGCGTCCGGCCTACTTGTTCAACGCTGCCCGTGCGGCACAGCGTGGTTTCTTGTTCGATGCGGCCACCCGAGACTTCAATCGCTACCTTGAGCTGAAACCCAAGGATCCCAAAGGCAAGAGAAGGGCCCGACTGCACTTGAAGGAGATCGCAGAGATTCAGGCACGGGCGGCGGCGTCGAAGGCGAAGATCTCGAGGGACGAGCCCACGGCCGCGGCTGTGCCGCCCCCCAACATCCGTAAGTCGACAGCGACGGCGAAGTGGAAGGCTCCCGCCAGCTGGGCTCTGGTGGGCGTTGGAACCATCGCTGCAGGTCTCGGTGCCTGGTGGGCGTTGTCTGCAACCGCTGACGGCGACGAGCTCGACGAGAAGCTGGGGAAGAACGATAGCCAAGGGATTATCGGCATCTCCCACGCTGAGGCGGAAGCGCAACGACAGGACATCAACTCACGGTTGATCCGTAGTTACGTTAGCACCGGTGTCGGACTCGCTGCGCTAGGGGCTGGCGTGTGGATGTTGATGTCGCAGCGGCAATCCACCGCGCTCGCAGTCGTCCCAACGCGTGACGGGCTTCAGACAACTTGGCTTGTGAGGTTCTAAAGTGCTGATCGGTTTGCCTTCATTGAAGCTTCGTTGGGCCCATTCGGTGGTGTGGGTTGCCGCCGTCACGCTACTTGTCCCTGGCTGTCTCCGTGAGGAGGTTCCTGCTGACGAGTTTTCCCCAGCCACGATCGGGGATGTCGCCAGTGACACGAATGGCGGATTGGCGGATAGCGCGGCCGTGATCACCGACGCGGCTCAGGTCGAGGACACCGAACCGACGGGTGACGGCGGGCTAGACAGCCTCTCCCAAGACGAAACCACCCTGAGCCCCGACACGACGCCGGTCTTGGACACTTCGGAGAGCGTCGACGCTTCCTCAGCGGACGCCTCTTCAGCCGACTCGCAGACCCAAGACGCGGGAGCTTGCGCAGATGTGGTGTGCGACGACGGTGAGGTGTGTACCAACGACACCTGCGACCCAGGGAAGGGCTGTGTCTACACGCCGAACGGCGAACTATGCGACGACGGCGACGCGTGCACCGGCCCGGACCTGTGCAAAGGCGGCACGTGCCAGCCCGGTGCCAACACCTGCCCGTGCAAGAGCGACGGCGAGTGCAGCAAGCTCACCGCGCCCTGCACCAAGGGTGTGTGCGCCAAGGGCAGCTGCGAGGCCCAGCCCACGGCGGGCTTCTGCGATGACCTGGACCCTTGTACGACCCAGGACGCGTGCAAGGGCGGCGCGTGCAAAGGCACGCCGGTGGACTGCACAAAGCTCGACGGCCCCTGCGCCAAGGGCCAGTGCGCCGGTGGCACCTGCTCCGCGAAGCAGCTGACTGGTGCGTGCGACGACGGCGACACCTGCACCGTCAAAGACGCCTGTGCAGCTGGCGTATGCAAGGGCGTGGCCAAGGACTGCAGCTCGGTGGCCGACAAATGCAACGCGGCGTCGTGCAAGGCCGGGGTGTGCACGGCGGTGCCGCTCAAGCCCTGCGACGACGGCAACAGTTGCACCGTGGATGCGTGCGATGCCGCCAAGGGCTGTGGCAGTTCCCCGGCGAAGGATGGCACGAGCTGCGCTGCAGGGACGTGCAAGGCGGGCGTGTGTACGGCGCCTAAGGTCTGGCCGTTTGGAAAGGATGGGGACCTTGTGTTCAAGGCGCCGAACGTCATTACGCTGGACGCAGACTCAAGGGATCCGCCGGTGTGGGACTTCGCCAAGTGTGAGATTGGCGGCACGTTGAAGATCGTGGGGAGCAAGCCTTGGGTCGTCATCGGGTGTGACGGTGACCTTGTGTTGACCGGGACCATCACCGCGTCAGGCTTCGACCCTGCAAACTACAAGGACAGCAAGCGCCCAGACGCGCTGGGCAAATTGACGGGGTCGCCGTTGGTGGCTGCTGGCGTCTTTGGAGACGGCGGAAAAGGGGGAGGCACGTACACACAGATGAACAATCAGAAGGCGGTTTCCGCCAACAACGGTGGCGCCGCCAAGTCCGGCAATGGCGGGGGAGGCGCAGGGGGAGTGTGGGCGACCAAGGCCAATACCTGGGTGATAAACCCTTCCAAGCCTGGGGGATCGGCAGGTCCGACTTCGGCCGGTTCAGGAGGAGCAGGGTCGGCAAGTGCGATGCCTGGGGCGACAGGTGGTCCGGGAGGCACGAAGCTTGGGGAAGCCGGCGGCAAAGGCGCCGCGGCAGATAGCGGCAAAACTGACGCGCAGGGAAAGTGTCCGAAGGCCCAACTGGGGGGAGGCGGCGGCGGAGGCGGTCGAGTGGGCTCCAGCGCGACAAACCTGTTCCTGCACGTCAGCGGAAGCCTCCAGGGCAGCGGACTGGT
>JAGSHB010000281.1 GCA_023954815.1 Myxococcales bacterium | reverse complement strand
TCGTGCCTTCCGCTCGAATCGCTGCCCGAGCACCATCACACGCGCAGCCCGCAGCCAGCCGACCGCCCGCACAGTCGCCCGCAGATAGTCCACTGTCGCCGTCCCACGCGGAAAGAACCGCTCCCGCGTAGCCAGCAGCACACCCACCACGTCGTCGCCGTCGAGCGCGAGGACTACAAAAGCCCCGTCACTCCGGCAAAAAAGCGTAACAATACGCCGCCAATAGCCCGCCATGTCCGAGCCCGTCAGCCCCAATGTGCGATGAAACCCATCGTCCTGATGAAAACCGCGCTCCAAGACCGCCGCCGCTGCCTCGATGCCCGCGCCATCCGCCTCATCAAGCAGCGCCACCCTCAGCGATTCTGGCGGTTCAGCATGCTCCACAAGGCGACTCCACTACGTCAGCGTCGCCAACGGGCGGCCAAGCGCGCTCGAAATCTGGCTCAATTGAACCATCAACGTCTGCAACTGCTCAGGATACAGAGACTGCGGGCCATCAGACAACGCCTCATTCGGTCGCGGATGGGTCTCGACCATGATGCCGTCCGCCCCAACCGCCACAGACGCACGCGCCACCGGCGCAACCATATCCCGGCGTCCTGTTGCGTGAGCTGGATCAGCGATAATCGGCAGGTGCGTCAGGGTTCGAGCCAGCGCGACCGCGGTAATGTCCATCACGTTGCGGGTCGCCGAGTCGAAGCTGCGAATTCCCCGCTCACACAAGATCACCTGCTCATTGCCGGCGTTCAGAATGTACTCCGCGGCGAGCAACCACTCCTTGATGGTCGCCGACATGCCGCGCTTGAGCATGACCGGTTTGCCCAACTGCCCCACGTGCTTTAGCAAGGCAAAGTTCTGCATATTCCGAGCGCCGATCTGAATGATATCCGCGTACTCACCGACCGCGTCAGCGCTAGCCGGATCGATCGCCTCCGTAATCACCGCCAAACCATAGGCATCCCGAGCTTTCGCGAGAATCTTCAAGCCCTCTACACCCATCCCCTGGAAGCTATACGGCGATGTTCTCGGCTTATAAGCGCCGCCGCGCAAGATCGTAGCGCCGGATTCCGCGACCACTTTGGCGACCTCCATGAGTTTCTCTTCACTCTCTACGGCGCAGGGCCCCGCCATGACCACGACCTCATTGCCGCCAATACGCGTCCCGTTGGATAGCTCGATGACCGTCGACTCCGCCTTCCACTCCCGACTGACCTGCTTGTAAGGAGCCGAAACATGAATGACCTGCGACACCCCGGGCAGACCGCGAATGTGGGAGTCATCCACGCGGCGGTCGTTGCCGACGACGCCGATGGCTGTACGTTGCTCACCCGGCATAGGGCGCGCTTCAAACCCGAGCTGAGCGATGGCGGTGCAGACGTCTGCGATATTTTCCGGGGAAGCCCCGTGGGTCATAACGACGAGCATAGTTACCTCTAAAGGTGAGAAGACGTGGCCGAGCGCGCTTTGCGCCAGGTTCCGCGGGTCGCGGCCTTCATGTCGGCAGTAAATGAGGTGACGGCGGCCGACATCTTGTCGATGTCCCGAGAAGGGCCAACGCCGAATTGAGCGATGCGCCGGACGATGGCGCTGCCGCTGATGACCCCGTCTGCGCCCGCAGCCATGGCGGCGGACACGTGGTCGGGGCTGGAGATGCCAAATCCAACCAGCACAGGCAGGGGTACCCGCCTACGGAACCGGTCGAGCTGACTTTGAAGTCCAGCGGCGACGTCTTGCTGTTCGCCGGTGATGCCTACGCGACTCACTGCGTACAAATAGCCGCCAGCGACCTCGGCGACCTGGTCCAACCGCGCGTCGGTCGACAGCTCGCTCGCGATGAGCACGTTGCTGATCAGTCGGTCCGCCACAGACGCCGCCGCAGCACGCAACGGCCCCGATTCTTCAAGCGGGACGTCTGCGACGAGGACGGCATCCACTCCCGCATCGGCCGCATCCCGAAAGAACCGCTCCTGGCCATGTTGCAGCACCAGGTTGTAGTAGAGCAGCAGGGCGATGGGATGGTCGTGCCGGGCGCGCACTTCGGCGATAAACGCCAGACAATCCACGGGCGTCGTACCGTTATTGAGTGCACGAACGTCCGCCGCTTGAATCACCGGTCCATCGGCGGGCGGATCAGAAAACGGAAAGCCAAACTCCAAGATGTCTGCCCCGCCTGCCACCAGCGCGTCCACAACGGCGTGGGTCGCCTGCAAATCGGGGTCGCCGATCACGATGAAGGGCATCAAGGCGCCGTCGCCCCGGTCGTTGCAGGCGCGAATGCACTGGGTCAGCGGGTTGGTTGGGGTGCTGTCGGGCCGCTGTGGGTAAACGTCGCTCATGCCACACCTCCTCGGGCGTCCATCGCACTGATTGCGTGAGCCAGATCCTTGTCTCCACGCCCGGAAAGATTGATCACAAGCACGTCTTCAGCTTGCCACTGGCCGGCGGTCTTCATCGCCGCAGCCACCGCATGACTCGACTCCAAAGCGGGCAAAATCCCCTCGTTTCGGCACAGCCAACTCAACGCGTCGAGCGCTTCGTTGTCCGTTGCGGAGACGTACTGCGCGCGGCCTTGCTCCTTCAACCATGCGTGCTCGGGACCGACACCGGGATAGTCCAACCCAGCAGAGATACTGTGCGCCTCCAGCACCTGACCGACGTCATCCTGAAGAAGGTACGAAATCGAACCATGCACACAGCCAGGGCGCCCGGCGATTAGCGTTGCGCCATGTTGCCCCGTCTCCAACCCGTGGCCTGCTGGCTCCACGCCAATCAAGCGCACCTCTGGATGAGGCACAAACTCCGCGAACGCACCCATGGCATTTGAGCCGCCACCGACGCAGGCCATCACTGCCGTGGGCAAGCGCCCCAACTCGGCCTGTAGATCCGCCCTGATCTCCTCGCCAATCACCCGCTGAAAGTCCTTCACAATCGACGGATAGGGGTGCGGTCCAGCCACCGTGCCGAAGACGTAAAAACTAGTCGCCACCGTCTCCGTCCAGTAGCGCAACGTCTCGTTGATGGCGTCTTTCAAGCTGCGGCTGCCAGACTCCACAGGGATCACCTCGGCGCCAAAGAGCTGCATCCGTCGCACGTTCGGTTGCTGCCGGGCGACGTCTTTCGCGCCCATGAACACCCGCACATTCAGCCCCAGCAGCGCACCCGCCATGGCTGTCGCCACGCCATGTTGACCGGCGCCTGTCTCGGCGATGAGCTGCGTGCGCCCCATCCGCTTGGCGAGCAGCGCCTGGCCGATGGTGTTGTTGGTCTTGTGGGCGCCGCCGTGCAGCAGATCTTCCCGCTTGAGATAGACCTCGCAACCGATGGTGTCGCTCAGGGCAGGCGCGCGATACAGCGGCGTCGGTCTTCCGGCCCATCGGGCCAACAAGTCATCTAGCTCGGCCTTGAACGCCGAATCCTCTCGCGCAGCCAGCCACGCGGACTCCATCTCTTCGAGCGCTGGAATCAACAGCTCCGAGACAAAGCACCCACCAAACGGCCCAAATCGTCCACTCAGTTGCATCAAAGTTCCTTCAGCGCGTCGTTCGCGCTTTCGATAAAGCGTTCAATCAGATCTGTTGCTTGCGTTCCATCGCGCTCAACGCCCGACGCCACATCCACACCTGCTGGCCGGACTTGTGCGACAGCACCACCGACGTTGTCCGGATGAAGACCACCAGCGAGCCAAACCGGCACCCCTGCAAGCGCGCCACCGACCAGACGCAGGTCTGCCCATGCCCAGGTCTTGCCGCTGCCCGCATCGCGCCCGTCGAGCACAAATCGATCTGCATGTGCGGCCCAAGCGCGCACCAAGTCGGTGTCTGCGAGATGGCCAGCGTGCAGCGCCTTTGCGACAAAAACCCCTTGTTTTCGGAGCGCAGCTCCCATTTCCGGCTGCTCATCGCCATGTAGTTGGACCGCGTGCACACCGAAGCGACTCACCTGCGCCAACACCGCCTCCAGCGTCGCGTTGCGTACAACCAAAATCGGCCGTGCAGCGGTGAGCGCAGCGACAATCGGCCCCATCGCCTCGTCCGTCACAAAGCGGTTGATGCCAGGGACGCGATTGAGTCCGACCCAATTGGCACCGCCGCACGCTTTGGCGGCCTCGATGGTCCGCACACCGCAGATCTTCACCTCGATGGTTGGTTGGCCGCGGTTGGGGCTCGTCGTTGTGGGCAGGCCGACCATCATGCAGCCCCCGCTTGAGCGCCGAGTCCGAGCTCCACGATGGCCGCGGCCGGATCAGGCGCCGCCATCAGCCGGCTGCCAATCAGGCACGCGTCGGCGATGCCCCGGACAGCATTCACATCATCCGGACCACTGAGCCCGCTCTCCGCCACCCGAACCCTATCCGCTGGCACGGTCTGCAGCAGGCGGCGACCGCGTGCCAAGTCGATGTCCAGCGTCCGCAGATCCCGCGCATTGACCCCGATCACCGCCGCGCCAGATTCAACCGCCTCGGCAATCTCCGCCTCGTCGTGGGTCTCCACCAGGGCATCCATCCCCAGGGCATGCGTCAACGCCAACATGGTCCGCAAGCTGTCCGGCTGCAGCACGCTGCACATCAGCAGCACCGCGTCGGCACCCCACGCACGGGCCTCGATCACTTGATAGGGCGCGACGAAGAAGTCCTTACACAACACCGGCTGACTCACCCGAGCCCGCACCTCCGCCATCAGGCTATGACTGCCGCCAAAATCCTCGCCGTCACACAAAACGCTAATCGCCGCCGCGTGAGGGCCATACCAATCGGCGATGTCGCCCGGTGTCACCCCTGGCCGAATCGCTCCGCGGGACGGCGAGCGCGGCTTCATCTCCGCGATCAGCCCGAGTTTGCTGCCTCGCAGCGCTGCGGCGAATCCTCTCGGCGGTTGCTGTGCAGCGCTTTGTTGATACAACGCCGCTACGGGTGAGCGCTGCGCACGAGCCCGAACTTCTTGCACTTTGCGCGCGCAAATCCGGCCGACGACACCGGGCGGGTCTCGCAAGGGCAGGGCACCGCCGCTTTCGATAAGCTCAGTCAACGCGTCGGCGGGAATCATGCGTCCCCTTTCAGCGCGATTGTTGCTGATCGATAGGATTCAAACGACTTCATCGCGGCGCCCGAACGAATGAGCTCTTTGGCCAAGGCCACGCCGCTGCGCAGGTCAGCCGCTTTGTCCGTCACGACCAGCGCAGCCGCCGCGTTGAGCGCGAGGTGATCGGTGTGTGCGCCGTCGTCTTGACCACTGAGCACC
>JAGSHB010000291.1 GCA_023954815.1 Myxococcales bacterium | reverse complement strand
CTCATACGGCAAATACGCCTGCGGTGGCGGACGCCGCCGAGGCGCGTCCGTCTGTAGCGGCAAAGGCGCGTTTGAAGGCGGCAGTGGCTGGCGTGCGACGCGTGCTCGCTAGCGTGGGTGTGGTCGTGCCGCTCGTGGTGCTGGAACACGACCTGCGCGGGGCGCTGTTGCCCCTGCGGCGGGACCAACTGCTGGCGGACGGCGACAGGGCAGCTGCGGTTCTGGCTCCCTTACGTGAGCGAGTGCTGCCGTTGGCCCGGGATTGTGCGCCCGGCGGTGTGTGTGTGGTGCTGGTGACCGAGATCGCACCGGCTTCGTCGGCTGCGGCGGCGGTCTTGCCGGAGCTGCAGGGCTTGGCGTTGGGGCCGCTGGCCTTCGCAGGTGGCGATGATGGGCTGCGGGCGGTGGCGCGGGCGGCTGGTTATGAGGCGGGTGGCGGGCCGACGGTGGTGCTCGTGTCGGCGCGGCACTTGATGCGGCGCACGGGCCATGGGGCGACAGCGCTCCTCCTACACGAGATTGGGCATGCGCTCGGGCTGAAGCATGTGCCGGAGCCTGGGCGAGTGATGTCGGTGGCGGGCGGCAGCGCGTTGGCTACCGGGTTTACCGATGACGAGCTGCAGCGCCTGCGAAAGGCCGCAGAGGCCCAGTTGGGGCCAGTCAATTCGAGGGCGTCTCATAGGGGCGGAGACGGGAGACGCCGTTGATCATCTATGAGTCAAGTGTCGACCTCTGCCCCTGCCGGCTGAAATTCGGCCTAATTTTGACCCCCAAACGGCCGCAATTGGCCCTGGAAGGCCGCAGGAGCCGTTTTCAGTCGGGGCAGGCACAATAGGGGGTACCCGGCCTCACCTACCCCCTGCGGGGCGTTTGGGCCCTCCCCCCCCCCCCAAAAAAAAAGTCGACGCATGCCGGATCGTCCCCGTGCCCCCTCGGCCTAGCGCCAACGAGCGCGTGCATTCACGGCTGATGGCCGGTAGTGAGCGGGGCTGGGCGGGGCCGCTTCGTCGACTGACTTCCCTCTCGAAGCGGCTGCAACCCCTTCGCGACGAGCGCGCGCAGTTGGGCGGCATGCGCTGCCCGTGCGCGAGCAATTCGCCAGACCAACTCGGCACGCCAGTTTGCCGGAATCGTCGCGCAGTACACGTTGCGAACGCGACTCCGGTACACCCCCTGGCTACGGCGTACCTGGATTTGCCATCGCGCGTTGAAGCCAGATTGCTCGACGGACTTCGCTGTATCCACACGCAGCAAGATCCGCCCACTGCGCACATCGACCACCTCGCTTGCGAACTCGTTCACCGGAATCGACAGCTTCATCCCCGAACAGCGTGAACGACCTTTGGCGAGATGCGTCGGAAGCACCTCGAACTGGCGTTTTGTCGCATTCCAAAGCACGGCAGCCGAGACGCTCTTCCAGTGGGTTCGCAGCGTGGTCACTGGCAGTGCAGCGGTAGGTCGTCTGAGGGCGTCGCTTGGATTGGGAGCAGCGGAAGCCAGCCACAGCGCCTGCTCGAGCCAGGTCGCGTTGTTGAGATCACACGGATCCTTGCAGGCCCTCTTGAGCATCGGTCTCAGCGCAGCCGGCGCAATCACATCGCTCCCCCATTGACCCAGCAAGGCCACGAGCACGGATGCCCCTGCGCTGCTCACCGCGTTTGTCGACGTTGGCGTGCTGCTCGTTCTTGAGTCAGGCATGGCGACGGAGGGGCTGATCAAGACGCGCCGGAGCAGTTTGTTGGGCATCGCGTGGCTCACGAAGGCGCTGTCCGTAAACGAGGCTCCAAACATGGCCGAATAGTCGACGACCCCCTGGTCGGTCGATTGCTCACCTACGTAGTTGGGCAGCGCGCCGCAGGCGCCGGCGAAGACCGCAGCGAGCAGCGTCGCAAGCGCAAGAGTAATCCTCGCGGTCATCGGGCACGACCGCGCCGATTCTGGGCGAAAGGCTGGCATTATCAGACCCCTGTCGGTTGATGCGTCAGTGGTAACACAACGACGGGGACAGCGCAGGTGACGCTGCGGCACTAATCGCCAGCGCCGGGGGGCGCGATTCACGCAAACGGCACATGGGGTCGGTCAGCGGTCTTGTGCATCGACTCACCACGCGGTTTGCGCCCCGTCTCCCCAGTTTTGCCAACAATCTTCAGGTCAGTGGTTTTCGCGCCCGGCAATGGTAGATTGCCCGCGTATCGATCCGCCGCGCGACACGACAAGTGAGGAGTTCCACGATGACGAGCCTCGTCCAGACGCAACGACAGCGCCCTCAGATTCTGCGTGTCAGGCGCTGGGCGCCCATGCACGGACTGCGACGCGCGCTCATCACGTTGACTGCTCTGTCTGTTGCCCTCGCCTCGACCGCCGGGTGTGGCGGTGGCAAGCGGGCCGGTCGATATGACGTCGATCAGCTGCACAAGTCCCTCAAGAATCCTGACGCGCTGGGCGTGAACATGGGCGAGTTCGCGCTCCCTGCCCAAAACGGCATCATCGATGGCGACACGATCCGGGTTCAAGGCCTCAAGAGCACCCTGCGCCTGCTCGGTATCGACACGGAAGAGACGTTCAAGAAAGAGAAGAATCGTGCACTTTTTGCCCAGGGATGGACGACCTACCTCGACTACCACAAGAAGAATTCGCACGGCCCGGTGAAGATCGCGACGCCGCTCGGCACGGCAGCCAAGGACTTCGCCGTGGCCTTTTTCAAGGGCGTGAAGGTGGTGCGGCTCGAGCGCGACCATCCGAAAGAGATCAAGGGTCGGTTCGGGCGCTACCTGACGTATGTGCTCGTGCGGAGGAAGGGCAAGTGGGTCAACTACAACGTCGAATGTGTGCGCGCTGGCATGAGCCCCTACTTCGCGAAGTACTCCTACTCGCGGCGTTATCACAAGGAATTTGCTGCCGCCCAGGAGGAGGCGCGGAAAGCCAAGCGCGGCATCTGGAAGCCGGGCGCGCAGCACTATGATGACTATCCAAGGCGCCTTGCGTGGTGGAACTCGCGTGGCGATTTTATCCGTACTTTTGAAGCCGAAGCGAAGACCCGCAGCAACTACATCGTGCTCACCCACTGGGACGCCATCGCCCGGATCAGAGCTCACATGGGCAAGAAGGTCGTCATCCTGGCCACGGTAGGTGCGCTGCGGAGAGGACGGCGGGGTCCGGCTCGGGTGATGCTGTCACGGCGACAACGGTCAGACTTTCCTCTAATCTTCTTCGACAAGAAACTCGTCGCGGCCTCGAACGTCATGCGTGCGAGCGGCAACTTCATTCGGGTCACGGGCGTGGTGTCCGAGTATAAACGTAGAAGAAGAGCACAGTTGCAGATCATTGTTTCAAAACCAGAGCAAATCATCTTGCCGACCAACAACCCCGAGGTGAACCGCCGACTCGCTGCAGCACAGCGGCCAGCTGCCCAGCCCAGCGCAGCTGCCACTGCACCAGCCGGCACCAAAGCGACGGGCTCCGCACCGACGGCGGGAAAGACCCCACACGGAGGCCATCGATGATGAAGGCGACCCCCCTAGCTTCAGAAGGCGCGATGACCCACAGCAGAAAGACGACCGCAGGCCTCCCATTTCGAGTCATCACAGCGATGAGTCTACTCGCGACCGTGGCAATGATGACCGCCTGCGGCAGCGACGGCGACGAAGAGTTGAGCTGCCAATCGGGCCTGATCTTCGGTGACCTGGTCATCACGGAGCTGCTCGCGAATCCCAAAGGGGCCGATCGTGAGCACGAGTGGATCGAGATCTACAACGCGACGTCCAATCCGGTCGATCTGAAGGGCGTCCGGCTGATGCGTGCCCGCGCCGACGGTTCTGGCAGCAAGACCTATAAGCTCCCATCGCTGATCATTGAGGCTGGCGACTGGATCGTGCTCGGCAATCGGGACAACGACGAGACCACCCTGCCCGCCTTCGTGGACCACGGCTACGGCAAGAAGTTGGGCGACATGGGCAACTCGGTACCGAAGACGGAACCGGGCGAACCGGCAGCGCTCGGCGCCGGAAAGCTATCGCTGAAGTGCAACAGCACGGTCGTCGACGAGGTCATCTTCGGCGCCGCCAAAGACGGCGTCTCGTGGCAGCTGTCCTCTCTGAAAAATGACGCGACGGCCAACGACTCCGCGGCTAACTGGTGCCTGTCCACCGCCGAGCACACCTCCGCGGATACGACCAAGTACGAAGACTTCAAGGGCACCCCTGGCGCAGCGAACCGGCCGTGCTCCGTCGCTGGCAAGTGCTTGGACAACGGCGAGCCGCGGCTGCCGAAGACACCGCAAAAGGGCGAGGTGCTCATCAACGAGGTGATGTTCAATCCCATCGGCTCGGAGACCTCGCAGGAGTGGATCGAGCTGGTGGCCAAGGCCGATGTCGACTTGAACGGCTTGGAATTCGGCAAGGTTTCGACTG
>JAGSHB010000184.1 GCA_023954815.1 Myxococcales bacterium | reverse complement strand
GCCTGCCGGTGCCCCAGCAGCGAAAAGCCCAGAGCCCCGTCGGCCAAGCGCCGCCCGGGGAACGGGTTATGAGCGGGGCACGGCATCGGCGCCGCTGACCTGCGACAAATGCGATGCGACCATCCCTGATGGCTACAGCTTCTGTGGTGTGTGCGGTACGCCGCGCAAGAGTGACGCGGAAGCGCCCCCCAAAGAGCCGGTCGCCGTTCCAACGGTCGGGCATCTCGCTCTCATCGATGACCTCGGCAATGAGTCCGTGCGCTACCCCTTGCAGCGTGGAGACAACAGCCTCGGTCGTGCCGCCAACAGCTCCATCCGCTTCGAGTCCGACGGGCTGCTCGCCGAACTGCACTGTGTGGTCGCCGCGGACGATCCGCCGTTCCGTTTGCGTCCCTTGGACTTCTGCAACGGGACCTATCTTCGCATTTCTACACCGGTTGAACTTCAGCATGGTGATATTGTGCGGGTCGGCCAAGAGGTGCTGCGCTTCGAGCGAACCGAAGAGATAGCACCTGAGATCTCAGCCAAGACCGGCCGGCCCCTTCGGGTCGGTTGTCCCACTCCGCGTGGGGTCTGGGGTCGCTTGTGCCAAATTGGGATGGCGCGGCAGGTCGCAAATGCCTACCTGCTGTCTCATCGAGACGTATTCTTGGGCCGCGAACGCGGTGACATTCTGTTTCCGAAGGATGGCTTCGTGTCTGGCTCCCATGCGGTGATTAGTGAGCGAGGCGGCCGGGTCTACCTGAAGGATTTGGGTAGTTCGAACGGGACATTCTTACGGGTGAAACGCGAGATTGCGCTGCGAAGCGGCGACTTATTGTTGCTGGGCCGCAATCTCCTCCGTGTGCATGTGGGTGCTTGATGAGTAAGGCAAAGAAGAAAAACGGCGCAGAACAGCGCACGGAACGTCGAAGCGCGTTCGACATCAAGATCGGTGTGGCGACGCGTCATCAACTCTTCGTCGGGCTGTCCGCGAATATCTCGTCGGGCGGATTGTTCGTTGCCACGGACCAAGAGCTGAAGCGCGGCGACGCCATTGAGGTGCGCTTTAGTATTCCGGGCTCCGAGCACGTCTTTCAAAAGAAGGCCGAAGTGGCATGGACGCGGCCGTTTGACCAAAATCACAGCGATCGACAGGCCCAAGCTGGAGCCGGGGTGCGGCTGCTCGACCTGACGAACGATGAAAAGCAGATGCTGAACGCCTTCATCCAGGCGCATGACCCGATGTTCTTCGACGTCTAGGAATTTGCTGCGTCATTGCACGACTATCGCAGCAATTTCCTAGTGTGTTTTCTATGGGGGGGCTATGAGCGCCCCCAGTCGCGGCAAGCAGCGACTTCCCCGTCCCTGGGAAAGCGCTGCGTCATTGCGGGACTGTCGCGACACGTTCTTTGTCGGGAAAAGAGCGCTCCGCAGAGATCCACGCTCACGGATGACGAGAAATGGCGCGGTCTTCTGGTGCCAAATCGGCCCGGAACCTAGGAGAGGATGCCGATCCGTTCGAGGAATGCCTCGGCGCGGAGGGTGACCAAGTCGGGTAACTCCAGCGGCGCCGTATGAGAGCCACCTGGAATTTCACACAGCTCAGCGTCGGGCATCAGGCCGGCCAGCTCGGCGGCCAGAGATCCTGGGGTGAAGTGGTCCCGCGTGCCTGCGAAGATGAGGGCGGGCATCGTCAGATCAGCGAGGTAGCGCCTTGTGCTGTGATTGGCGACGCCGTGCAGCAAGTGCGTAAAAACTAGAGGATCCATCCGAGCGAGGTGCTCCAGGTAGGGCGAAAAATCCTCGCGACGGATCATACGGCCGTTGATCTCGGTAGCTGTTGCGAGCCAATACGAAAACTCTGTCGGGACTGCCTTTTGCCAAAATCGCCGCACAGAATCCGGCCGCGCGAGCAGGAAGCTCCGCACCCATGGCAGTGCCTGAGAGGCGTAGCTATTGCCGTGAAACGTATCGAGTGGACGCTCGAAAGCGCCGCAGGTCGGTAGCAATGCCCGCACGCGACCCGGCTGCCGAGATGCTGCCTCCAGGGTCACCTGGACGCCCATGCTGTGGCCCCAGAGAACCACGTTGTCGACCTCGAAATGGTCCACGACGTGCCAGATGTCGTCGGCGAGCTGTTCGATGGTCAGCGTCGCATCATCGGCCGGCAGCGCACTCAGCCCGTGGCCACGATAATGCGGATGAATGAAGCGCAGCCGGTCGCCAAAATCCCGTTGCACGTACTTCCAGATGTAGCCGTCGCAGCCAATCCCATCGCACAAGACAACGACCGGTGCGCCCTCCTGGCCGGTGACACGAACCGAGAGCGGTGTGCCATCTGCGGCATCGATCACGTGACTGCTCATGAAGCGGCGGCCTCGCCCTGTAGCCCGATGATGAAACCGATGCCGACGTAACCGACGAGGACGGCGAGGGGCAGCCAGAAGAACATCTGTAGGGGGACCAGGAGGAAGATGGCCACACCCAGCAAGATTTGGATCGCGAACCCGATGGGGTGACCGGCGCGGCGCAGTTTGGGCAAGGGTAAATTGGACACCATGAGGCCGGCGTTGACGGCCAGCAATGGCGGGAATAGCGCCATCACCGTGGGCGTAAGGAGTCCTTGTTCGCGGGTGGCGAGAAAGAGGAGCGCTACGAGGCTACCGGCCAAGGTGGTGGGAAGACCATGAAAGACGCGGGGATGCTCGGAGGTGGTGACGTTGAACTTGGCGAGCCTGAGGGCGGCGAAGACGCAGTACAGGATACAGACCGATGCGAGTGGGAGAGCAGCAGGTAGCCCGGCGAGTGTGGCGCTATGCCCCCAAACCTCAGGCGCGATCACCGGCGCCGCAGACCAAACGAGGGCGGCTGGCGCCAGACCAAAGGTAATGAGGTCGGAGAAGGAGTCCATCTGAATGCCAAATTCGCTCGTGGCGTTGAGACGCCGTGCGACGGTGCCGTCCATCTTGTCGATGAGGGCGCAGAGCGCGATGAACCATGCTGCCCGGTCGACATTACCCAGGAATGACGACGCAATGGACAGAAAGCCAAGCGTCATACCTGTGCAGGTAATCAAATTGGCAGGCACTGCTCTGAGCGGAATTGGATCAATGAGCTTCACGTTGCGGCCTCCCTGGGCGCGGCAGGGTAGCCGTGGGCAGTGTTCGGGTGCAAGGGAGGCCGGCGGACGGAAATTTGACGCAAAAATACCGCGATGTAGCTCGTTAGAGTACGCAACAGGCGGCTAGCGGGACTTGGTTGTCGGGGCCACGACTTTGGGCTTCGCACGCAGGCAGCGACGCACGACTGCGCGGGCGCGCCACTGAATACCGATACGATGGGCGTGCGTGCTACTGCGCGTGCCGTCACCCGACACGCCATCTCTAGCCGGACCATCATCGGCACGGCGCAATGCGCCCAGGGCCATGATGATGGCATCCGGACATCTGCCTGCATCGGCAAGAAATGCGGCGTGCCGCACCATGGGCAACTGGCTAAAACTGCCGCTCGAGGGCGAAGAGACCAAGCTGTAGCGCTGCAGTCGCATGGCCTCGGTTCGGCGCCCCATGGCCATCAGTCCGGTTGCAAGCGTATCGAAAATGGCCTCGGCAGAGTTGCCCATCAGATGCCCCAAATCCTTGGCCACAAATGGAACGATGGTGGCTGGAGCCTGCCCCGCGAGCAGACGAGCGTAGCCGAGGTTGTTGCGCTTACCCTGCCCGTGCGGCTCGATGTCGAACGCGGCTTGTGCGACCGACACGCCGGGCTCGATCACGCCTAGCACGGCTAGATCATCCAGGCCTGCATTGACGAGTTGGCGACGACGCTTTCCCTTAGGAGCTCGTTGGACCAACTGCATACCGACTGTTCGAATGAACTCACGGCCGGGGCCAGACAGCTCTGAGCGTGCCGCGGCGAGCGCGGCCAGCAATCGGAGGCGTCCGTCCAACTGCTGCAGGTGGATGTCACGGCGAATTGCTGCGCTGATACGGCCGGCGCGACCGAGACCCGCGGCAAAGCACACGAGCTCCCAGTCGTCCAAAGACGCAAGGGGTCGCCCCGCCGTGCAGGCCGATACGTCGCTGGAGCTGCCACCTCGCAGTGCGAGGCAAGCAAGTGCCCCGGTCGGTGCACCGGCGCGTTTGGCGTGAGCCAAGAACGAGCGACCCGACGGCCACTCTCGGTGCTGAAAAGCGCTCTTCGATGCAGCCACCCAAACCCGCCATGGCGTGTCGGTTTGGCGCGCGAGCGCAAGCGCCTTTGTCTCGGCGGCGCGGGGATTTCCAGCGGCCAGTGCTACCGTCACTTGGGCCATCGTGGCGTAATTGGCACCGTCGTCGGCCGGACGTGGCGTGACCCCGCGGGCGTTGAGTTGGAGTGACCGGCCGAGCGCTGTATCACTCAGGATGCCGGAGCGTCTGCGCCCGCGAACCCACTCGGGGTAGCTAGCGAGCAGCGCACGGGCACCCGACGGGCGTCCCCAGGCGATCAGGAGGTCGACGATGCGCTGAACGACGGGTCCCATATCGGCCGGAGTGGAGCGAAACCGTCTCTCAGTACCGACAGCGGCACGTTTGGCTGCAGCGACGAGATCGGTATCGGAGCCCGTCGCTGCGATGACGCGGAAGCGGAGCTCTTCCAGTGCCAGCGGGAGTCGCCCTCCCTTGGGTGAGAGTTTGACGACCTCCGCAGCCAATCCGGCGTGCCCCTGCAGCGTCAACTCATGGGCGAGTCGAATGGCGGCCTGAGCGCCACCGGAGCGCAGCCATTTTCGTGCCACAGCAACCGCCTGGCGGACTCCCATTGGCGAGGGCGCCAGGAGCGATTTGTCTTCGCTCGGATGGGAGCGGGCAACAGCGATCAACGTGGCTGCACAGGATCGCGCCGCAGGATCCTTCGGCCGCGGTGGCGTCAATTTCCGCCACGCCCGTCGCACAGAGGGAGGAAATCGCTGAGAATGGCGACGGATGCGAATGCTCCATCGCGCATGGGCTACGAGGTGCGGCATCAACGAAAGAGGCGCCTGACCGAGAATCGTCAGGGCCCGCTGTGGCTGCCCCTGATTGACCCACTCCAGCGCCAACCAAGCCCTCGCTTCCGGCACGTTTCGAGCGATCAGTTCAATATTGTTGAGAAGCTGGGCGGCGGCGGGATCCCCAGGCTGACGGTGACGCAGCGCAGTGCGGGCGGCAAAGGCGAGCCACCAGGACTCAGTTCGGGGAGGTTCGCGTTCAAAGCTCTTCAGCAACAACGGACCCGCGCCGCGAGCCAAGAGAAGACGGGCGACCAGACCAAAGTCGGAGTCGCTCCAGTTCGCTGATCGCCGTTCGGCAGCGCGCAGCAGGCGGACCGCATGGTCCAAATTGCCAGCGCTCACCTCCAGTCGAATCGACCACTTCCACAGCGCGGTCACCTGCGGCAGGACGTCCCGCCAATTGGCCAGCCAGCCCTTGAGCGCGGCGTACTCCCCGGCGCTTTCGGCAACGCGAACCAGACACTTGATTCCCGGTGGGGTGCGACGGCTTGAAGAACGAGAGCCGAAGCGCCGACCGATCCGCGGATGGGTCAACGTGGCCGCCACCGCGCGCTGCCACAAGGCCATGGCCTTGGCGCGATCGCCACGTACGAACTGAATCTGCCCCTGTTCACACATCAGTAGCTCATCGTCCGCTCCCTCGTTGAGAGCCAGAGAACCCAAGGCAGACGCCTCGCGCAGGTAGCCGTGATGGGCGAGGGCGACAGATGAGGCACGAGCTGAGGCGCCGGGCTCCAGAGACCGGCCGACGTGAAGACGTGCCAGCGCCAGCGCCTCTCTCTTGGACGATGGGTCCCGCCGCACAGCCAGGGCGGCGAGCATGTCCTGGGCGTGGGTCTGGTTGGCGAAACTGCGACGCTGCGGTTGTTGCTGGGTGAGTAGGTCTTGCGCCACGGCGCGGGCCTGGCGTTCCGCTCCGACGCGCCGCAGGGCCGCTAGCACCGCTCGGTCCGCCACTGGGCCCTTCGCGCGGAGCCGGCCAATGGCCGCCAGCACGGCCCGACGGTCTCCGACCTGAGCAGCGACTTGAATCCGCACTCGCTCTAGTTGCCGATCCTTGTCCATCAGCTGCGTCAGCGCGTCATGCAGTACGGCGAGACGATCCTGGGAGGTCGCCGTCTCGACGAGCGAGCGCCAGTGTAAGGCCGCAGGGCCTAGCCGAACGAATGCGGCGACGGCCGGCTGAATGCGCTCTTGGTCATCGAGTCGCAGCAAGTGTTGAACCAGCGCCAGGCGCATCGCGAGGTCTTTCTGGTGCACCGCAATTCCGCGTTCGAGCAGGGCGATCGCTTGGGTAAGATAGCCATGACGTTCGAGCAGTTGCGCCGAGCTGCGCCACATGCCCGCGTTGCGACGGTAGATCCTGATGAATCGATTGAGCACGTGGACTGCGTCATCGACGCGCCCGAGGGCCAGCAACGCACCGGCCCAGGCGTAGTAGTAGTTCAGGCTCGCGCGGCGCGGGGCGTTGCGGAACTTCCGCTCAAAGAAGTGAATCGCGAGCCGATCGAAGCCGTGCTCGGCCAGCGTCTTGGCCATCAGCAGCTGACTGCTGAGACGAATCCGCTTGCGCTCGACCTGTTTGGCGAGCTCAAAGGCGGCCGGCCTGTCGCCGAGACGCCGTGCACAGGCGACGCCGCGGGACACTGCCAGCTTGTACGTGCGCGAATCGCGTCGGGCGATGAAACGCTTGGACAGATCCAGGACGAGACGGCACATCCCATGTCGCCAAGCGAGATTGAGGAGGTCACGACGGTCGGAAGAGCGCAGCCGCCCAAGCGCCGCGAGCTGCCTGACCATCTTGCGCGCCTCGTCGTCACGACCCAATTGCGCCAAGGCAGAGGACTCAGCGATGCCATACTTTATCGTGGCACGAGGGTCGTTGTCGGTGCTCGCTCGTCGCTCGTGAAGGTAGCTCACCAGCAGGTCAGCGGCGCCGCGCGAAACGAGCCGGCGCAAGTCACTGGCGCTCAGCACCATCGGTCTATGACGCTTGTTGCGGCGGGGCTCATCGAGACCGGGGAGCCGCTCCAACAATGCTGTGCCGCCGTCCATGAGTGACAGCGCCCTGACCACCCAGCGGCGACCGGCGATCTTGTCGCGACTTCGCAGCAAGCGCTGTGCGATGCGCCACGACAGTGCGGCATCACCGACACGCGCGCCTTTTGTGTACGCCAACCAAGCCAGCAGCGGACGCGTACTAGAGCGCGCCACGAGGTCGTTGAGAAGCTGTGCATGATTGAGGTGCGCACCAGAGGACAGGGCGGCCTCACTCGCTCGTTTCCATGCGGCGAGGCCGGCATCAGGACGTCCTGACCGATAGTTCACTCGGGCTAGGAGGTACAAGGTTGGCGCGCCGGCGCGGTCGCTGCTGGCCAGCGCGGTGAGGACCGCACGCAGGGGCGTACGCCAGCGTGACCGGCCGATGCGCGAGCCGATGGCGGTGAGCAGCCGGCGGCGATGACGTTTGGCCTCCGCCTGAGCCGTGGGCCCCTCACGCATGGCCCCATTCAACTGACGGGCGTACTGCACGAGCACCTGTTCGGCGCCAGCGGCCGGGCGATGCGAGAGCAGCAGTCGGAGCGCGCGAACAGACGCGGTGGACAGCGTCGGTCGGCCCCCTGCCTTCTCAGCCTGACGCTGCCATTGGGCAGCGTCGGTCACCAGATGGGGGCGCCAAATTCGGGCCAACTGAGCAGCGACCACATGTTTGTCTTTCGCCTGTTGGTGAGCCTGCGATGCCAGCGCGCGCGCTTTCGTCAAATCGCCCAGCTGACGGGCAATCTCTGCCCGAAGAACCATCACTTGGGGCGAGTTTTCCGCATTGTCGAGCAGCCCTTGGGCGACGTTGGTCAGCGAGGCGACAAGCAACCCCTCCACGAGCACCAATCGTTCAGCCGTACCGCCGCCAAAATTCTGAGCTAACCGGCGAAACTCGTCTTTGCGGATCGAAGACAGCCCGCGTTGCTGGTTTTTGGTCAGCAGACGTATGTAGGCGATCCGATCGGACTCAACGGCGCCTTTTTGTTTGAGAATCATCCGCCACAGGCGCTCGACGATGAGCGCGTCGGCCTCGACCTGCTCGCGCGCGGCGATACGGCGAAGGACATCAGCCGATAGTTTCGCCCCGGCTATCGCGGCGATCCACTTGCGTCTGTGCTGAAGGCCGCGGCGCCGACGCGCCGCGTACATCCAAGCCGCCCACCCCTCAGGCTCGGTCGTCCATCGTCTGATCGTATCTGCGATGACGATGTCGACCCTTGGCCAGTCACGGGCAAGGACGAGGCCTCGGATCAGGCTAGCTTGCCACTTTGAAGCGGCCGCAGATGAGGCGCGCGGACGAGCGGCATCGAGAGCCGCCCGTAGTGGTTGGCCGGTGAGTGCGCGGCCATGAATGAGGACGCGAGCGAGCAAATCGCACGCCTGAGGTCCCTGGCAGCCGGAGGTTCGAAGGGGGCGCAGGTGCTCCCAGATCTCGGTCGGGTGTGCCGACGTGTACCAGGCAACGAGCAACTCAAGCCCGCGCCAGTCCCCCTTGGGTTGGCGGGCAGCCGCCTGCACGACGCGAAGTGTCGCCTGCCGCGCCGCCCCCTGCCGCCCCAATCTTCGCAGGGCGATGGCCTCATACGCCATCGCCACCTGCGTCAGGGCGCCACGCTTGCGAAGCGCCCCCGCGGCCTTGATGGCAGCTGCGTCCTGCTTTGTTCGCACTCGCCTGAGCAAGTCCCGGTGCCATCCTGAAATCGTAGTGGGTTCCGGAGCGACATAGCTCGCCTTCGTCACCTGACGGCTGCCGCTGCATCCGACGAGCAGACCCAACGCGACGACGATTGCAAAGGTGGCGCGCGCGAGCGATTGCATCCTGTCTCCGGTGAGCGGCCGTTTTGCCGAGACCGTCTCCTAGTGGCAACGTACGTGCGGACGAAGGTATTTCATTTCCGCTGCCGATAGCATGCCGTAACCGTGGTTCCGCTGCACCATCAGCCTCCGATTGCGCGCTGCGGCCAGACATTGTCAACGCTGTGGAGTTCCATGCTCAAGCCAGGTTTAGCGATATCGCCCAACCTCACGTTGATTCGCAGGGTGGGTCGGGGCGGTCAGGCCGAGGTGTGGCAAGCGCGGGAGCTCAGTCTAGGGCGTGACGTCGCCGTGAAGATCTTGCCCTCGTCGGACCCGTGGGGGCAGCCCGATGCCACAGCTCAGCAGCTGCGCGCTTGGCGAGAGGCGAAGGCAGTGGCCCGGCTTCTCCATCCGGCGATCGCTGCGGTTCATCGCGTGGGAACCTTTGGCGAACACCCCTTTTTGGTCATGGAGTGGGTGGACGGTACGACGCTCCGCGAACGCATGGCTTCGGCGGCGGTGGATGCAGTCACCGCTGGCCAGTGGCTGCGAGAGATCGGTCACGCCGTGCAGCATGCCCATGACCAAGGTGTCATTCACTGCGATCTGAAACCTGAGAACATCCTCGTTCGCACGGCTCACGCGGGGATCGGCCCGATCAAACTCATCGACTTTGGGCTAGCCCGCGGTTTTGGCCTAGATCACCGTTCTCCCGTTCAGATTCGGGGGACTGCGGCCTATCTACCGCCAGAGGTGGGGCTCGCGCCGCCCAATGCCAAGGGCGACCAATATGCCCTTGGTGTGCTCGCCACCGAGCTACTGACCGGCTCCGCACCGACGCTCCGTGACGATGGCCGACAGCTGTTTGCACCCGGGCTTCCCACTGCGACCGCGGAGGTTCTTCGGCGAGCGTTGGCCAGCGACCCGGAGCGACGCTTTCCGAGTGTCGCCGCCTTCGTCGATGAGCTCAGTGCCACGCTGCCGAGGGCGGCGGTGAGGAACGCCACCCCTGTGAAAATTGGCCGGCTAGGCCCACTGAGCCCATCTCAGTTCCAAGCCCTTGAGGCCGGGATTGCCGATCGAACCGTCCTGGCGCTGCTCGGTGCCGGAATCAGCGCGGTGCAGCTCACCCGCGCGTTTGGGAGCCACCCCATCGCCGCTGTGATGCAGCGACTGAGTGCGGCGGGCATGTTGGATGGCGATCCGCCGCTGCCGCTCGTGGCTGAGATGGCTGAAGACGCGGCACGGAGCCTACCCGAAGGTGTGCTGCGGCAGACCCACGTCGCGGTGGCGATGAGTATGGAACAGGGCGATCCGTCTCAACCCTGGGTCGCGGAGCAGGCTACCGCCGCATGGGCCCGTGCCGGCGAGCCGTTGCACGCGGCGCGGTGCTTGGCGTCTCTCGCTGGCCAGACTGCCAACGCTCACCGGCGGTCTTCCTTGCTGCGTCGTGCTGCAGAATGGAGCGCTGCGGGCTCCTCGCCCGCTGCGCAATATCGGGCGTGTGTCCAGTGGGGCCTAGCGGCGGTGCGGTGCGGATTGCGCCGGGAAGCGGAAGACGCCCTGGCCACAGCGCTAGGCGCCATGCCGGCTGCGGGGCTATCGACGCTGACCATTGAGGGTTGGTGCCTGCGCGCGTCGGTTCGGGAGCTCTGTGGCGATGAACAGCGGGCAGCGAGCGCTTGGGAGACAGCTGCTGCATGTGATGGCAACCGCGTGATGAAGACCCATGCGCAGGTCGGTCGTGCGAGGGCGCTGCTGCGGGCTGATCAACCCGCCTTGGCCGCCGCGCTCGCCGCGCAAGAGATGGCGCATGAGGCGGAGTCACCGTCGCTGGAGATCGCCGCGACCCTCACGTCGGGCGTGGCCCTGGAGCGTTCGGGTCGCACCGCCCAAGCGTTGACCACACTACGTATCGCAGCGGCAGATGCGCTCTCGCTCGGCGACCCGCTAGATGCGGCGAAGGCCCTTGTGACCCTAGGCGAAGCGTTGCGGCGCTCAGGCCAGCCGGACGGCGCCAAGCTGCAGGTGGACGAGGCTGAAGATGTGCTTCGTGGCCAAGGCGTGATGGCGGTGACGGTGAGCTTGGCGATCTTGCAAGGGCGAGTGGCCTTGGCACGCGATGACGCGTGGCAAGCGTGGGGGGCTGCGAGTCGTGCGGCGACCCTGGCTGAACAGTTGGCGCTGCGTCCCCATGAGCACGCGGCCTGGACGCTGGCGGAGCAATGCGCCCAAGCAGCCGGTCTGCCCGGAGATGCGTACCGGGCTCAGCAACGGTTGGTGACGCTGAGACGGCGGGCTGGTCGGCCGAAGCTGACGCCGGACGATTGGTGGTTGGACGGCGGGATCTAGGCCGGGGCGGTTGGACGTGGCCGATGGTTGTGCGGCGGGGTTTTGGGGCTGTTTTTGAGGGCGGATTTGCGGTTGTAGGGGCCTGGGAGGCCGGGAGGGGCGTCCTGAGGGCTGGGAGGCATAGTAGTGGGGGCGGTGGTTTATCGGCCGTCTGCTAGGCGCTGGGGCGATTGTCGGCGCTGGGACTCGGGTTGTTGGCGTGGTGGCTACAGGCGGACCTCAGACTGCGAGAGTGTCCGAGAGTGTCGAGGGTGTCCGACCTAACGCGTGGCCCATATTCGCAACCTGCTCTCGTTCTGCTACCCTGCCGGGGTCCAATCCCAACTCAGTGGCAGCTTTGGCGACCTTCGTAGTCAGCCGAATCGGAGCGAACATGCCCACATCGATTCCTCCGAATCGCCCCGACGCCCAACGCCCCGGCGGCGCGGCCGAGGCCCTCGTCTGGGACGCGCTCATGGCGCAGCTCTCCGACGGCTGGTTCATCTTCCATGGCCTTCGGCTCCTGAGCGGAGAGGCCCGGGCCAGGGAGCTGGACTTCGTGCTCGTCCATCGACTCCACGGCATGCTAACAGTCGAGTGCAAAGGCGCGGGACTGCAGCGAGAGCGCAGCGGCAGGTGGGTGCGCGTCGGCCCGGATGGGCGGCGGTCGCCGGCAAAAGATCCGGTCGCGCAAGTGGAATCCGCCCGACACGCGCTGGTCGCCGCGATGACGGAGCGATGGCACGCGAAGACCGGCGACGGGCGGATCCCGCTGGTGCATGGCCACGCAGTCATCACCCCCCGCGCGACGCACCGCTCCGGATCTGCGTTGCCGCTCGCCCTTCGCTCCGAACTCTGCTGGACCGCCGACGACCTACCTAAGATCGCAGGATGCGTGGAGCGCGCGTTGTCTTTCTGGCGCCAGGCTGCGACCTACCTGCCACCGACCCTCGACACCGACGCTTTCCGCCGCTTCCGCAGGACCTGCCTGCAACCCGTATTGCAGCTAACCCCCGGGCTGCGAGCGCGGATGGCCGCCCAGGAAGCCGCGCTGATGCGGGTAAGTGACCAGCAACAGACCCTGCTGCGAGGGCTGTTGGTGAATCCGCGGCTCCACGTCATCGGTCCAGCGGGTTCGGGCAAGACGGTCCT
>JAGSHB010000074.1 GCA_023954815.1 Myxococcales bacterium | reverse complement strand
GTCATAGCGCTGGTAGGTCGCATCTTGAGGAGAAATGCCATTGGGGAGGGCTTGGCCATGCGTAGACAGCCCATCAATAGTAAATAAACGGCAACCACGACAGCATCTTCTCGCCGCTGGGCACTTTGGCCTTCGATCCGAACCCGGGCATGTTTTGCATCCACCAGATCAGCCATGGGCCCATGCAGTCTTGGCCCACTTGATTAAAAGCGCTGAACTTTCCAATCGTGAAGGGGGTAGCCACATCGCCGCCGCCCGGCGCTCCTCCTTGCCCGTACCCCTCGCAGGTCGACATGACGGTGGCTGGCCCCTTCAGGTCGTAGTGCTTTCGCGCGTTCGGCGGGAAGTGGACGTTGCCGCACGCTGGCACGTAGTTCTGTAGCGTTTGCGGGCCCTTGCCGATGTCCCACGTCACCGAGGTCTGTGTGGGGTAGCTCAAGCAGGTTCCCTCATACTTGCAGCTGTACCAACTCTTGAACGGCAGCTTGTACTGGGTGTCTAGGTCAAAGCCCGCGAAGGCAGGAAAGAGGTCCGAGAAGTAGGGGATCAGGGCTGGCTTGCGATTGCCGGTGCCTTCGATGCCGTGGGTCAGCGCCTCCATGAAACAGCCAGGACCGCGGTTCTGGTTGACCCAAGCGATGCGAATGGTGCGCGTGCAATGGGATGGAAACGCGTCCTCCGCGTCAAAGCAACCGTTGCCTGCGCAGCCATCGAGCGCCTGGCTCTTGAGCCGTTTTCGCTTGGCGTCATAGCGGGCTTTACGCTCAAGGATCTCGGCAGCATTCACGTCGCCGGGCACGTCGGCGTCGGCGTAGATCCAGACCTCATGTACCAGGCCGCGGTTGATGAGCGTACACAGGTCCAACGGCCCGCCGCCCTTGGGATCGGCGATGTTCATCTTGGCAGCGAAGGTCTTGGTGAACAGCTGCTCGTAGTCGAAGGCCCAGTAGCCCTCCTTCGGTTGTTCGCGCGGGTAGTGCGTGCTGTTGGCCCACTTGTAGCCAGCAGGGGGCACCTTGTCGCGCAAGTCCACTTCATAGACGACAGTTGGCCGCCACATGGCTGGCGCATCGGCATTCTTGTAGCCGTGGGGCCGGCTGGACTCGATCATCGCGGCCGTCAACTTGCCGAGATGCACGGCCATCTGGGCGTTGGTCTTGGCGTTGACGAAGTTCAGCGCCAGCACCCGCGGGCGCAGCTGCTGAATCTGCTCATGATGGGCGGGGAGCCAAGGGTCCGAGTTGGCCTTGCTGAGTGCGTTTGGCCAGACCGCGAGCGAATCCACACAGGTGTGACCCACGCACAGCTTGTTGCTGCCACAGTCGCCGTCCACCTTGCAGGGCAGGGGCCCCGCATCACCGCCGCCGTCGCCCAGCGCGTCTGCCTGCGACCCATCTGGCGCCACCGCGTCATCCGCCGCCCCGTCGTCCACCGAAGAGTCCGGTGTGGATGTGGCACCGGTGTCATCGTCCACGTGAACATCTTGCACGGTCGCGCCGTCCGTTTGGTGGGTGTCTGCCGCCACCCCTCCATCCGACGCTGCGTCGTCTGCGTGCCCGGACTGATCGCTGTCCGTGCTATCAGCGGCGGCGCCGATGTCCTCAGTCACGGGCATCACCTCTGCGGGCGTGCATTGGCAGCAAACGCTCATCACCGCGAGCGCCGCAAGCACCATCAGTACGGGCGAGGTGCCGCCGCTAGCCGCCTGCTGGGTGAGCGTGTGACGCATCATTGTCCCCCCTGTACATCGTCGGTCGACGACGACCTCGCGGCCCCCATTTGTAGGGCGTCGAGGGTCAATTTCTGACCGCCCTTCCGCGAACGACCACCCAAGACCTGCCACATCTTGTCCTCCGACCAGATGCTGCGGTCATTGGGCTGCAGGGCGAGCACATCGGCCAGGTCAAACCCGAGAACCGTCGGTTGCGCAGCGTCTGCAGACGGAGACGATGGCGATGGCTCCACCACAAGGTCGAATCGGCCATTATCGAATGGCGTGCCCGGCGCGGCCTCCGCTAAGCGTAATCGTTCTCGCTGGCCCTTGTCGGCGTGGTGCATTGCCCTGTGGATGCAGTAGGGGTTGTTGCCGTCGCGAGCGAAGAACACGAAGCTGGTCCAGGTGCATCCAGCCTTGCAGACATCGGCGTAGTAGCACCCCCGACAAAATCCCCACAGGTCGTCCACGGTTCGGTTGCGCAGATAGCTCAGCTCAGGGGTGTCTTTGACCACTTGCCGTAGGTTGTCCCGGCCTAGGTAGCCGCCTGTCCACGCGTTGCTGGGCAATGACGGGCATCCCTTGATCTTGCCGTCGGCCTCTAGGCCTAAGGTCCACTCACCAGCGGAGCACCCTTGCCAATGCGCACCCTTGTCGCCGCCGTAGCGCAGCGCCTGCTCGTAGGGGCCGAAGTAGCCGATGTTGTTGCCGGGATAGAGCGTGATGCCATTTGGATCGAGACGTTGCTCTTTGATCCACACCAGCAACGGGTACAGCTCCAGCAGCTCCCAGGGTTGCAGCAACAGGTCCGGCCGATCCGCCGCATGGCCCATGGGCACCGTCAGTTGGATCTGCCACGCGCGGCTGCCGATGTCCGCCAACAGGCTCGCCATGGCCGGTAATTCGGGCATCGACAGCCGGTTGATTTGAGAGTTGGTCGCCAAGCGCATGGAGCTCTGGGAGACCCGCTGGGCAGCATCCACGGCAGATCGCCACGAGCCAGGCACGCCGCGCTGCGCATCGTGGATTTGCGCCAGACCGTCGATGGAGATGGAGATGGTGCGAACCCCTGCGTCCTCTGCCATCGCCACGCGCTCTGGGGTGAGCGCCAGGGCACCGGTGGTGATCCCGCACATCATGCCCAGCCGCGTAATCTCTGCCGCGATGAGATGCCAATCGTCTCGCAGGTAGGCTTCGCCGCCGATGAGCGTCACCTCTCGCAGGCCGAGGTCGGCGAGCTCGTGGACCACATCGAGGCACTGCTGGGTGGTCAGCTCATCAGGGCGACTAGGGCCCGCGCGAGACCCGCAGTGCTTACAGCCCAAATCGCACGCCAGGGTGATCTCCCAGACGCAGTACAAGGGATGGGGCGCCTGACGGTCCTTTGTGGTGACCGCTCGCGCGTGATTCGGACTTGTAGCTGGCGTTGTTGGCGCGCTCATGGGCGAATCATCCACCTGGCGGCATGCCGTATTCGGGCTGCGGTGGTGGGTCGTCGGCATCAACCGCGTCGAGTGTGTCGCCGCCGGTATCGGAGGAGACCGTGTCCGGAGCAGGCATACCGTAGAGCGGCATAATCGGCACGTCCTTGGCGGGGGCGGTGTCAGCAATCCCGGTATCAGATGTACCAGTATCGGACGTGCCAGTATCGGACGTGCCAGTATCAGATGTACCCGTGTCCTTAGCGGCCGTATCTGCGGAACCAGCGTCCATCGGTAGACCGTACAGCGGCGCCACGCCAGCGTCTTTCACGTCTTCGATGGTTTGCACGTCGGTGGTGCCAGCATCAGTCTTGCCAGCGTCCGTCTTACCTGTGTCTGTCGGGCCGCCATCGATCGGTAGACCGTATACGGGAGACACGCCGATATCTTTGGTGTCTTCGGCGGTTTGTGCGTCCGTCTGCGCGACATCGACGGCTCCGCTGCCACTCGGCTCATCGGAGCAAGCACCGGCCGCCAACGCAGCAGCCAACAACCCGGCGGTCAGCCCCGCACTCGACCCCGTGAGCCGCAGGCGTGTTGTCGTGCGTTGCACGGCGTCCCTGAGCGACGCACCGCAGAAGGGGCAGTCCGTGGCGTCGAGCTGCTCGGCCACCAGCATGTGCCGGGCGCAGGCAGGACAAACCGTCATGCCTGACCGGGAAATTCGAATGGGCGGCATCTAGTCTCCTCTGTCCAACCTTGCACCACCGAGCTTACAGGATCGTCGCACCACCTTGCCAGTTCGGTTGCATGCGCCCGGGCTGGACACGCTCTCGGGTGGTCCTTACGCTGGCTTTGAGCGGGGTCGAGGTGTGTGATGATTGTACGACTGATCCTACTTGGCGCGCTGCTTTGTCTCGGCGCTTGCTCATCGGAATCCGCGCCGCCTGAAGGCCAGTTTTCGTGCGGCATCCATGGCGGCACTTGCCGCGTCGCAGACCAAATTTGCCTCACCAACGAGAGCTGCTCGTCCTGCGTTGCGCTGCCCGCTGCTTGTACAGCTGGAGCCCCGCCGTGCGCATGCCCGTTCGATACGGATGGCAAGGCCACGTGGCAAGATCACCCATGCCAGCAGTCCGATGTGAAGTCCTGCGAAAAGGACGGCACCGGCGGCGTCACGATAGCCTGCCCAACATCTGGCTGGGGTTGTGGCTAGGCGAGCGAGGGAACTTAATCATGAAATCGTGCCCGTGTGGCCACGCCAAGCCGCTGTCTCTGTGCTGCGGACCGTTCCTCGACGGGACCGCACAGCCTGACACCGCGGAGCAACTCATGCGCTCACGCTATGTGGCCTACGCCCTCAGGCGCGTCGACTACCTGCTGGCAACCCACGCGCCTAAGACCCGTCCCCGGCGCGCAGATATCGCGCAATGGGCAGCGGAGACGACGTTCACCGGTCTGCAGATTCTCGGAGCGGAGGCGGGCGGTCCGGCAGACCAACGCGGCACAGTCACGTTCGTGGCGCAGTATCGCAATGGTGGCCAGGCGGCCGCGATGATGGAGCACTCGCGTTTTGAGCGGGTCGGCGGCGCGTGGCTATACGTGGACGGTGATCACACTGCTTGATCACACCGCTTGAACGCAGCCCCCAATCAGGGCTGCACCATCACGACCACTTCATCTCATACGAAATCGAATGATTGATCTGCTCAGAGAAGCGGCGGACCGACTTTGCGCCAAGTTTCTCGCCCACACTGACTGGAATAAGCGTGGTCAGCCAAGCTGGAATGCTCGGGTTTTCGCCCGTTGACTGCCGGCCACCACTGGCAGGCGTGTAATCCAGTGCTGTCATCAACTTGCCGCCGGTGTTGAGCAGGTCGTAGAGATCCCGAAAGAGGATGAAGGCCGTGTCGCTCGCGTGGGTGACCCAGTTGGCGGCGGGCAGAAAGTCGATCAGGTGAATCAGCTGGTAGTTGAGCTGGATCCAGAAGTCCTCCGCGCTCATCGTCAGCTTCTGGTTGTCGATGACCCGGTGAAACGAGACCTGCTCCAACTTATCGAACTTTCCGATGGAGCTGCGCAGTTCACGGCGCAGGGGCAAGTCGTAGAGCAAACGCAGCACAGAGGGGAACGCCTCCACGTGGCGCCACTCAAAATCGGTCATCAACTTCTGTAGATCGGGGATTTTATCGGCTTCCATCGCAAACGTGTTGGTGCCGGTTCCCAAGATGGAGTGCAGCAGGCTCACGATGGGGGAGTGCGCCGGAAAGTGGTGCACGTTGTACTCGTAGCAGAAGTACAGGTGGTCGAGGAACGAGCCGTCGGCATGCTCCACGTCGAAGTCACACTCCTCGACCATGAACTGCAGCAATTCCGAGCTGACCTCTGGGAGCGGGTGTTTCTCGCGCGCCGCCACGTACGCACGCTGCACGCGCTCTGCTGCGTCGGGGTGCCACTTAGGCTCCGTGCCGACCCGCGTCTTCACCACAAAACGGGCAGCTGCTCCCTCCAGGGTCGAAAAGATGGTGCGGTCGATGTCGAAGTTGGGAATCTGCTCGATGTCCACACTACCGGCGTGATCCGCCGCGCGACCCGCCGCGATGGCCGCCTTTCGCAAATAGCTTGGATCCGGGCGCTGGTCTGCTTGCTGTTTCATGGAAAGGGCCTTGCGTGAGGAAGTAGAGAACAGAACGAGCGATGCCTGCAGCGTGCATCCCGGGTTTCGCCGCGCGCAGGATACATGCAGCCGTGCGGCCGACGCTCGGCAACGACTCCATCGGTTTGACCATCGCGCGTTGAGAAAATCAAGACCTTCGTTGCCCGCGATAGTTTCTACAACCTATCGTCTTGCCGGCACCCAGCACACGAGGCCGCGAGCAGTCGGGAGTTGGCGTTTGGCTGGGGTTCCGCGTAGCGAGCGCGCATAGTGGCAGTGGACAGTGCGATTTGAGCCGAGGTGAGGACGTGACGACACAGCAGAACAACGATACAGCCCCGGTTGAGGTGACGACGCTGCGAGGCGTGACCACCCTGCGCATGAATCGGCCACGCAGGCTCAATGGTTGGACGACCGAGATGGTCATGGCGCTCAACCAAGCGCTCGAAGATGCGGCCGCTGATCCCGAGACGAAGGCGGTGATTGTTACGGGAACTGGCCGCTACTACTGCGCTGGCGTGAACCTCGCCGGCGCGTTGACGCTCGCTCATCCCCAGACCGTTCACGACGCTATCGTCGCCCACAATCGCGCCCTGTTCGAGATGTTCATCGCCTTCCCCAAGCCCATCTTGGTCGCCGCCAATGGGCCTGCGGTTGGCGCCGCGGTCACCACAGCTGCGTTGTGTGATGGCTTCATTGCCGCAGACAGCGCCACATTTTCGACCCCGTTTTTCGCGTTGGGGGTCTGCCCGGAGGGCTGTTCGGCGCAGGTCTTCCCGCACCTGATGGGATCAGAGAGCGCCAATCGCATGCTAGCGGAGGAAGGCTGGCAGCCCACCGCTGCTGAGGCCGTCGCGGCGGGGTTGGTGCAGGCCGTGCATGCGCCTGATGATCTGCAAGATGAGGCGCAGCGGATCGCTGAGGGCTGGGCTGATTCGGCGAAAAAACGCGAATATCGCGGGCCGCTAGCGCGAGATGAGCTCATTGCGCTCAACGCCAGGGAGTCGGTCGATGTGGCCAACGCCTTTCTCAGTCCGCCGTTCCTAAAGGGGCAATTTCGCTTTCTGTGGCGGAAGAAAAAGCGCGTCCCGGCGGCGATGTTTCTCGCCCTGTGGACCCTCCGTCCCGCTTGGACGCTGCTGCTGCGTAAGCCGACGTAGCCGACGCGGGCACCGGCGTTCGGGGAGGCGGTTCTGGTGCAGGGGTATTGGGGCCCCTCACGAACTGTTGGAACGGTGCAAAACATTGCGGTGGCGGGGCCTGTGGGACTATAGCTTTCACTGAGGTCAATGCCATGCCAACACATACTCAGCGTCCCGATCAAACCCAGAACACGACGACAGACAGCAGCACTGCGGCTGGCGGTGGTGGTGCGCAATCGACGCCGCAACCGCCGGCGTCGCCTGGCGGCGGTGCGCTGACGAATCCGCTGTTTTCTGGCGACCACGTCTTAGAAACCGTCTCGAAAGGCGGTGGCTTGTTGCGTCCCGGTGCGCGTGGGCCCGCTGTGCGAGCTGTTCAGCAGTTTCTCATCAACGAGGGCTACGACCTCGGTCGGTGGGGCGCTGATGGAGCGTGGGGCAAGGTCACCACCAAGGCCGTGAAGGACTGGCAGAAGAAAAACCACCTCGGCGACGACGGCATCATCGGCAAGAACACGCTCGGCGCCATGGATGTCAGCGGTGGTGGCGGCGGCAACGTCACGCCAGCACCAGAGCCAACGCCCACGCCAGAACCCACTCCCGAGCCAGAGCCGACTACGCCCGACGACACCCAGACGGACACGCCAAACGGCGACGTGACCCCAGCAGAGATCGCGATTCCCTCTGGTGTGAGCAACCTGAATCTGCGGGAGTTTGCCGGCGCGCTCGATCCGGTGCTGGCAGGTGCGAGCGTCGCTCCGAACTCCGCGCGACAGACCCACGTCTACGGTCTGCAGCGGGCCTTGTCTGCGCTGGGCTACCCGACCAACGGCATCGACGGCAAGTACGGCGGTGGCACGAAGGGCGCCGTGGAGAAGTTGCAGAAGGAGAAGAACCTGCTCGGCCCGGGCGAGGCGGTCGGAACGACCTACGCGCGCACGCTGGCCTATCTCGACTTGAACGCGCCGATGCACGCCCAGGTGCTGTCGAAGACCAAGATCAACTACGACAAGCTCTACGCCGACAAGTTGGTCGAATTCGGGCTCTTCGTGGGCTACGACGAAGGCATCGGCGGTCACTGGTACCAAGACGTGCGCTATGCCCATGACGAGCTCGGTGCGCTCGGATTCACTGAGGACAAAGACGCGGCGGCAGCGGCTTATTCAGAGGCTGGCCGCGCGCTGCCAGACGGCCCCGGAGAGTTCTGGGTCCACGAGAGCTACACCGAGCACCTCGGCAACAACATCAAGGCCGTCTTCCGCCTCGTGCACTCCGACATGGGCCCTGACGTCGCCGACGAGTACCGCGAATCGCTCATGCAAGGCGAAGTGACCATGTACTCGGGCCACGGGCGCTACGGATCGGGTCCAGATTTCGACCGCAACTACACCATCACGGTGGAAGGCGAGCGGATGAGCTACGACGAGGCGAAGCACTACGTCGCCAAGAAGACCGGCAAGCCGCATCCTTCGAACGCCGAAAAGGCCGCTATGCTGAAGAAGCTGTCGGCCCAGGGCTTGGTGAAGGTCGAAGGCGAAAACAGCGGCAACGTGGTGATGAACGACACGGATGTGCAGAACACCTTCGGGTCGGCCGTGATGTACCTCGCCCTCCAAAACAGCAGCGGTACCGGCGAGAACAAAAACAAGCGCCTCACCGCCGACTACGCCCAGGAAGCAGACGATAACTACAAGGTCTGGATGTTCGATGGTTGTAGCACCAAGAACTACATGGGCAGCATCCGGCGCGATGTCAGCAAGGACCAGGTCGCCGTGATGGGTACCGGCACGAGCATCACCATGTGCACCTCGATGGAGCTGGTCCGCGGTATGATGACCCAGGCGACGGGCGCGCAGATTGCGAAGAACATGAGCGCCTCGCACAACGAGCGCCACGCCGACGGCGCCCGTGGTGGTGGTCAGCACTTCATCGACGGCTAGGGCGGAGATTCTCTCTTGGGATTGCCGGCTGCGCGCTCAGCGGCTCATTTGGCAGCCAGCCAGCGTCGCACACCAGCGTCATCATCAGCTCGTAACGGCTCCAGCAGCGCCAGGAGCGTCGGGTCGCCGTTGTGGCGAGCGGCGCGGATGGTCGCGATCCGTACGCTCGCCGTCTCATCTGCCACGCCGTGGCTGATCACGCGCAAAACGCCCGAATCTACGGGCCGAAAAGCGATAGATTGAATGACAGCCGCGCGAATGTGGGGCGCTTCATGAGCTAGCCAGCCGGTCACCTCAGCCAACGGAACCTGCTTGGAAAAACTCCGGGCGAGCAGACAGAGCGCCATGATTTCATCGCCTGTGGCCGCGGCTGCGAGCGCCGAAAAGTGCGCCGCCGTTCCAGCGTCGATGGCGGCACCAAGCAGATCGGCACGTTCGTCGGCATCACGGCACCGCAGCGCAGTGACGAGGTTTTGCAGCATGCCGCGCTGCGCAGTTGTGAGGGCAGTGGGAGCGTTCAACGGCTGAGTACCTTCTTTAGGGCGGCAAGAACCGCGGCGTCTTTTTCAATCTTAGCGCGTTTTCGTAGAGACGAGACCACGGCGGGGTGGTTCATCCGTCCGGCGGCAGCAACGGCTTTGAGCCGAATCGATGCGAGCGGATCTGCCAGGGCTTGGCGCAGCACGTCGATGGCGCGTGGCCCGGCGCGGTGGCGCGCAAGCTGTGCAACAGCGGAGCGGCGCACCACCGGATCAGGCTGCTTTAGTGCGAGGGCATACACGCCAAAGTGCTTGGCCCGCAGGTTGCGTCCCGCCCAGGCCAACACCGCCAGCCACCGCTCGGTTGTGCGTGCGCGCTGCGCCTCGGTCAGCAGCGCCGCGTTTGCCTTCATCGCCAGGAGCAATTCGAACATGCAGCTGCGTTCTTGCTCGTTGCGCCGACGCTGAAAAGCCAAGTCCAAGACGGGCCCCATAATGCTCGCGTCTCGGGTAGCCACGACGCTGCGGCTCAGCTTGCACAGCGCCCGGCCTTTGGCCTTGGTGATGCGTGCGAGACGTGCGGATGCCGCCTTCGAACGCTTGGGCTGTGTCTTACCTGCGACAGGCGTCTTCACGGCGACGTGCGTCTTGGCCCCGCACGCCATGAGGGACGGCGGCAGGCAGACAATACAGGTGACAATGGCGACAGTGAGCCGCGGTCGTCGTTGTGCTGCAGTGAGCTGGTGCATTGAACTCTCCACAACCTGAGGATGGCATGGGCCGGTCGGCATTTCACCATCCAACTCGGGCAGAAGCGAATGGAACGGGGGCCGGCACCCGGTATCGTTCGTGACTTCGCTGAACTACTTCAGGCAAATACCGGTCGTTGCCGCCTTTTTGCTGTCTTTCCGGGGGATCAGCGGGTAGGACGTGTCGCACTTCAGCCCGCCGCCGCAATCGTCGCCGGCCAAGCACAGCCGGCTGCAGAAGCCCTTGCCGTCGGTCCCGGCGAGGCAGTAGCCGCCCTTGCAGGCCATGTCGGCGGCGAAGAGGTCGCACGCGGCTCCGTCTGCGAGGGTCGGGCCCTTCGGCTGGGTCTTTGTGGTGAGTTCAACGCACAGGTATTCGACCTTGGCAGCGGTGTCGGGGCCGTTGGCGATGGCGAAGGCCTTGCAGGCTTGGCTTCCGTCGCACGCGCGCTTGGTCGTGCAGTCCGCCAGCGAGCTCTTCTCGTTCACGGCGACGCAGTGCGGGATATAGACGTCGTCCTCGGCAGCTTCCGTTCCGCTGTGGTTGGTCAGCAGCCCCGCGCACGCGGTGGGAAAGGCGACCCCGCCCCAGGTGAGCGTCGCCGGGCAATCCGCTTTGGTCGAACAGGTGCTGGTGCAGACGCCGGTCTCTTTGCCGCCGTATTCGTATAGACACAGCGTCGAGTCGCACAGTTTCCCCAAGCCTGTCGCGCTGGACTTGATGCCGCACGCCTCGCCGACCTTCTTCTTACCTGTCTCGGCCGTCACGCAACGACCCTCGCTTGTGAATCCGTCACTTGTGCGTTTCATCCATGGGCGACAGGTCGCACCCGCCTTGCAGTCCGCGTCTTTGGCGCACGATCCGGCGTCGCCGGGCAGGGGAATGCAGACATCGATGGGCAACCAGGCCGTACCGTCTCCGCCGCCCTGCTTGGGCAGCACTTTGCCGTACTCACTGGCACCGCAGCGCGTGCCGGTCGGGCACTGGTCGTCCTTTTCGCACAGCGCCGTGCACGTTCCCTGCATGCACGTCGACGCGTTGACACACGCCTTCAAGCTCGTGTCGCTATCACCTGCGATGGGGTCGCATGCTTCGCCCTCTTGGGCCTTGTCGGCACCATCTGGCTCGCAAACATTGGCCCAACCGGGCAGCACGGCTGGCGTGCCATCGCCCTCTAGCTTGGCCACGCCGTTGTAGTAGAGCGCACAGAACTCGTCAGCTTTGCAGATGGTGTTGTTAGAGCAGGGCGTCTTTGTCGTGGCGCCCGAGTCGGCTGCGCCACTGGTGTCGGCCGAACCGCTTGTATCCCCTGCGCCGCCGGTGTCCCCGCTACCACCGTCCGACGTGCCATCCGCGCCGGCATGGCCGTCCGCTGAAATGGCGCCATCGAGCCCAGAAATCGCGCCGTCTGCGAGATTTCCGCTGGCGTCGGCCTTGTGTTTGCCGTTGACCCCCACATCGTCGCCACCACAGCCCGGCAACACGACCACAACGGCCAATAAGACCAGAGCAGTACGCAGGACCGCCTTGGTAAGCTCCGTGACAGGGAGTTGCGAATTCAGCGCCATCGAGCGCTGGCGGCTGCCGGCAAGACGAGAGAACAACGTGGTCATGACAAGACTCCTACTCGGCACAGGACTGGCGCCGTCTGACCGACAACGACGGGGCGTCGCGGACAATTCATTCGGAAGGGTGCGCGATGTTGTCGGCATGATGCGTCAGCCCATGAATCTTAGCGAGGACAACCAGACCGAGGTCCTCCTCAATCTCACTGTCGAAGCGGCCGATGTTGTCGCTCCACTGGGAGTGCGCGGCCATCCACGCGATAAAACGCCCCGGCGCAGTGCCGCGCTCGACCACCCACGCGGCGAGTCGCGGTCGCACAATCTCGGCGTACATGCGCTTGTCCAACATGGAGATCACGATGATCGCCACGATGAATGCGACCAAACCGTAGCCGATGGCCCACCAGTGCAACACGCGAATCGCCGGAAGGAACCCCAGTAGGAGGATGCCCATGACGACGTTTTGCACCCGATTGACCGTCGCTTTGTCCAACGTCCCATCGATCCCTTTCATCAAGGGCGCGAGTTCAGACAGTTCGCCAGACGGCTCTCGATCTTCTTGAAAATCCGCGTGACCGTCGAGCACGTCGTGCAGCCACATCAACAGGTCTTCGTTGTTGGCCGCCATCGCATCAAATGCGCGCAGCCAGGGCGCTGGATTCATGCTCACAGATCGCTTGGCCGCGACGAGACAACGCTGGCTTGGGTTCGGACTCAAGATCGGCAATACACACAACAGACGACGGAGGTCCGGGGGCATGAACGCGAGGGTTTCCGGTGCCGTCTGAGAGCGCAGATGGGTGGCGTGGCCAATCCTCTCGTGAAGCTGCTGAAGCTCCCAATCGCCCGAAACAGTCGACTGAAAGTGCCGATACAGCTTTGCGGCGCGGTCTGGGTCTTGCCAAGCGAACGCCGCCACGACCCGAAGTGCGATGGGCTCGAGCTCGGGTTCCGCCACCGAGGCGCGCAGAAATTCCGACGCGCTGACTTCGTCGTAGGCCTGTTGTAGTTGATCGTGAAACAGGAGCTCTTCGATTCGGCTCCGCATGAGCGCCACAGCGGCATGTCGAGCAGGTTGGCGCTCCAACAGGAGCCAGGAGAGGTCGGGGTGCGCGGCCAGTTGGTCTCGCTCGCGCACAGGCAACTGAGTGACCAGGTCAACGGCCAGGGGAGCACCGGCGACGAGGCCATCGAGCAACCATTGATGGCACGCAGCCAACGGCTGGCCCGTGGCCAAGGCGGCGCGGCTGGCGATCCACCATCCACGCGCATCCGCTGGCGTGTCGGTGCAGGCTTGTTTGGCCCGCTGCAACGCCTCGGCAGCATCTCCGTTGTGCCATAGGCGTTGGGCCTTGGCCGCCGCGCTGTCATCGGTGTGAAGCGACCTCGCTTCGGAGCGATCCTCGTGGGTGGCGGCCGCGGCAGTGGGGGAGTTTGGTTCAACAGCGTCTGACCCGACGGATTCGACGGGTTCTTGTTCGTCAGAGGCTTCCGCGCCAGGGGCTTCCGTGCCCATGTCATCGTCATCGACGTCGACGGCTGGGGCCCAAGATCGCCACGTTAGGCGCTCTTTCGCATGTTCATATGCCGTGCGGATGCGGTGAAACTCGTTCGGCGCCTGCTCCGGTCGATAGCGCTTGATGAGCCGCACATACGCCCGCCGAAGCGCCAACGTGTCGGCTTCGGCCTCGACGACACCAAGCAGTTCAAAGGGGTCATCAGTGTCCGGCAGCTGCGGGAGATCTGCCATCTACCAGCGGTCCTTGCCGCCAAGTTGGTCGCACAGTTGGTTGAGCGCCTCGTAGCGTGACTCCATCTGGGCGGTGTCACTGTCGCCCAAGCTGCTCTCAAAGGCATCGATGGCGAGATCCAGAATCGGGCGTTGCGCAGCGGGCAGCTCGCGCCACAGCAAGTCTGCTCGCGTGAGGGCGTCACGATAGCGAGGGCGACCTTTGGGATCGGCTTTCAGCCCACGAATTCGGTCCTGGGCACGGATCAGCTCGTCACCTTGGAGAATTTTGCCTTCGCGGTGAAAGATCTGCCGGAACACACGGTCGACACCGGACAGACGCGCCTCAACCTCCAAAATGCCGTTCAGATCGTAGGTAAATCGGACCGAGAAATCACTGCCGGCAGCCCGGCGGGGCAGGTCGGTGATCTCGACAACGCCCAGACGGTGATTGTCCTGGACCCGACGCGCCTCGCCCTCGTAGACCTCAAGATCGATGGCCCGCTGACCGTCGTGCACCGTTTGGTAGACCTCCACTTTTGAGGTTGGAATGACGGTGTTGCGGTGGATAATCGGGCTGAAGAACCCGACGTGTCGCTTGCCCGCAATCTCTCGCGTGACCTCCACGCCGAGGCTGTGAGACGCCACATCCGTCACCACGAGATCCCGCACGCCGGCGTCGTCATCGCACAGGGCAGCTTGAATCGCCGCACCGTGAGCCACCACCCGATCAGGATCGGGGCCTTCCAAGGGCGCCTTGCCAAAGACGTCTTGCACGAAGGCGCGCACCCCAGGCATCCGCGTCGCGCCGCCGACCAGCAAGATCTCGTCGATGTCGTCTGGCTTCAGCCCCGCGCTCCGCAGCGCCGCGCGACAGGGGCCCACCATGCGCTCGCGCAGGCTCGCAGTGGCGCGCTCAAAGGCCTCCCGGCTGACGGGCACAACGTCTGATCCGAGCCCTTCGGGGAGCAGCAATTCGGCGCGCGGCCAGCGAGACAGGGTCCGCTTGACGACCTCGGCGCGTTTGCGAACAAGGGCCAAATCATCAGGCTGCTCTCGCGCAATCTGGTCGAAATCTCGGTCTTCAAGCGCGAATTTAACCAGCGCCTCGGTGAAATCTTCTCCACCCAACCGACTCTCGCCGGCGACGCCACGCACCTCGAGCATGCCTTCAAAGAGCTCCATCACGCAGACGTCAAAGGTGCCGCCGCCCAAGTCGAAGACCAAGAAGCGCTTTTCATCGTCTGTGGGCGCGGTACCCGAAGCCGTGTCGCCCGAAGCCGTATCACCTGCCGGGGCCGCCCCGTGCAGCCCGTAGGCGATGGCTGCAGCTGTCGGCTCGTTGAGCACCCGCTCGACCGTGAACCCTGCCGTCTCAGCGGCACGTTTGGTGGCGAAACGCTGCGCTTCGTTGAAGTAGGCCGGCACCGTGACCACGCAGCGGGTCACCGCGCATTTGAGGGCGCGTTCGGCGTCTGCACGTAGGGCGTCGAGCATCCAAGCGCTCAGCTCCACCGGCGTGAAGCTGCGATCGCCGATGGTCAACGTCGTGTCGCGCCCCATCTCTCGTTTGAAGAGGGCCGCGGCATCTTCTGGCCGTGTCGCGAGGATATCGCGCGCCTGGCGGCCAACCACCATGCCTTGGCTACGCCGATCCCAAGCGATGACCGATGGCGTGAGCTCCTGCCCGAGCGGATTGGTAAAAAACCGCACCTTGCCGCCATCGTAGTGAGCGATGGCGCAATAGGTGGTGCCCAGGTCGATCCCCACGATTGGGCTGCGGTCCGTGCTCATCTCTCTCCGTCCCTGAAATTGCCTGCTGTGCTGCAGTCATTTGAGTCTGCGAATGGGCGCGCGTGTGCCCATCGAGCGCCTGCACACAGCAACTTGCAACGCTACCATAGCCAACTCTCACGCAGATGGCTCCCCGCCACGAGTCACAGACTGTCCTATCCCGATGCGACGTCAGGGTTGCGGCGGGATTTGTGCCGGCGACGCGTAGAAATGTGAGCCGTCTGAATTGGCTGGCGACACCTAAGGGTAGTGCTCACCCTCGCCGGAGATCTTATGCAAATGCCATCTTACATCGCCGCTATCCCCCACAGATCTCGGCTCGCTGTGCTCTTGCCCATCCTTCTATCGTTCGCGGTTGTGTTGGGATGCGAAACCGTTCCGGACGAGGTCGCAATCGCAGCAACTGCGACAGACGAGGCCGGTGAGGATGTTCCCAATCACGCATCAGCTGCTGAGAAGCCCAATTACGCGGCGCTTTTTGATGGCGACGTTGTGAGAACCATCACGATTCGAATCAGCAACTCTGAGTACAAGCGCATGCAAGCTGACATGGTGTCCCTGCTTGGCCAGCCAACAGGCGATGGCACACCGAAAGCAGCGCAGGGCGGCGCCGGTGGCGGCAAAGGCGGCGGCGAAGGCAAGACAGGCGGCAGGGCAGGGGGCGCGCCAGGCGGCAGCCCTCCGCAGGGCGCCTTCGATGCCTGCAAAGACGGCACGGCGAAAGCCGTCTGCACGCTACAAACCCCCAAAGGCAAGCTCTCCGGCAGTTGTCAGCTACTCAACGGTGGCTTGGCATGCGTGCCTGCGGGCGGTCCTGGCGGCGGTGCACCGGGCGGCAGCGGTCCTGGTGGTGGCGGCGGTGCGCCGGGAGATCTGGTGGGTGGCGATCCCACCTGGGCGGAGGTCACGGTGTCGTTCGGCGATCGCACGCTGACGCACGCTGGCATGCGCTACAAGGGAAACTCTTCTCTCAAGCAGTCTTGGTCGCAAGGAATTAAGAAGCTGCCGTTTCGGATCACGTTCGACAAGTTTGAGGACGACCATCCAGATACCAAGAATCAACGTCTTCATGGGTTCAAGAAGCTGACGTTTGCGCCCAGTTTCTTCGATGCGTCATTTACACGGGACAAGCTCATGGAGGAGCTGTTGGTCGGCCGCGGGATTCCGGCAGCACGCACCGCCTACTACCGGGTCATGTTGGATATCGGCGATGGCAAGGGCGTGTTCTATGCTGGGCTCTACACGGTCATCGAGGATCCGTCCGACGCGATGCTGGAGCGGGAGTTTGGCGACGACAGCGGCAACCTCTACAAGCCGGAGGGGGTCGGCGCGGACTGGAGCAACTACACCGGCGATTGGGAGCAGAGCGGGTTTATCAAGAAGACCAACGAAAAAGCGGCTGATTGGACGGACATCTCAAAGACCCTCGCTGCCCTGCATGCCGACCAGAAAGATGCGGCGGCCTGGCGAGCTGAGCTACAAAAGCACTTCGATGTCGACCAATTCCTGAACTGGCTTGCGCTCAACACAGTCGTCGTCAACTGGGATGTCTACGGCGCCATCGCCCACAATTACTACGTCTATCACGAGCCAGGCGCGCGCCTGCTCTGGCTGCCGTGGGACCACAACATGAGCCTCACGACCGCGTTTGGCGGTGGGCCGAGCGGTGGTTCGACGGCGAATGTGCTCCACGAGAACACCACGACCAAATGGCCGCTGATTCGGCTGCTTCTCGACGATCCGGTGTTCATGAAGGCGTACCTCGGCTACGTCAGCGCCGCGACGAAAGGGCTGTTCGCCACCACCGCGTTTGCCGAGCGGGCCCAGGTGTTGCATGACCTCGTCAAACCGCATGTCACCGAGGAAAAGGCGCCCTGGTCTCAGTTGGCATCACAAGCGTCCTTTGACGGAGCGGTGGCGGAGTTGACGGCGCATGTGAAGGCCAGGCAGACAGCCGTTGCGACCGCTCTCACCCCGTAGGAACCCGATGCCGGCGTACAATCCGGCGTACAATCCGGCGTCGCCCATTGTCGCTTGTCGAGCGCTACGCCGGTGGGGCACCCTTCGAACCTCGGAGGTTGTCCATGACGATGATGCACGTTGTTTCTGCCCTTGCCCGCACCAGCGTGCGTCAGTTGGGACCAGTAGTGGCGCTCTTGGCACTCTTGGCGCTCCTCGGCTGCGGCAACAAGACCGCAAAGGCGCCAGCGACGTCGAAACCAGCGACCCAGGCAGGCCCCAAAGCCAATAGCGCTCCAAAGGCCAACGCGAAAAAGGCCACAAAAATCCCGAAAAACCAGGCAAAACCGAAGAGCAAGATGCCAACAAAGCAGGAGACAACGATCCTGCCTGACATCCGCGAACGACACGTCACCGGGTTGCTGGCGACCTGGGTGAAAGCGCAAAATAGCGGCGACTTCGAAGCCTATTCCGCTCTTTATGCCGAGCGATTTTACGGCACCAAAAGGTCCGGTTTGCGTTCCCGCAGTTTTAAGCGCCGCGCCTGGCTCCGAGACCGCAAGCGCATGTTCGGCAAACAGATGCGCGTGGAGGCCAAAGATCCAGAGGTGCTGACAACCGCTGGATCGGCGCGTTTGTTGTTTGAGCAGACCTGGGCGTCTGGGCGCTACAAAGATGTCGGACCGAAGCAGCTGGTCATCGTGCGTGAGAACGGCGAGCTCAAAATTGCACGCGAAGAGATGCTGAGCTCAACCGTTGACAATTCGGGGCCGAAACCGAAGCCGTTGGGGCCCGAGCAGTTCGGATTTGTCGTGCATGACGGCGGCGTCTATCTGGTGCTGGACTCGAAACCCAAGCGTGAGTGGGCCGATGGCAAGCGCCTGCGGCTGCTTCAGGCGGGTGGTTATGCCAGTGTCACGAGCCCGGCCCACACCAAGAAACTACCGGAGGGGCTCAAAGCCTGGCGCGGCAAGAAGGTGGTGCTGTACGGACCCGCCGGTGAAGTCTGCCGAGGACAGGCTGTCGCGCTATCGGTCATGAGTCGCGTACACCCGCACTTTGGTACGGTCGAGTACTGGCGAGGCGATCTCAAGGCGAAGCCAGATGGCGCTACAATTGCCCGAGAAGCCTGGCGCTTAGGCGATAGCGGGCGTCTGCTTGTGGCGCGGGTCATGCCGTTGCCAGGCAGCGATTGCCGGGGCGCGAGCTGGGGTCGCAGCGCCGAACTGGACGCACCGGTGACCACACAGCGCACGACGGTCGATCCTGTGGTTGCCGCCGTGGCGCTGCGGGACTTTGAGAAGCTCAAGGGCTTCAAGTTGCTGCAAAAAGCCTATGTCGCGGAGGTTCAATTGCCCCGCGCGCTGACGTGGAACAAGTACAAGGGAGCGGTTCCGCGGGTGTCGATGCTCGCCAATCAAGACGGCACGCAACGCTTTGTGTCTGTGGCGGTGAGCGCCGGGGACAGCTGCGGCGACTTCTTGGGTGAGCTGTGGGCCATTTGGCGCGTCATCGGCGAGGGCAGGGCGACGCGGCTTCAGCTGCTGACCGACGACACAGCGCCAGGCCGGATGTTCGTGCCTCGAGCGGCAGCCGACGTGGACGGCGATGGCAGCTACGAGTTCATCGGAGTCGACGCCCTGCAGCAACCGGCGGGCCCCATCTTGCATGAGTCAGACAGCATCGAGGTGCCGTCTCTCGACTGCCCCTGCTGAGCCATTTGGGCGATGCAGGTCTACTGAAAATTGGTTTACTCGCCTGCTTCTTGGTTCGCTGCAAACAGACCATAGGCCAGCGCCGCGAAGCCCAAAATATCGATACCGTTGCCAAAAATTGCCCGCGCGGCGTACCAGAAGCTCATCGAGCTGTAGCCGATCATGCCCGCGATGAAGGTGGTCATGATGAAGTTCAGCATCATGCCGACCACCGAGGTCACCGCGATGGCGGCGAGGCCGTAACCGGCGATCTTGAGCTTGGAGAGATTCAGCCGATCCGATAGCTGGATCAGGCCATATGCGCCAGCGCCGGCTGCGACCATGGCGATGAGATGAAAGAAGCTCGCTATCCAACTGACGATGCCCATGGCGGATTCCATTTGTGTCCCCTGCGCGCACGACCGACAACGCGCGCCATCGAGGCTGCGCTATCAGCTCTAGAAATGAGGGCAAAAGCGCCCGCGGATACCGGCTTTGGTAGCACATGAGGAGATAAATCGACAGTCGCCGATGTCACAGCTTGCTGCGGAAAAAGGCGATGACCCGGGCGTACATCCGTTGCAGGGTCTGAGCGTCGCGAACCATGTGCGTGTGACCCGGAAGCGGTACAAATTCGTGCGAAATACCGCGTTCAAACAAGGCCTTCGATAGCTTCACCGAGTGACTGAACCAGACGTTGTCGTCGGCGCTGCCGTGAATCAGCATCAACGGGCGCTTGAGTTTGGCGGCGAACCCGAGGGGAGAGCTGATGGTGTACGCCTGGTTTGTCGTGCTGGGTTTGTCGCTCGATTTACCTGTCGGAACACCGAGGTAGCGCTCGGTGTAATGGGTGTCATAGTCGAACCAATCCGTCACCGGAGCGCCAGCCACCGCGGCCTTGAAGACGTTCGGGTACTTCATCACCGCTGCCGCGGAAAAGGTGCCTCCAAAGGACCAGCCGAATACGCCCACCCGTTGCAGATCCATCTCAGGCACCTGTTTGGCGAGGGCTTGCAATGCCTCGACCTGATCGGAGAGCGGCGCCGACAGCAGGTCGCCCTTGGTGACACGCTCCCACGCCCGCCCGCGCCAGGGGGTACCGCGCCCATCAAAACTGCACACGACGAAGCCATGGTCGGCCAACCACTGATGCAACGCGTAGCGCCCCTGTGCCGCGCGTACGACGTTGTAATGCGGGCCGCCGTAGACATGCATGATCACAGGCAGCTTGCGGCCCGCCGTGGCGTTGCGCGGCAAAATCACCATCGCGCGCACTTTCTTTGGGCCAACAGTCATGAAGCGAGGTTGGAGCGGAAACCCCGGCTTTTCAGCCTCCGAGGGGATAACGAGCTTCTTGTTACCGTGAATTTGGGTGCGTTTCGGTCCCTTGGCCGGCGACAGCTGCAGCAACATCGGCAGCGCGGGTTGCGCCTTCTTTGAGGTCGTCCGCTGCCGTTTAGCGACGACGGCGTTGTGCCAACCGGGCAGGGTGGTCAGCGCTTTGGGCGTGCTGCCCGCTTTCATCGCGAGCCGGTAGATGTGCCGCTGGGAGGGCTCCGCGGAGGCCGCTAGTACAAGGGTATCTGTAGCCGGATCGAAGTTGAGCATGCGCCGATAGCCGAAGTCGGGCGTCGTGAGCGCCCGGATCAGCTTGCCCTCGGCACCACGAAGCTCCAGCTGCCAAGCCCCGCCGCGTTCCGTCGTCCACAGGAAGCCTTTACCCTTCGGCAGCCAAAACGGCATCTGCGCATCGAGATTGAGCCACGCTTTGTCTCGCTCGGTGAGCAGCGGCTGCCATTTTCCGGGCTTTGGGGGCTGCCGCAGCACCGTCAGTTCGGTCTGTGTGCGATTTTGCACCACGATGGTTAGCGGTGCGCCCTTCTGCCAACGAACCTGGGTCAGGTAGGGGTAGGTCGCCCTATCCCAATCCAGCCAGCGGGTCGCGCCGCCACCGACGGGCACCACACCGAGCCGCACCTTGGCGTTGCGCTTCCCGGGTCTGGGGTAGGGCCAACTGCGACCGGGTTTCTCCGGGTGCAACGGGTCGTGGATATGCATGCGCTCCACGTCTGTGGTGTCGACCTGCTGATAGACGAGTTGTTTGCTATCGGGCGACCACCAATAGCCGCGGTGACGGCCCATCTCCTCCTGAGCGACAAACTCGGCCAGCCCAAAGCTGATGTTCTTTGTGCCGTTTGCGCTCAGACGTTTTGCTGCCAGACGTTTTGCTGCCAGACGTTTTGCTGCCAGACGTTTTGCTGCCAGACGTTTGGTCGACGCCTGCTCGCTGCTGCTGCTGATGGGTTGGGTCCATAGGGTACCGCCTTGCACCCACGCTACATGCTTACCGTTGGGCGACAGCCGCGGATCCAGCACCGCACCCTTGCCGCCGAGCTTGAGTTCGCGGGCCTTTTTGCCCTTGGGTGCCGTCAGATCCCACAGGAAGATACGGCCCGACAGGGGAATCAGCAGCGTGTGGCCATCCTTCGCCAACCGGAAGGAGGTGATGCCGCGCGCCGCCTGCCGCTGCCGTTCACGCCGGGCCTTCTCCTCCGCGCTCAGGGTCTCAGCCGCTCCGGCGAGGAGAGCGTCTCCTGTCAGCTCCAGGGTCTCTTTGCCGGTCAGCAGGTTGAATCGATAGAGCTTCTGCACAAAAGAGCGCGACGGCGAGCGCAGATAGAGCACCGCCTCACCACCCGGCAGCCAAGCGAAACTGCGGGGATGGCCGAGTCGAAAACGAAACGTCGCGGCGTACTGGGCCAAGAAGCCGGCGTCTGCCACGACCGGTTGCGCGGCGCGCGGTGCTTCCGGTTGGGCTTTCGGCGGCGCTGGGCAAACCTGTTGACTACGCTGCCCGCCACAGGCACCAAGCCCCATCAGCCCCATGAACAGCAGACCTACGAGGATCTTGCGTGTCAGGCCGAGCGGCTTCGCAACTGGCAGGCCGGAAAAATGGCGCATGAGGGGGCGGTGGGGCTGGTTCATCGGGGGCTCGCAGACAGAGTTGAGGTCCGGAGTGTGCACCATCGTCCGCGATCGTGCGATCGCTGTTGGCCAATCATCCTCGGCGCGGGAGGTGTCGAGTATGCCGCTTAATATCAGCATGTTGGGTGGGGTTTCAGACAAGGGCGATGGGTTGAGAGAAGGGAAGTTTGGAGGGCAGGCGTGATAACGCTTGTTTGAAGACATCTGTCTGCTATAGTTGGTTGGCGGCATGACTGCGAGGGAAGGCGATGAAGAGCGGCATCAGCAAAAAGCGTAAAGGTGAGTCGGCTGGTCGTCGTAGAGGGCCACGCGGTGAGATGCGGACACGTATTTATCACTATGTACAGCAGCGCTTATTGGCCGGCGATCCGCCTTCTGTGCGTGAGATTCGCGACCACGTTGGCCTGCGCGCGACCCAAACCGTTCAGCGTCACCTCGATGGGCTCATCGTCGATGGTCGCCTGGAGCGCGATACAAGCGGGCGTTCCCGGGCGCTTCGGCTGCCTCAACCGCAACCCCAGCCTAGCCTCGTGCCATTGCTCGGTCGTGTGCAGGCCGGTGTGTTGACTACAGCAATCGAGGATCCCGAGGGCTTTGTTCCTGTGTCGGGCGTGCGTGTCGGTGACGGGCTGTTTGCGTTGTGGATTCGGGGATTGTCGATGGAGGGCGCAGGCATTTTGCCTGGTGACGTGGTGATCGTGCGGAAGCAGAGCGATGCCAATGATGGCGATATTGTCGTCGCGCTGGTGGACGATGAAGCGACGGTCAAACGTCTGCGTCGGCGTGATGGGCGCGTAGAGCTGCATCCCGAGAATCCAGACTTTGATGTGATCGTGCCCGACAGTCTGACCCTGCTTGGCAAGGTCGTCGAAGTACGTCGTTTTTTGGAGGGCGCCCCCGGCGGTGTGTGAGCTCGTTTGGAACGTTTGGGCCAGATTCGCTGGATCAGATTTGCTGGGCCCAGGTTCACGAGGCGTAGAGTGATATGGGTGAGGCGGTCATCAACCTTTTCGAGCGTTTTGCGACGGCTGAGGACTTGTCGCCAACCGTGGCTCCGTCGCTTCAGCCGCGTTGGAGCCACGCGGAGTTGGCTGGGCGGTTGGTAGAGCTGTCGGGGCAAGGCGCGCTCACAGCGGCCATGGGGCTGGTGCTCGACGCACAGAAGCAAGGTGAGCCGGTCGCGTGGATTTCAGCTGGCGGCCCGCTGTTTTATCCGCCAGATGTGCAAGAGGGCGGCATCGATGTGGCTGCCCTTATCGTTGTGCGTGTGCAGGGTGGTAGCGCCACAGCCCGTGCGGCCGACAAACTCCTGCGCTCCGGCGCTTTTGGCTTGGTTGTGCTCGATTTGGGCGTTCACAAGCAGATGCCGATGCCGCTGCAGGCCCGTCTGATCAAGCTCGCGCAAAAGCACGCGGCCGTGGTGCTCGCGGTGACCCAAAAATCTGAACGTGCCACGTCGCTTTCGAGTTTGGTGTCCCTGCGTTGCGCTGCTCGGCGGCAGTGGATCAAGGAGGATCGCTACCTCTGCAGCATCCACGTGTTGAAAGACAAGCGGCGTGGCCCGGCGTGGTCAGACGAAGAGGAGTTGCGCGCTCCTGCTGGTGCGAGCTCGACATGCTCCGTTTAGCCTGCGTCGACCTGCCTGCGCTGCCATTGCAACTGCTCCTACAACAACATCCAGCGTGGATTAGCGAGCCTGCTGCAGTGGTCGCGGATGACAGGCCGCAGGGGCGTATTTTACACATCAACCGGGTCGCGCGTGAGCATCGCGTCCTGCCTGGGATGTCCTACGCGGCGGGGCTGTCTTTGGCGGCGGGGCTGCGAGCTAGGGTGGTCTCGCCAGAGCGGGTCAGTGCTGCTGTGGCTGATCTGACAACCATCCTGCGCACCTTCAGCCCCCACGTGGAGCCGAGTGAGGACGAGCCGGGCGTGTTTTGGGTCGATGTAAGTGGGCTGGAGCGCCTGCATCCCAACCTGCAAACCTGGGCGCGGGAGGTGCATGGGGAGCTGCGCAGCGCCGATTTCTGGCCGCGGATTGTGGTGGGTTTTTCGCGTTTTTCAACCTACGCGCTCGCGCGAGGGGGAGCGGCAGCTGGCGCAAGCGAGAGGGCAGCCCAAACGGGGCGATCCCCACCGTTTATCCAGGTTTTTGACTCAAGTGAGCGTGAAGCAGACGCGGCCTCCCTCGTGCCGCTCGCCCGGCTGAGCCTCACACCCAAGGTGCGGGATGCGCTCGACAAGCTCGCTGTGCGTACGGTCGGGGATCTGCTCGCGTTGCCTGCGGATGGGGTACGGCGGCGGTTCGGCGTGGAGGCGCTGCAGCTATGGCGTCTCGCCTCGGGGGACTGGCGCCCCAAAATGCATCCGGAGGCTGCTCTGGTGCCGCTGCGGCGGGTGATGCACCTCGATCATCCCATGCGAAACTCGACAAAGCTGCTGTTCATCATCAAGCGCATGCTGCCTGGGTTGCTGGCGGCCTTGGCCAAGCGGCGGCAGGTGTTGAGCGCGCTGGATCTGGAGCTGCGGCTTGAGGGCGGCAAGATCCTTGAAGAGCGTGTGCAGCCGGCCGAACCAACGCTCGACGAGTACATGCTGCTGGATTTGGTGCGCCTGCGATTGGATTCGCTCAAGTTGCCGGCAGTGGTGGAAGACCTGGCGCTAGACGGCGAGGGGTTGGTCGCCAATCGTGAGCAGTTGCAGATGTATTTCGAGCGCGCCCGCCGAGATCTACGGGCGGGTGCACAGGCCCTGGCGCGGTTGCGAGCGGAGTTTGGTGAAGGTGCCGTTGTGCGAATCACGCCAGCGCGAGGCCATCTGCCTGAGGCTCGCTATCGTTTGGAGCCAGCTGAGGTCATACAACTGCCTGAGCCCCAGGAGGTCAGCAAGCGTACGCTTGTGCGCCGTATTTTGAAGCGCCCCGAGCGTTTGCCCCCCCAACCGCGCCACGTGCGTGATGATGGTTGGCTGGTACGGGGGCTGGCCCACGGCTCTGCGAAGCGTTCGTATGGGCCCTACATCGTGTCGGGTGGATGGTGGGTGCGCGAGGTGCATCGGGAGTATCAGTTTACGGAGCTTCAAAGCGGGCAGCTGCTGTGGCTGTTCTATGACCGTGTGCGGCGTCGCTGGTTTATGCATGGCGAGGTGGATTGACGGGTCGAGATCGAAGCGGCAAGAAACACTTGTTAGAACCCGAATAAACCGGATTGAAATTGTCGCGCTCGAGGCAAAAACCAGTCGCTACACGCAAGGAATTTACTGTCGCGAACCCACGAGAAGACTGGAAAACGAAGCTCTCGTGAAACGCATGGCATTTACTGAGATCCCCTTAGAGTTCGTGCGACCTGGGCCGTAAAAGTATGATTTTAGGTGATAGAACGTGCAAAAAGCAGCGCCACACACCGGCAGGGCTGACCACAGTACGGGCATGGTTGACCACTCCGACGCTGCTCGACGGCATAAAAACCGGCGCTGCGTCCAAGCAGCCCAAACCCGGCCGCCGCGTACAACCCTTTCGATGTCGCGGCACCGCCGTTGTCCCAACTGACGCCGATGGCGACCTCACAGCCCATCTCCGCCAACTGACCTATCATCGCGTTACCTAGTCGCAGCCCAAGCCCCTGGCCACGCAGGTGCTCCGCCACCGCGAGCACTTGCAGACCGCCAGCAACACGCCCCGCCAGCCAACTCGGCAGCTCTGCTGTGATGTCGGCGTATCGCGCGATCGCCGGGTCCGCAAGACGACTGCACACGGCGACCGCGATGAGCTTCCCGCTCGACTCTGCGACCAGCACACGCCTATTCGGGTCGACCAGCCACGCAGCGAACAGCGTCAACTGATCGGGACGCGCACCGAACGTTCGATCCAACAACGCCGCCACGGCGTGCCCGTCCGAATCCCTTGCCTGCCGCAACAGCGCGCTCTCATCCATCATCACACTCTGCCGAGCCGGCGACTTCCGGTCGAATACAACGCTGCGCTCATTCGTCACCACAATGGCGCAACGATGGTATACTCCGCCGCGCCCACAGCGCACGGGTCGCTCGCGCACGCCCGACAGGATATCGACATGCAGCACCGGTCACAGCCCATTGCTCGTCTCATTGTGGCGCTTGCTGCGCTCACCATTGCTCTTCCCGCTTATGCCGGCGAAAAACCGGTCGTTCGGGCGCCTGATCCTTCAAAATCAGCCTCGAAGCGCAAATCCGGCAAGACGACCGGCCACAAAAAGGCTCCGCGAGCTAAGGTCAACAAGACCAAGAAACCTCCGTCTCCCCCGAAGAAAACCAAGGCGAAAAGCGCGACTAAACCCAAGCGCGCCGCCAAGTCAAAAGCGCGCGCTGCCCATCCCGGTCGCGCCGCCTTTACTGCACTTCAGTGTCAACTTTGCCACTCTGTCGTCGCCCGCGGAATCGGCAAGAAACGTGGGCCGGGCAACCCGCCAGATCTATCGACAGTTGGCCGTCGCTACAGCCCCGCCACGCTGCGCAACTGGCTTCGTCAGCGCCCGAATATCCGGGGCACAAAGCATCCCTTTCCGTTCACCGGCACCAGCCAGCAGCTCACCGACCTCATCGCGTGGCTGTTGACCCTCAAATAGCGAAAAAACGTGATCTATCGATGCAGTCTGATCGTCGTTGTTCCGGTGTGTGTCCTGCTTTTGTCGGCGCACGCAGCGTCGGCCGAGGAAGTCGACTTCAGCGGCAGCAACCTCGATTTCTTCCAGGGCCCATTGGCCAACGATGGCCGCGTCACTGGGCTAGGTGGCGCGTATGTGAGTGTGGCTGAGGGAGTGGCCGGCCACCTCGTCAATCCGGCAGCGTTCACCGTGCGCCCCTTCACCTTCGCCAATGAGTGGTTCGACTGGGATGTCGGTTTCTCCGTGCTGACTGGCGTCGGAGCGGACAACGATCTCGACATGAGTGGCAACGGATCCATTGGCGATGAGACCACGGCTGGGCAGTTTGGGCTCAACCTGAAGTTTGGCCGCTTTGGAATCGGAGTTCACACCGTCAACCAGCAGCACACCCTCAGCGTTGGACAGTCACCCGACGGCAAAGATCTGAACTGGACCGTCGCGCAAGCCTACGGGGGGATCGGTCTTGGCTGGGCATTCATGGATCAGCAATGGTCAGTGGGCGTACTCATTGGCATCGCTACGGCGAAGATCTCTAGCCCCAACCCGGATGCGCCACTGGCCGACTTCTCGACCGGCCTCCATCCCAGCACTTTCGGCGTGCTCTATTCGCCTCGCAGCCAACCGTTGCGTGTCGGACTCACCTTTCGTCTACCTCAGCGTATGGTTCAGGAAGATGCGATGCGCGTAGGTAAACTCGGGCCACTCTCTCTCCCCGAGAGCGTGCAAATGCCTGGGCAATTCGCCATTGGTGCGAGCTGGCAGTTCGGCGAGCGTCAGCGGAACGTGAGGCCCTCCTATGGTCGCAAGAAGATGCCGCCTGGCAGCGTCCCAAACCCCGATCTGCGCAGGCAATATACCCTTGTGAGCGCCGACCTGGTCATCGATGGCAACGTGAACAACGGCATTGGCGCGCGCTCCTACCTCGACAATGTCCATCAAACCTCCGGGGCAGATACGGTCGTGAGTGTGCGCTTTGGCGCAGAGTCTGAGGTGCTGGCGAATCGACTTCAGATTCGTACGGGAAGCTATTTCGAGCCCAATCGGTTCTCCGGTCCTGCTGGACGCATGCATTGGACGGGAGGCGCCGATGTGCGCGTCACGGCGCTGTGGGATTGGCGCATCAACTTCGTGTTCGATGTTGCCAGTGGCTACAAGAACATCGCCTTCGGTCTAGGCCTGTGGCACTAGCGATTCGATATTCGCGCCGCTTGCCGACCGCTTCAACAGCCGCCAAGGTGTGCGTATGAACCACGCACTACAACTCACTTTCGCTCTTCTCTTTGCCGCTCTGACCATCGGTTGTCCTGGGCGCGCTCCAGATAGCACCGCATTTGCTGCTGACGGCGGACACAACGACGCAACAGGTGGTATCGCGAGCGACGTGCCGGCGGTCAATGACACTCAGACAGGTGATAGCCAGACTGCGGATGCAGGTCCGGGCGCTGCGGACGTATCTACCGCCGATGGCGGCTCAACTCCGTCTGGCGTGTGCAGTGGCCCGCTGCCTAAAATATTCGTCAAGACCTTCGATTCCGGTGCTAGCGAGCGTGGTTATGGCATCGCACGCCATTCGACAGGTTACGTTATCGCAGCAGAGGTGGGCGACGGTAGCTACAAGCGGCAGGCCCAGCTTCGCAGCATCTCCAACGCTGGCATCCCCCAATGGGCCAAGACCTACGGCAAGGGGGGCGGCGATGAAACCGCCCGTGCGGTGGTCGCCCTCAAAGATGGATTCGCTTTTGCCGGGGAGACCAACACACAAGGCGCCGGCTCCTATGATGGCTGGCTGGTCCGCACAGATAGCAATGGCAAGGAGCTGTGGCAGAAGACCTTTGGCGGTGAGAAGACCGATCGATTCGCCGGACTTGCCGCCCGCAAACCAGGCGGATTTGTCGCTGCAGGAACCAACCGCTCCATCAAGGGCGCCCAGGAAGACGGTTGGATGGTAGCGACCGACGCCAACGGTGATGAACTGTGGGCGTACGGCTACGGCGGCAGCCATATCGACGAGCTCTTTGCCGTCGTGGCCAATGGCGATGGGTTTGCTGCCGTCGGGGAGAACTGGAGCGACGCGACCAGCGGCACCGACGCCTGGCTATTGCTCGTCGACGCCAAGGGAAAGACGGTGCACAGCCGGGTGTACGGTTACGGCGACAAGGACTACGCCCGCGGGCTCGCACGAACCACGGACGGCTTCATCCTGACGGGCAAGGCGAGTGACAAGGGCAATCCGAAGCTCTGGATCATCCGCACCGATCTGACCGGCACGCAACAATGGGCCCGGATCCGCGGCGCCAATCAATCGGAGG
>JAGSHB010000008.1 GCA_023954815.1 Myxococcales bacterium | reverse complement strand
GTTGGAGCCGCGCGTGATGTCTTACACCGGCTGGGCCCATGTGCTCGGCGGCGTGCTGTTCGGCGCGTCCATGGGCATCACCGGCATCTGTCCAGGAACGGCCGTGTGCAGAGCAGGCGCCAACTTCGGATCGTCAAAGTTCGAGTCGATCTTCGCGGTCGTCGGCCTCTTTGTCGGTGTGGCGATCTTCAGCTTCGTCAAAACGCCCCTGTTTGACGCCGGTGTCCTTGACGCACCTCAAGGGCTGACCCTTTACGGCTGGCTCGGTCTGCCTTACGGCCCGGTCGCCATTCTGTTCGGTATTGGCTTTCTGGTGCTTACCGCCCTGCTCGACCGCTTCGGCCCCGAGCGCCCGTTCACCCCGCAGCGTCCACTGACTGGCTTCGTGGATCGGATCCGTGGCGACTGGCACTTCGGCGTGGCGGGCGTGGTTGCAGGCTTGACCGTCGTCTGGGCGACCATGCAAGACGGCTACATCGGCTACTCCGGTTCCATTTTGGCGGTCTACGGTTGGGTCGCCGATGCGATCGGATCGCCCACGGCGCTCGTTCCCAAGGTGACCGACGGCATCGTCTGGCGCGCGGGTCTCATTGGCGGCGTCTTGGTCGGCGCCATCGCTGCAAAGTTCTGGTCCATCCCATGTGAGGGCGAAGACAAGCCGGTCCCGCAACCCACTGAATTCCGCATCGGTCAGAACATGCGGACCATGACGGGCGCCTTGGGACTGTCTCTCGGCGCGATGATCGGCGGCGGCTGCACCACGGGCGCCTTCATGGCCGCCTTCCCGACGCTGTCAATCGGCAGCTTCGCCATGGGCGGCACATTCTTCGCTGTAGGCGTGGGTACCGCATACGCCGTCGCATTCGCGCGACGTCCCAAGATGGCCACCTAAGCGACCCACCCAGTTCAAGACTCCCGACCTGGAGAACCCCATGACCCGCTTCGAACGCATCGCCTACATCGCCTCCATCGTCGGCCTCGTGTCGGCGCTGCTGGTGCTCAATGGCCAAAATGAAGAGTTGGCTGAGTCCAGCAATTCACCCGTGACGACAGCTTCGGCGGAGGTGGCACCATGAGGACCACCATCGAACGGATCATCTATCTGCTCGTCATCGCGACCCTAGGCGGCATGGTCATCCAAGCCGGCAACCTTCACTCGGCACTCGAAAACGCGGTGCCGGTGACGCCAAAGGAACTCTACGCGCAGCTCAAGAAGAAAGGGCGCAAGCCTCAGATCATCGACGCCCGCGCGCTCAAGAGTGTCGGCGATGACGACGAAGCCTTTGAGGAGAGTCACATTCCGGGCGCCATTCCGATGCCGGGCTGCGCCATGATCAAGGCGCCTGTGGCGGCCCAAGCGATGATTCAAGTTGGTGTGCCGACCATCATTGTCTCGCAACAAGGCGACGAGAAGACCCTAACAGCCTGCCAAGCGAAGTTCTCGCGGGCACGCAACCTCGCGGGCGGCATGGCGGCATGGGAAGATGCCGACTACCCAGAAGAGGATGGTGAATACCTACCACCGAAAATGGGTGGTGGGGGCGGCTGTCTGTAACGGCGGCCTGTAGCTCCTGCCTGTTGCGGCGAGCCGTAAAGCTCTGAATCGGAGAAACCCATGACTGTTTCACGACGAGATGCGCTCAAGTCCCTGGCGACCCTGGGAGCCGGCGGCGTTGTTGCCGCGAAGACTGCCTTCGCTGACAAGCCGGCGACGGACAACGGTGGCAGCAAGACCGCCAAAGATGTGCCGCTGATCATTGAAGATCCCAAGGCCCACTATCCGAATACGACCACTACAGAGGACAAGTACCGCGCGGAGTTCGCTGCGACCTACGGCGACAAGGCTGACCACGGTACGGCGTTTCACTGCGTGAACTGTCAGGGCAACTGTGCTTGGCAAGTGTGGGTCAAAGACGGCGTGGTGACCCGAGAGAACCAGTCTGCGAACTATCCGTCTATCAGCCCCGACATCCCAGATTTCAACCCGCGTGGTTGCAACAAGGGCGTGCAACACTCACAGAGCATGTACGACGCCGATCGGGTAAAATATCCGATGAAACGGGTCGGTGAACGCGGCGGTGGCAAGTGGAAGCGCATCAGCTGGGACGAAGCCATCGATGAGGTGGCTGGCGAGCTCTACAACACGATGCTGACAGTGGGTCCCGCGGGAAATTACATCCACAACGGCGCTGGCATTATCTCCGAAGCCCGCGGCGCCGCGATGAAGCGTCTCGGCACCCTGCTCGGCGCTGTTCGCCCGTACATCGCGTCCTATGTGGGCGACATGTTCCCCGGTACCTCGCTCGTCTATGGCGAGGGCAACATCGGCTGCTCGTTCGACTTCATGTTTGGTACAGACGTGCAGGTGTACTGGGGCTGCAACCCCAACAGCACACGCATCCCCGACGCCCACTTTCTGTGGGAGGGTAAGTACAACGGTTCGAAGGTCATCGTCATCTCGCCGGAGTTCAACTCCACCGCCATACACGCTGACCGCTGGATCCCCATTAAACCCGGCTATGACGGGCATCTCGCCATGAGCCTGATGCACGAGATGGTCGAAAAGAAGATGTTCGACGAGCGGCTTGTCTGTCACTTCACCGACCTGCCGATGCTGGTTCGTAAGGACAACAATAAGCTGCTTCGCCTGTCGGATATCGACGTCACAGACGCGGGGTTTGACGGCAAGCTGGAGGCCCTGTTCAAGAGCCGGTCGCAGCGCAAGAAGCCTGAGCCAGTGGTGGACAGCGGTCATGGTGGCCACGGTAGCGCGCACGGAAAGAAAGCTGACACGCACGGCAAGAAGTCGAAGAAGTCGAAGAAGCCGGGCAGCGGAGCGAAGGCGGAAGCGGCTCACGCACACGACCCCGACGCCGAGGTGTTTCTCACCTTCAACAAGAAGACCGGCAAGGTCACCGCGATGCCGGGCTGCGAGGGCAGTCATGTGTCGACCCTACGCCTGCGGGATTTGGGCTGGGACATCGACCCGGTCTTGGAAGGCAGCTGGAAGGTCAAGCTCAAGGGCGGCGAGACCGTCGAGGTCACCACCGTCTTCGGCGAGCTGAAGGAGGAGCTGAAGAAGTTCTCTCCCGAGGCGACCCACAAGCTCACCGGCGTGCATCCAGTGATGGTCCGGGAGCTGGCCAAAGACATCGCCCTGCCGAAGGTCGTCTCGGTGACCATTGGCTTTTCCCTCGGCAAGCACTTCAACGGCATGCTGACCCAGCGGGCCATCTCCTCGCTCATGGCGCTGACGTGCCGCATGGGTGAGCGCGGTGGCATGAACACGGAAAATGAGTGGTCGATCTCGGGGCTCAGCGGATTGAGTTCCTTCGACGGCGAGTACAAGCATCGCTTTGCCAGCGGCTTTGTCAGTGAGCACATGCTCGGCGACGCCATGGCGGACTATGACAAGGCGTTTACCGAAGACGAGATTCAGGCAGCGACCGGCGAAAGTAAGAAGTCGTATATGTCCAAGCTGGCCGCCATGCTCGAAAAGTCGAAAAACGACGAGGGTGTGGGCCACGGCAAGACCTATTGGGACACGGTCGAGACGTTCTTCATCATCGCCGACGCGCGTTTTCGACGGAACAAGGGCGGCTATCGCGATGCGTTTCTGAAGAAGGCCAAGTTCCTCGCTGTGGCCGACTTTCGTATGGGCGAGACGAGCAAGTGGGCCGACATCCTGCTGCCAGCGACGTCGCACTACGAGGTCTGGGATCTGCGCACCAACCCCGGCTACCACCGCTTCGCCAACACGGCGCAACCGCCGGCGAACCTCAAGCCGGTGGGAGAGGCGCGTAACGAATGGGCGATCGCATCGGCCATCGCCAAGCGGGTGCAGGAGCTGGCCCTGGCCAACTTCAAGAAGACCAAGAAGATGAGCGTGCTGCACATCCCCGATCCCACCCACACCAAAGGTGGCGTGCGACCGCTGGACTTGCTCGAGGAGCTCTACAGCAAGAAGGGCGTGCTCGGCACGGACAAGAAGGCGGTGGAATACGCCCTTGCCCATGTGGATCAGTTTCGCGGCGAGACTATCGAGTCCACGTTCAAACGCGGCGGTTTCCTGACGCTCAATGACAGGGCAGGCAAGACCTCTCCGCTATACAAAGACCAGCCGTACAGCACATTTGAGAATAATTACTACCTCAACGAGCGCTTCGAGACCCTGACCGGGCGGCTGACTTTCTACGTCGACCATCCCCTCTGGATTAGCTCCGGTGCCGCGGCGCCTACGGCCACCCTGCCCTTGCGCTCGCGGCGCCATCCCTTCCTGTTGATGACCCCACACGCCCGCTGGTCGATCCACTCGACATACAAGACCTCGGCCATCTTGTTGCGCCTGGGTCGCGGTAAGCCCTGGGTCATGGTCAATCCCAAGACGGCGGAGAAATACGGCGTGAAAGACGGCGAAGATCTGATGATGTTCAACGACCTAGCCGAGGTGAAGGCCATGGTGAAGGTGACGCCAACCGTGCCCAAAGACGCGATCTTCATGGAGCACGGCTGGGAGCCCTTCATGTACGAGACCACCGAGGGTCATAACGCCCTACACGGCGACATGTTGAACCTCCTGGAAGTCTCAGACGGCTGGGGTCACCTCAAGTTCGGGGTCAATTGGGACGGCAACCAGCACGCGTATACCGGCGCGGTTCAGCTCAAAAAGGCGTAGCGGACGGCAGACTCGTTTGAAAACGAACTAGCTACCACCACGACGCATAGACACAGGATTCGTCATGAGCAGAAGACAACTCGCCATGGTCATGGACCTCAACAAATGCATCGGCTGCCAGACGTGTACGGTCGCCTGCAAAACCCAGTGGACCAATCGCGACGGCCGCGAATACATGTACTGGAATAACGTCGAGACCCGCCCCGGCAGCGGCTACCCCAAGAAGTGGGAAGACATGGGCGGCGGCTTCGACGCCAAGGGCAACCTCCAGGAAGGCGAGGTGCCCAACCGGCGAACCGGCTATGGCGTGCCGTGGGACTACAACCACGACGAAATCATGAGCGGCGCAACGTTCGAGCCCAGCGCGGACCCCAAGTGGGGACCAAATTGGGACGAGGATGTGGGCGGCGGCATGTTCCCCAACTCGCACCACTTCTACCTGCCGCGAATCTGCAATCACTGCTCCAATCCGGCGTGCATGGCGGCGTGCAACAACCAGGCGATCTTCAAGCGCGACCAAGACGGCGTGGTGCTGGTCGACATGGACCGCTGCCAAGGCGAGCGCCAGTGCATCGCGGCGTGCCCCTACAAGAAGATCTACTTCAACGCGCGGCTCAGTAAGTCGGAAAAATGCATCATGTGTTTTCCGCGGATCGAAAAGGGCCTGCCGCCCGCATGCGCGCAGCAATGCGTCGGTCGCATTCGCTTTGTGGGATTCATGGACGACGAAGAAGGCCAAGTTCACAAACTCGTGAACAAGTACAAGGTCGCCCTGCCCCTGCACCCTGAATATGGCACTCAGCCCAACGTGTTTTACGTGCCGCCGCTCCCCGGACCGGAGACCTTCGATGATGAAGGCAAGCCGATCCCCAACAGCAAGCGGATTCCGGTCGAGCTTCTGGAGCATTTGTTTGGTCCCGAAGTAACGCGTGTACAGGCCGTGCTAGAGGGCGAGATTCAGAAGAAGAAGCGAGGAGAGAGGTCCGATATTCTCGACATACTCATCGCCTACAAGCACTCCGAGATGTTCCGTATCGACAGCGCTGTGCCCATGGGTGAGCAGCACGGCCAGTCCACTGCGCCGGCACCGGTCAAGGCACCGACCAAGTTGGCGATTACCCGTGTGCCCGCGGCGAGCCTGTCGCTGGGCAAGGTGCGGCGCTCATGATGAACCTGTCATTGAAATGGACTCGCGGCGCAGTTGGAGCTGTGTTGGCGGTGATGGTGTTGCTGCCCCACACAGCGTTCGCCGAGCTCCCCAGCGGATTTGCGCACGTGACCGCGGAGTGGACCGACGGGGAGCTGAAGGGCGACACCTCCGATCCCATTTGGCAGCGCGCGAAAGCGACGGCCATCGTCGCCTACAGGCAGCGCACGGCGAAGCTCTACGACCGCAACACCAATCGTGTATTGAAGACCGCCGGACCGCGTCACGCTTGGCTACAAGCCGCCTACAACACGACCCACCTGGCGATCTCTATCACCTGGGAGGACGACACGAGCCACGCGATGCGCGCGGACGCCCCGTCTGCCTTTGGTGACGCAGCCGCGCTGGAGCTGCCAACCGATTTTGGTGCCGGTATTTCGCTGCCCTACATCGGTATGGGGGACGCCAAACACCCGGTCATCGTCAACATCAAACGGGCCCACAAAGACGCGCGTTGGGAGCGACAGTTCGTTGCCGCCGGATTTGGCTCACTGACGCTCATCAAGCTCAACACCAAGACCTCTATGGCCTACAACAAGGTGACTAAGCGGTGGCAGGTGACGTTTGTGCGGCCGCTCACCGACCACAATGTCGACCTACGCAAGGGGCTGATTCCGGCGGCCTTTGCGCTGTGGGATGGCGGCGCCTACGAGCGCGGCGGCAACAAGAGTGTGACGCGCTGGCAGTTCATCCGGCTGGGCAAGTTTCCCCTCGATCCGGCGTACGCCAAGTACGTCTCCTGGGGCGAGAGCGGTACGCCGGTGGGCGATGCGGCCAAGGGCGAAAAGCTGGTCAGCGGCACCTGCATCGGCTGTCACCACGTGGGCAAGCACAAGGTCGCAGTTCCAGGGATGGCGCCCGGCTTTGGCAATATCGGCGGGTACGGGCTGGCGAACTACCTCAAAGAGTCCATCACGAAGCCTAGCGCGGTCGTCATTCGCCAACCCAACCTCAACCGGCACTACAACCGCGGTGGCAAGCGGTCCGCTGGTCATCGCTCCTATCCGTCGAGTAAGACCTACACCTGGTACACGGGCAGCGGCAACGCGCGGAAGAGCAAGATGCCGTCGTTTGCGCACCTTCCAGCGAACCAAATCGCGGACATCGTCGCCTATCTCAAGACCCTGAAGCGACCGGTGACCACCCCGGCACCGCCCTTTGTTGTGCCAGCTGTTGTGCCAGCTGCCGCACCGACTGCGCCGACTGCGCCTACGGCACCAGACGCGGCGAAGAGGAGTCAGCCATGAACGCTCCCATGCTCGCGCTCGTAATAGCCGCGCTCCTTATTGGTGGTTGCGGCGACAAGAAAGCGCCGGCCAAAGCCGCGCCAACGCCTGACAAGACGGCGAAGGTCGAGAAGACGCCCGCCAGGGTGGCGAAGAAGGCCAAGCCGAAGCTGGGACCGCCAGCCAAGGACCAACCGCTCAAGCCCTTCACCGGCGATGATGATGAGGTGGAGCTCTTCAGCGCGGCGATTACAGCTGTGCCCTGCGCCAAGGGCGCGGCGAAGACGGGCGTGATGGGCGAGCTGTCGCTGTGCTCGCCGCGGCTGGCAGCAACCCGCGGCATCGCCCTGGTCGACCCGCAGGAAAAGGGCGTCTACCTCATCGACGACAAGAGCATCTACGCCTACGAGCTAGAGCAAGGCTTCAAGGGCGCCATCGATATCTCAGGGACTATCGTCGGGCTACGCGGTGGCATTCCGGTGATCAAGCCTGAGGAGTACACCATCCGCCCCAAACCCAAGGCTGGGGCGTTTAAGGGGTGTTTGTAGGGCCAGCGGTGGAAATGGCGCGATCCTGCGGAAAGTGCCCACCACCGTGCTTGCAGACGATATTTTGAAGGGCAAAAGGCCGTCCTAGGACCCTAGAAGGCCGCAGAGGCCGTCCGAGGTGCTCGCCTGTATATTAGGGGGATCGAGGTATTGTCGGCCGTCCTAGGGCGTTCTACGCCGTAGGCCCCTCCGCCACACGTCGCCGCCAAGCCCACCAGCCGCCGGGCGGCAGCAACAAAAGCGGCAGAAGCCAAAGCCAACCAAGGCCAGCCTGACTCGCCTCCGTGGAGAACGCGCCTGTTGGATAGAGCGCGCAGATGGCGTCTTTGTCGTCGCCGGACAGCACCCGCTTGGGGTGGCGACGGCTGAGGTAGGACCACATGGACGCGTGGCGGCGATGGGAGTGGTCGACCCCGAGCGCGTGACCGATTTCGTGCAGGAGCACCGCATCGAGGTCCGCCGGGCGAACAGTGTCGACAAAACGGCGGGTATTGAGCTGAACATGCACCGTCTTGATCCGTCCCCAGGGGCTCGTGGTGATCTCGGTCCATGCGGGATCGTAGGTGGCGTCGTCGGCCCGGGTCTCCACAAAAGAGATGCGAAAGCGAGGCGGCCCTGCCCTGTGCACATTGCGGGCGAGCACCTTGCGCGCGCGAATCCCATCGCCATAGCGCAGCCCAGTGCAATCGGGCGCGCTCCAGGCTGCGAGGGCACGGCCAGCAGATGCGCCAATGAGGGCCTGCCATGCACCCGGCGCGTTAATCTGTGGCAACGTCGGCGGCTTGAGCCAACGCACGCGATGGCCGGACCGGGTGCGCATGGTCTGCCAAGCGTCGGCTGACGGTGCGCACAGGCAGATAGCAACGACAATGAACGCGAAGGTGACCGCTGGCGCCGCCTGACAAAGCGCTGCGGGTACTGCTGCGGCAAAGGTCCGATCTGGTTGCACGACGCCCTCTCTTTGAGGGTAGACGGACCTCGGCGCAAATCGATCTGTTTTTTTTCGATTACTTCACGAACGGATCACTGAACTTCGGGTCTTGGGTCATCTTGATGTCCGTCAGGGTCTTCAAAAACGCGATGATCGCCTTCTTCTCGGTAGCCGTCATGGTCAGCTGGGTCGCCTTGCCGTTGGAGATGAATAGGGGTGGTGCCAAGTTGGGATTGGGCTGAATGCCGCTGCTGTAGTGATCGATCACCGCCGCCAGATCCTTGAATCGGCCATCGTGCATGTAGGGCGCCCGCAGCGCGACATTACGCAGCGACGGGGCCTTGAAGGTCCCCATGTCCGACTGTTGACCGGTCACCTCACCGTAGCCCTTGTCCTTGGAGGCATCGGCATCCAGGCCATTGGTCGTCGCCTTCATCGTGACGAAACCCTCGCCACCATGGCAGGTGAAGCACCGCTTGCCTCCCATGGTCGGTGGGTTGACGAACAGCTTCTTGCCCAGGTTCTCCTCGGCCGTGAAGTTGGGGAAATCCGCCGAGCGCGACGTCACCTTCGCGCGGCCCTCGTCGTACTTGCTGCCCGTGCTGACCATGCTGCGCACAAACTGCGCCAGGGCGAGCGACATGCGCTCGGTCGTAATTTTGGGGTCTCCGAACGCCGCTTTGAACAGCGCCGGGTAGTACTTGGCGGCGTTGGCGCGGGCCGCCAGCGTCTTCAGGGTCATGCCCATCTCGACCGGATCCTGAAACGGCATCAGCACCTGATCCTCCAAGGTCGCGGCGCGCTGGTCCCAGAAGAAGCGTTTGACCCGATAGTAGCGCGCCTGGGTGAGCCCCATGGAGTGCCGCGCGGTGTCGCCGCCGTCAAAACCCTTGCTCAGCACACGGTCGTCGGAGAAGCCAAACTCCGGCTTGTGGCACGAAGCGCAGGCAACGGTGCGGTTCTGGCTGAGGTTCTTGTCGTAAAACAGCACTCGGCCCAGGGTCGCGCCAGCGTTGGTAATGGGGTTGTGCGCGGGCGTGTTGTCGTCGTCGACCAGGGCCGTCTGGCCATGCATCCCCATGGTCTCTGTCTTGAAGTGGGCAGGAAGCGGCTGGTTCGCGTACGCAAACATCGTCTGTGGGAGCTTCAGCTTGGCGTCGTAGGGTTCCTCGCCGACGGTGGTAGCGTCCGTCACTCCGCCGTCTAGTTCTGTGGCGACATCCTGCCCGGCATCATCCTGCCCGGCGTCATCCTGCCCCGTATCATTTTGCTCCGTGCCATCTTCGCCCACACTCATGTCGGCAGTGGCGGCGCTGTCCATCGTGCTCTGAGCGTCCGTGTTGTTCTCACGAGCGCCATCGGCTGAGCAGCCGGCGGTTGCGACCAGCGTGAACGCCGCAACGAGAGCGAGCGTTTTGACGGAATGCGGTGTCTTCATGTGACCACTCGAGTGATGTGCAGACCGCGTGGCTGGCCACGACGTCGCTGGTTATGGGACGGAAGCACGTAACTCGCACAACCCGACACCCGTAGCTCAGAGCCGGCACGAGGTGATTTCGTTACATGGAATCGGGGTGTAGGTGGGTATGCGGTGCGGTTTTGCCGAAACGCCGCACCCGCTCACTGGTTGCAGGATGAGAGGCAAAATAGCGCTGCACGCCCTTGTCCTCCGTGCCAGCCTTTGCCTGCAGCTTGTTCATGATGTCCAAGAAGTGGTGGGGGGCGACGCCGATGTGCATCAACGTCTCCAGCGCGAAGGTGTCCGCCTCGGTCTCGTGCCCTTGCGAGAACTGCGCCTGCACGACCGCGGCGGGCATGCCAGCGGTGACCACGCCGAGGTCCGAGACATCACCAAGAAAGACAGCGACCGCGATGCTCACAGCTGTGCCCTCGATGGCCATGCGAACCCCATGGCGGTGATGCACGTGGCCAATTTCATGGGCAAGCACGGCGATGAGCTGGCGATCGTCGGTCGACAGGGCCGCCAACTCGTCGGTCAGCAGGACAGTGCCATCGGGCAGCGCGAAGGCGTTGGGGCCGATGCCGCGACGGAACAACAGCTTGAGCGGCAGGTGGTCGTAGCGGCGCTTGAGTTGGGCAAACGTCTGGCGCAGCTCCGATTGGCGAGCGGGTTTCAGCTTGGACGGCTTCAACATCGTCTCGTCGAGCAAGACCAAGGTCCCCTGACCGATCTGCTCCACCGCGCTGGCCGGCAACGCCATGGCAGCTTCATTGGCCACCCACGGCACGCCCCACTTGAACCCTGCCGCGGAGCCGACGACCAGAAGCACGACAAACAGCGCCGCCAAGGTCCAGCTAGCCTCCATGCGATCGAGCCAGTGACCGCCTTGGCCGCGCCCGGTGGCACGCTCGAGCGCCACAACTGCCGCGAAATCCGTCGATCGCAGCTTGCCCCTGCCGCCAAAGTGTATCGAGCGGGGTGTCGCGCCGATGGGGGCGGAGATGACCATCGTTGCGACGTCGAACTGGCGACCGCCTGGGACGCCATCGAGAGTGATGGAGCCCTGCCCGTCCCAACGCAGCACGACCTCGACGCCAGCGGTCGACTCGCCGGAAAACCAGGTGCCGGCCACCGAGAGGGGGCGGTGGTTGGTAGCGCTAGAAGCCAAGGTCGAGGTCCAAATCGCCGAGATCCAAAGCCGCGTCACCGATTCCGTCGCCCGCGTCGTGCGCTGCGCCTGCACGCATGACCAGCTCGCCTTGCGCTAGGCAGGACAGCCGCGAGTTGCGGTAGGCGACCAAGCGCACCTTCGCCCACGGCCACGCGAGGCCAAGGGAAAAGACCAGCGTGACGATGTTGAGAAGATAGACCTTCAAGAGCTCGCCGAACTTCTGCTCGGAGCGAAGCTCATGAGGCCCCAAACCGATGCCCCCCAGCACGAGATTGGCCATGCGTGCTCGAAAGAACGCGGTCGGAATCGTGACAAGGGCGTAAAACAGCCCCATGACGACCATCATCATGGCGCTCATCGCTGCGCCTGCCCCGCCGGACGTATCGGCAGGAGCCGCGTCGCCCGCAAACAACTGAGCTCCGGCGGTGGCAACCGTGATGCCGCCGAAAAGTAGGACGTACAGGGCGATGCTCATCGGCACCATGTAGATGTACAGCGTGATGAAGTCATTCGCCTTTGTGCGCCAGGAGAGGGTCTCATCGCCGAACCTGTGCTTTCCGACGATGAACTCGCTCCACAGCCATTGGGTGTACGGCGCAGCCAAGCCGCAGGTCAGCATGCTGAGCCCAACGATGTTGAGGTAGGTCTTGTAGGCCTGTTCTACCGTGCCCTCAAACCCAAAACGTACATTGCGCCAAGCGGAGTTGCGTGCGTTGAAGCGAAAAGCGCTGACCATGAGCAGCGGCGTCGCCAGCACCAACGCGCCGAGCAGTAGCAGGTAGACGACCGGCGACAGAGCCTCCGCGGCGACCAGCAGGCCCAAAATGAAGGCGACGATGATCCGACCTTTGAGGATCTGCAGCGGATCGGCGAGGTATTCGAACGCGCTGCCGTCGAGGGAGGTGTGCCCATAGAAATACTGCCGCGAACGGCACTTGGCCCAAGCGGAGTAGACGCCGAGGGTGAGGACCGACAGCACCACGTTGACGATCCAGATACGGAAATACTCGGCGCCGGTGCCGGTGAAGACGAACGGCAGCGTCCGTGTGGCGGGCGGCGCAGCGGTCACCAACGGGGTGGCTGCGATGGGCGGCAACGGGGCAACTGCGGCGGGAGGTGGCGGCGGAGGTGGCGGCGGAATCGCGCCCGGGCCGCGATCGACCTCGGGAGCAAACTCAAAGGCGGCCAGAGCCTCTTCGATCACGGGCGCTTCGCTATTGGGATCCTCGGTCATAGCGTCCCCTGCCTCGTTGCCAATGCCGCCTCTGCAAAGTGCCAGGCAGTTTGCGAAATCGTGCAAGTTCAGCCTTTCCGACGTATTTTTGCAATCGAATAGCCTGAATTCGGCGCAGACCGACAGCCCAAAGATTCAACTGACACGCACAACAGCTTCGTCGCCTCCACCAATCGCTCAAGGGTCCACGACTGCCCCGTCTGCGCATCCGTGGCCCCTATCGGCGGGATGTGAACAAAGAGCGCCTCGGCAGCCCCTCGGCGCTGTTCTGCTAACGCGTGATAGTAGCTGTAATTACACACGTACGTGCCGGCATCCTCGGACACACGTGCGCCAAATCCAGCCCGGCGTAGCCCAGCAACCAAATGATGTACGGGTAGCTGTGTGTGCAAGCGACTGGCTGCGGGTTGGGCATCGCTGCAGCGTGATTGCGTCGCCAGCTGACCCACCGCATCCGGCAGACTCGGGTCGACTCGGTTGCGCGCGCCGCGCTCGACACAGATCAGACGCCGACGCCCAGCTACGCCCAGGTGGATGACAACCCGCGGTTCACCCGCCGCGTAGATCGGCCGCAACCGTTCGGCGGTGCCGGCGAATCGCACAGGCAAGATCGTCCCCCTTCCTGCCCAACGCCCTTCCGGTGAGCCGGTCAGCGCACGCACGACGGCCGCGCTCGGATTGTCTGGCACCCCCGGAAAAGGACCAAACCCGGTGAGCCAAGCCCTGGGCGGTGCAATATCAATCGACGTCCCCGTCACGACGTTCGCCACCTAGTCCCCCTCGCACTTGGGCTGAAGCGGGTTACCCAACTTCGGCCCGAGCTCACGCATGATCTCGACGGCTAGATCCACAAACGCCCGCACCTTCGGCAGCAGGAATTCACGCTCGGGATAGACGATGGTAATCGGCGACAGCGCGCCCACTTGGTCGGGCAGCACACGCTCGATTTTGCCCCGCGTAATCAACTCGCCGGCAAAAGCCTCAGGCACCATCGCAATAGCCTGATGGGATAGGGCTGCGTGCATGCTCAACCCCATGTCGTTGGTGGCGATGCGACCGTCGATCTCGACCGAGCCGCCATCGAGCAGCGGCCAACTGCGCCCCGGTCGCTTGCCCATTTCGTAGCTCACCACGCAATTATGCCCGGCCAGATCCGCTGGCGTGGTCGGCCGACCGTTGACCTTGAGGTAGGCCGGACTCGCCACCGCCATGAGACGGCTCTGCCAAAGATGGCGTCCGATCAGACTCTCGTCGCGCACGATTCCAGCACGAATGGCCACATCGAACCCCTCCGCGGCGAGGTCCACGTGACGGGCTGACGTCTCCAGAGCAACCTGCACCTCCGGGTTTTCCGCCAAATAGCGGGTGATCAGGTCTCCCATCATCGCGCCACCACCGCCCGGCGGTCCCGAGATACGCAGCAAGCCGCGGGGCACATCATCCATACGTCTGACCGCGTCCCACGCCTCACGGGTCGCGTCGACAATGGGCCGCGCGCGCCGATACAACTCCGTGCCACCAGGCGTCGGCGTCAGCTTGCGTGTCGTCCGGTGAAAGAGCCGCACCGCCATGCGCTCCTCCAATCGAGACAAGCGCCGGCTGAGCGTCGGCCGCGGGAGTCCCAGGGCATCAGCAGCCCCAGTGAGGCTGCCCGCTTCCACAATAGCAACGAATTCGACCAAGCCCTCGCTGAGGGCGGAGGCGTCGGCAGCTCGAACCTGTAACGCATTTGCACCAATCATGACCAAAAACTCCATCTTGTTTCATTTTTGTCTCGTGTTTCAGTAATAAGGCACTCGCGGCATGGCCGCAACCCTCCAGAACTGGAGCGGCCTGGCGAGCGCTTTTTCAGCAAGGAGACCGTCATGAACGCCAAGACCCGCACAATCATCTACTGGCTGGCTACCGCCCTCATCACATTGCCCATCGCCCTCGCAGGTGTCATGCACATCATCCAGCCACCGGAAATGGTTCAGAACATGACGCACCTCGGCTTCCCGCTGTATGTCGCGACCATCTTGGGCGTCTGGAAGTTGCTCTCTGTGCCAGCGCTGTTGGCCCCCGGTCTAGGGCGGCTGAAGGAGTGGGCCTACGCTGGCATCGCATTTGACCTCATCGGCGCATCGGCCAGCCACTTTGCCGTCGGCGATGGTGCTGGTCTCATCCTCACGCCGCTGGTTCTGCTGGCCATCGCCGCTGTGAGTTGGGGGATGCGCCCGGCCAGTCGTCGTCTCGCCAGTAGCGCTGTACCTCAGCGCCGTGTCCGTGCGCCGATCTCGGCTCAGGCAGTCTAGCTCTTCCGCTCCCGGCGACGCCGAAGCGACTGTCAGATGGCCTCGCGTGACGCTCAAGGGTTTCGCGTGAGGTTATCTGGCGCCGGTCTTGTCTGGCGCTTCGTCCGCATCGCAACCATGTGGCCCCCAGGCCAACCGATTTCGGCGCTTGCGCGTCAACGTGAACGGATCGATCCGGTAGTTATGCAACTCACGCCCCGGATTGAGCCCCATGTGCACGCTGGCGTGGATCCCGATGGGGCTGATGAGTTCGACATCGGGGATCACGAACCCGTTGTTGGAGAATACCCCACCGCCGTGCTCCTCCGACGCGTCGATGAGTTCTAGCTTATGGATCTTCTTGATGGGAAACGGCGTGGCGACGATACCGTCAACCTCGAAGTCCTTTCGCTTCCACCGCTGCTCCCCATCACTGTCATTTTCGACTTCAGGAGCAAAGATCCGCTTCCAAGCCGTCGCCTGAATGCTGCGCAAGCCAGCTGGCAGCTTCGGTAGGAGACGGTTCAATCGATCGGCGAGCTTGCTGAGAAGTGGCCCGTCGCCCTCCAGCTTGTCGCTCTGCGTGAGAACCTCGCCGAACAGCTCCCCAAACGGCCCCTCCAATTTGTCGGCGACGACCTCCGGGAGCAGCTCGCCCAGCATCGCTTGGACCAACTCGATCAGTCGAGCTTCCTCATCGGCGGGTTTCACCACACGCCAGCGGGCGTCGAGCACATCCACCTGCTTGGGTTTGTGCACGGACAGCGAGGTCTGTCGCTCACGCGCCTGTTTCGACAGCATCCGTCGCATCAAGAAGCGCCAAAGCCCTTCGTCTGAATCCACGAACTCCTCGCAGAAGTTGGCCGACCGCCGTTTGGGCAGTCCCAGAATCTCCCGCCCCATGTAGATGGCCATGATGTTGTCCGGGAACATGGCGGGCACATGGAAAAACACCGATGGCCAGGGCAGATGCAGCGACGGCACAAAGACCGCAACTTCGTCGTAGTCGAACGACGCCTCAAGACTGTATTGGGGGGCAATGCCTCTCATCTGGGTGCACACCAAAAGATAGAAATCGCAGCCAGGGAGCCAATGGGAGCCCGGTGGGAGCAGCTCCTTGAGCAGATGCGGGTCGGTAGGTTTTTTGCAGAAGAAGATCCGCATGTTGGCGGCGCGCACATCGTAGGGCGGCGGCGTCAGCATGCCGCTACGTCCTGGAAAGTACTGCTCGAACGCTTCATCGTACTGATGCTGGTCGTCGAGGTAATCTCCGCCGTGTTCCGCCATGTAGTGCAGCATCACGCGGGCGAGAATTGGGTCCGTCTCCAACCTTTCGCGAAAGCGCTTGCCGTCCACAGCGATAACGACGGTGGGAACAGCCGTCCGGACCTCACTGCCCTCACGCGGCGCCATGTGCGATGACGCGGTTGGATTGTCCAGGTGGTCAACGGACGTGCGTTTGGGCGACGCACGCTGGTAGGCGCTCTTGTTGAGAAAAGGGTCATCGAGGGGCGAGAGAAGTGGCATATAGCCGACTAGATCGCCCTGCAGGCGAATCGCCGCACGTACCGACAGCCGGTATTCGTCAAAACGACCCGAAAAAATGAGGAAGCACCGGTCATCTGGATCAACGTCTGTGAGCAACGTCGTGCGCACATCGAGTGCTAGTGCCGCGACCGGTGCATGTTTCTTGTTGGGCACACCGAGCAGCGCAGCAACGCTCGCTCGCCACTTCGGCTTTTGGATCTTCAGCGCCTTCGCGAAGCGGCCCAGCCCGGTCGGCGCCTCCGACAGTTGCTTCATGACATCGTGCAGCGTCAGGGTCACGTGGGTGCTGTCGAACTGGTTTGTGGGCATGGCTTGCTACCTCTTCGTGACGGTACGCGGGTCATGGTGAGCGTTCGCGGTAGGCTAGCGGATGGGCGACCCCACGCCAACGCAGCGGAGACAAGCTGACCCAACGGTCAACTACAACTGCGTCTCCTCGCGGTCTGCATCATGCTCCTGGCTCGGATCGATCTGCAGGTAACGACTCAAGATTTTCACGCCGAAATAAAAGGGCCCGGTATCGAGTAGCGCCGCGGTGGCCTTGAAGACGTACCCAGATGCGATGAACACCAACAACTGCGGCCACAGGGGCTCATCAGTCTTGATGGGCAAGGCGTGGGCAACGAAGTGCGTGACCAAAATGACCGCGACCGAGTCGACCAGTTGGCTGGTCAGCGTCGAGAGATTGTTTCTGAGCCAAAGATGTCGACCACCGGTCAGCCGCTTGAGAAAGTGAAAGACGTGCACGTCGCAAAATTGCGCTGCGAGATAGGCAACCATCGACGCAGCCACGGCACCAAAGGCCAGCTCGCGCAGTTCAAAGAACACCGGGAGCCGCCCAGCGGCGTCTTTCGGCACTTGACCAGCTGCATCGAGCGTCTCAAAGCCAGGCAAAATCCCCCCCAGCCACAGGATGAACATCACCCACACGTTGAGCAGCAGCCCCATCCAGACCAAGCTGTTCGCGCGCTTTTTGCCATAGATTTCACTGATAAAGTCGGTACACAGAAACGTCAACGGATAGGGCAGCACACCGATTGCGAGCGAAAAAGGCACGTGGACCGAACCCAGGTCGAAAGACAGATCCACAAAACGCGTGATGCCGAGGATGTTCAGCATCGTCAGGGAGCCGAGGAACAAACCCGAGAGGACGAGAAAGACACGCTCACGACGGGCATGCAGCTCGCTGGCCTCGATGGGGTGCAGGGCATTGCTCATGGGAGGGACCCTAGCAGAAATGGCGGCGATTGCCGTACAAGAGGCGCAAAGGCGCGCAGAGGCGCGCTGAGGCGCGCAGGCCCAAACGCGATGAGGTTCAGATGGAAGTTCGCCCATTCACCGTTGGTATGTTTCAGGTCAATACGTACCTGCTCACCGATCCCACGACCGGGCAATGCGCCATCGTCGACACGGGTGAATCCAACGAGCTTGTTGGGCGCTTGAAGGCCTTGGATCCGGCGCCTGATGTGCGTTTCATCTTGCTGACCCACGCGCATATCGACCACGCCGGCGCGCTGACCGACTTGCAGGCCGAGTGGGATGTTCCGACCTACTGCCCCCGCCTTGAGAAGCCGCTGTTCGACACCCTGCCCTACCAAGGCACGATGTTTGGCATGCCGCACCTCAACCGTGCCGCCGGCCGTATCGACCACTGGATCGACGACGGCTTTGCCTTACAGCTCGGCGAGACGACCCTGCGTTTTCTCTCCGCGCCTGGCCACACACCAGGTCAGGGCTGCTGGTTTGACGATGAGCATATTCTCGTCGGCGACGTGCTGTTCGCAGGGAGTATCGGCCGCACCGATTTTCCCATGAGTGACCCCCGAACGATGACCGAGAGCTTGCGCAAGCTGCTGCAGCTCCCCGGGCACCTCAAAGTCTGGTCCGGTCACGGCCCGATGACGACCTTGGCCGACGAGTTGGCGACCAACCCCTTCTTGGGTTACCTGCGTGAGGAGCGCGGTATCGCAAGCCGAGGTGCGTCAGCAAATGCCCGTGCGCGTCAGGCCGAGCCAGTTGATGGAGCACAATGAGCTTGTCTTGGCGATGTGCTGAGGAAGCTGAGCTCGTCGCCCATTGGCCGCCCTCAGGGTGCGGGGCAAGGACACACCACTCCGGCGAACTAACCATTTCACAATAAATATAAGACCTTTAGGTCGCTGACCAACTAGGATCGAGCGCGTCCCCCAAACGGGTGATCGCCTGACTGATGTGCAAGAGTCATAGTACCAAACATCTACCCATAGGATGAGGTGAGAGGTTGGGGCCCCGCGTGCGACTCCAACCGGGAGGCGGCGATGCGACGGATGGTCACGGCGATGGTTGCAACCGCCCGGAACCCAAAGCCGCCCCCCGCCACAGATACACTCGCCTTTATTGCGAGCCTCGACCGGTGGCCGCTGAGCCAGTTCGCCCACAGCGTAGGACGGCGCCTGCTGATGGACGTCTTTCAGTGCGACGCCGGCGAGCTGCTACCGCGGGACAGCGCGGAGAAGCGATTACAGCTGTTGGCGGACGCTCCCGAGTTGGAGGATCTGGCGCTCAACGGCACCACACTCTACGACTTTGTCCGTGTCTACATGCAGTCCGCTGGGCTGCCGACGCGGTCTCGCGCGGTGGTGATGAAGCTCGGGCTCACTGCGCAGATCCAATTGCTGAGCGTCGCCGCGCCTGAACACAAGGCGCGCTTGGCAGCGACAGCGTTGGCAGAGAGGTGGACGCCCGCTGAGTTGGAAGCGAAGACAGAGCTATTCTGAGCCCGCGTACGTACCCAGCGGCAGGTCGCCAATCCGGGCGACATTTGCCGACGTCGCGAGACAACCTTCAATTATTAACGATTGACACAAACCTTTGTTATTAATCGCAAACAAATTGAGACGCGCACCACTCTGACGCAATCGAGCCAGGAGGTTCCCCCAATCAGGGGGTCGCAGTGACGCGTTTGACGTCGCACAGTAGAGGCAAGTCAAGACATCGGATGGGGGGGGGGTGAGGACCTGCGACGGCGCAGGTGGCTCACTATGCCGCTTTGATTGGGCACGGATATGGGAATCGCGGCACAACCATGGTCTGCACCGGTCGGGACTCCACTGTCCGAGTTCGACGTCGAGCGCGCGGTCTCTTTCATCCTGGACGTCGACCGATGGCCACGATCGCGATTTGCCCACCGGGTGGGTCGCTGCCTGCTGGTGCACCACTTCAATTGTGACGCCGCCACCCTGTTGCCACGCAAGAGAGCAACGCTACGGGTCCAGCCCATCGCCCGCCACCCACGGTTGGCAGACCTCGACCTTCGGGCCAGCACACTCTACGACTTCATACGTGTCTATATGCAGGGTGCGGGGCTTCCGACGCGATCGCGCTCGACCGTTCTTCAGCTCAGTCTCTCAGCGCAAATCCAGCTACTCGACATCGCTGCACCCGAGGAAAAAGGGCGTTTAGCGGGACTTGCGCTCTCCCAGCGATGGACTACCGCACATTTGTCCGAGGCCGTCGAGCAGAGTCAATCTCGACGCGGCGTCCACACCGGACTCGCCAACAGTGTCGGGCCGTCGGTCGATACGTCCCACTGGATTGCCGGGTTGATGAAGACGATTGAAGACACCACCGACAGCGAACGCGCGTCACTAGGCAAAGCCCTCTGCGAATTGGGCGAACAGCTCAAGCAGTCAGGTCAGCCATGACGTAGCGGTGGATGTTCCCGCCAGCGCAATCCCCCCAAACATGCGCTGGCGGGGCACCACCGTCTCACTCGTTTTGAGGTCGTACGGGCGTGTTCAATCACTCGTTTGGCCCCAATAGACCGTTTTCGGGAAGAGTCGACTGGCATGCCACAGCTCGTCTTGCCACTTCATCCATCGGAGCACATCGCAGGCGCCCAGGGGTTGCGGGCCCTTGGACAACAGCTTGGTGCCATCTGCGCAGATCCGCTCCAATGTGCCGCGCGCTGCCTCGTGACTCGCTTGTGGCGTGCGGCTATAGGTCACGTGACCGCCCATTCTGCCGAGCAGGAACGGATGATTGCGACGCCGACCAAACATGCTGAGCCCCGTGAGCGAATGCAGGCCGATGGGTTGACCCAGCATGTGCAAAATCGTCGGCGCGATATCCAACGTACCGGCCAGCGTGGGCACCTGTTTGGGGAGCGCGTGGCGAGGGTCATGCATGATCAGTGGCAACTGCGCGAAGCTCCAACCCTGCCGGCGCCCGGCAAAGAGAGGACGGCTCGTGGTCGTGCGAAACGCCGCGTGGTCGCCCGTCAGCAGCCAGAGGGTCTCCTTCGCACGCTTGGGCTCTGCGAGGAACGTGAACATCGGGCCAAGCTCCTTGTCGGTGCAGTGATACGCAGCCAAAAGCTTCCTCGCGGCCGGATCTTCCGGGGCGTCCTCGATGTTTTCAGCCGGTAACTCGCACTCCGGAGGCGCCATGGATGGCTCGTGGGTGTCGATGGTCATGAACAGCAGCATGAACGGTTTTCCATCCTTGCGCCGCAACGCCTCCAGCCGTTCGATTTGAGCGCGCACGTAGGGTAGCAAGTCCCGATCGTAGGCACCCCACTTGCCGAGCTCGAGCTTGGGGTCCATCCGCACGAAGTTCTCCCTGTCGTGAATCTCATCGAAGCCATGCAGCTCCAAGAAATCACGCGTTCGCGTCATATCCGCGCGCGACCCGATGACAAACACGGTGCGATAACCCGCGTGGTGGAGCAGATCGCTCAGACACGTATAGGCGGTGAGCACATCTCCCTCGCCGCCGTCAGCGATGACCTTGGGATGGGTCGGTGGATGGATGGAGCACAGGGTCGCGATTAGCCCGGAGATCGTGGGCGTGGCCGTATTGTAGAAACCGCGGACAGTGGTGTGCTCCCGCGCCAAACGGCTCAGATTCGGCATGACGCCTTTGAAGTGACCCGACAGCTCGTGAATGAAGATCGCGTCCAAACTCTCGACCATTCCGAGCACGACATTGGGCCGTGTGTCGATCTTCTTTGTGGCAGCGTCCGATGCCGGCTGTGATTGCAGGTGAGGGCGCTTCGGATAGGGGAACGCAGGCTCACCCAAACCACGACGAACGAACGGATAGCCCGGCAATGTCGGCTTTTCGCGCCACAGCAGCCCGGCATCCACAAAACGCTTTCGTGTCGCCGCAGACAGGGGCTGAACCTGCGCCTTTCGCTCGGCCGCGTGCAGCCAGTCACGCGCCTGAAGGGCGAAATTCAGCTCCGGTATGAGACGCTGATTGAAGACATCTTCGGGCCCTCTCACGCCATCGAACACGGGCACCACAGCCAGCGAGAGGGCGGCTAGTGCTGGCAGAGCAGCCACGCGCACACCTGTCTTTTTCCTGGCAAGCAGCGGCGCTTGGTCCTTTTTCAGCAGCGTCGGCACCCCAGCTATCGCCAGACCCACCAACGCAATCGGCGCGACAAACGCGGGATGAACCAAGGCGCCAGCTGAGCTCGGCTGAAGGTAGAGAAACGCCTCCGACGTCCAGTGGCACTGAACGAGGTAACAGTGGGCCAAATCGCAGCTACGGATGAACAGCGCGCCCCAAATAGCGGCTACAAAGGGCAGACTCAGCCAGCGCCGCTGCTGCTCGCCATTGGCCATCAGCGCAACCGCTCGCGCCGCCAGGAGTAGGCTAACCACCAGGGCCAGGTCGTACGTCAGCCCCAACGCCGCGTTGATGAGCGAGGCGTCCGGCCGTTCAAACGCCGCACGGACCTGCCACGCGCCGAGCCGAAACCCAATCGCTGTCAGCGCCGCTATGAGCAGCGGCCACGTGGGTCGAAGTGTAAACAGAGAAAACCCCAAGAGAGATATTGTCGACAATATGCTGCGTCCGCTGGTTGGATGGGCGCAAGTGCTGATGGCAATTCGCCTGCGACACCATGCCGTGAGCGGCGCAATGGCGTATCCTACAAAGCATGCAGCACGACAAGTCATCCCACCGCCGCACTCTGTTGCCTTCCGGCAGGGAGCCCACCCACAAGCTGGCGACGATGGCGGCGCTGCTGCTGGTGTGCTCGATGCTGGGTTCGTGCCGGTTCATCAAGTTCAATTCTAGCAAAAAGCCTGGCTCTCTGGCCCTTTCAGACCAAGCAGAACAAGCCCTCGGTGGTGTGCCCCTGGCGCTCGCAGAGCTAAGGGAACGGCACGCGCCACCAGATGTGGATGTGCACATCACCAAGACCAAGCGTCACAAAACAATCGCTTGTGGCCACAGTCCGCTGTGCGCACTCGCGCTGCCCATCATTGCGCTCGATATGGCGTTTCCTGATGAGGTGTCGTCAGTGGTGGTGACCGAAAAGGGCGAAGAGGTTTGGCGCGGACACTTTGATAAACGCGACCAATTTGTCTCCGCGGTGGTGCGTTCATCCGATGGGTATGTTCGCGTGCAGCGATTGCACCTGAGGGCGATCGGGCGGACGTTGGTGGTCGTGACCGCCCAGGGAGAATCACCCAAGGGCATGAAGTCGGTCCCCCTGAAGGGTCAAATCGACGTGCTCGGCGCCTACCGGGACAAACTCACGGCCATGACGAATGGGCGCAAACGGCGACGTGCGTTGCTGGAGGCCCTGCCCCTGCTGGGCGAGGACATCGAGCCGTTGCTTGTGGCTGAGGTCAAACGCGGTACGCGAGCTGACAATCGGTCGCTCTTTGGCACTTGGTCCCTGCGCCAGAAGAATCGGGCACCCAATGCCACGCGTGCCGCCATCGATGCGCTCGTCACAACTGACCCAGATGCCGCCACCCTCATCGCGGCGCTTGGTTGTCTCATCGGCAAGAGCGGCCCCGACTGGCAGGCCGGCGTACCGATTGCCAAGCGACTGTTGAAGGATGCGTGCGACGGAAAGGGGGCACATGCCAACGCCCATCTCGCCGCGATTGTGGTCTGGGCGGGAGGCAAGCGCCCGCATATGGCGCGTGGGCCGAAGCTGCGAATTCAAAATGCGAACCGCGCGCCGAAGCGACTCCCTGCCGACGACCCAGGCTACAGACGGCTAGTCCGCGCCCTGAAGCCGGTCGTTGAGGAGTGCAAGCCACCCGCGGTGCAGACGCTGATGGCCTTTGGCCTGGGGTTGCCGGTGACGGATAAGGCAGTCCTCGACGCCATCGCTGGGACGGAGATGGATGTGGCCTGGGCGCTGATCCTGCGCATGGGCCCCAACGACGGAGGTTTGTTGCTGAAGGGGTTGGGTCGACTACCGGCAGGGCGTGTGCGTTTGGCGGTCGCTGGATTGAGACAGCGTACGCCACCTGACACCGCCGAATTGAAGGCGCTGACCTCCGCCTATCTCCGGTTGAGCGGCCCGAAGGCGCGGTGGGACCGGGCGATGATTGTTGAGCGTATGGCCAAAGCGAAGATGGTGAAACGGCGTACCGTGCGACCGGACATGACCAAGCTGCTGAGCGGTGCACGGGGGGAGGAGCTGGTGCTGCTGCGGGGGCTGCTGGCAGTGTTGGGACAACCCGGCCATGACTGGGCGGCGGCGCGTGGGCTCCGGGGGATGCGGCCCTGCGTGTCCAAGCGGCTCCGAAAGGTTGCGAGATTTAGCCTTGGTGATTTTCCGTCGGACAAGGCGAAAGCGGGAAAAGTGCCTCACAAATCGGGGTCGCGGCGCAAATTCGGCAAGCCGCCGTGCGTCCTTGTGCCCAGCGCAGCGGTGTTCGCCAAAGATCAGCATCGACTGACTTCGTGGGTGCTGAAGCAGGCGGGATGTTCGACGGCCGAGATTGTCTACGCCGCGCTTCATCCTGAGACCGTTGCGAAGATGGCCATGGCGAAGGGCGACGCGATTGCTGGCGCCCTCTGCCAGGGTCGCAAGAACGGTCCTGCGTCGCCCCCGTGAAGTGCCAGGCGTTTCACGAAACCCCGCGATTGCGACCTTTTCGACCGCTTTCGGTAGGTGCCAGGCGTTTCACGAGAGCCGCTCAGGGCAACGGCAACGCACCCGTCAGCCGGGCGAACCAAGTCGCCAACACGATGACCACGGTCAGCCCGGCCATCGCCGCGTCGGGCTGCCACTGCCCAGGCAGCAAACCAGGCCGCCAAACGCGCACCACGCGATACGGCAGCTGCAGCACCACCAAGCTGAAAAGCCACAATCCAGCCGGATTCGCCGCCCATGCCGCGCTGATCTGGCCGCGCACGCCAAAGACAAACGCCCGGGTCATCCCACAAGCCCAGCAAGGTATATGCGCTATCTGCTGCAACGTGCACGGCACGTCGATGTCCTGGCCACCAAACGCCACGTGGGCCGGATTATCTCCAGGAGTCAGCACCAACGCTGCCAAAACGGACAACAGCGCGCCCACTCCCACCATCAGATGGAGCGGACGCGCTGTGCGATCCCACGCGCTACGGTCCCGAGTTCGTTCGGTCGGCTCCGTGCGCTGCATGTCTGCCTAAAGTGCCGCGGTCATGACCTCAGCCATGCGGCGCACGAACTCGTGGGGGTTGTCCAGCTGGCCGCCCTCGCTGAGAACGGCCTGATCGACCAACAGCGCGCCGAACGTGGCGATACGGTCGTCGGCAGCGTCCTTTTCGTGCACACCAACCAGCTTCTTGACCAACGGGTGACTCGGGTTGATCTCCAACAAGCGCTTGCTCGCCGGCATCTCCTGCCCCATGGCTTTGAACATCTGCGCCATCTGCGGCGTGATGCCGTTTTCAGGGGTCACCAGACAAGCCGCGCTATCGGTCAGGCGGGCCGAGACCTGCACCTTCTCGACGCGCTCTTCCAGGGCCTTACCCAAGGTTTCGAGCAACGGGCTGAGCGCTTCGCTATCCTCAGTCTTGGTCTCTTCAGCGTCCTCGGACTTCTCCCCGAACGCGTCGAGATCGATGTCGCCACGGCTGGCACTCTTGAGCGCCTTACCTCCGAGGTCCGCGGCGTTGCCCACCAGCACTTCGTCAATTGCGTCGGCGAGCAGCAGCACCTCAACACCCTTGCTGGCGAAGATCTCCAGCTGCGGCGCGTTCTTCAGGGTCTCGAGGCTGTCACCGGTGAGGTAGAATAGGTCTTCCTGACCCTCAGCCATGTCCTCGACAATCTCAGCCAGCGAACGCCAACCGTCGCCCTTGGTGGTGCGGAACAGGACCGTCTTTTCGATCTTGGCCTTGTTCGGCGCGTCGTAATGGAAGCCCTCTTTGATGGCAGCGCCAAATTCCGTCCAGAACTTCTCGTAGGCCTCGCGGTCGTTCGTGAGCTGCTTGGCGAAGTGGCCCAGCCATTTCTTGGCGAGGTGCTTGCGAATCGACCCGATCAGGCGGTGTTGCTGCACCATCTCGCGGCTGACGTTCAGCGGCAGATCCGGGCTGTCGACCAATCCGCGGATGAAACGCAGGTACTCGGGCATCAACTCGCGCACATCGTCGCTGATAAACACGTGCTTGACGTACAGCGACAGCCCGCGTTTGGCCTCGCGGGAGTACAGATCCATCGGCGCGCGCTCGGGCACGTACATCAGCGCGGTGTACTCGTTCATGCCTTCGACACGCAGGTGCATGCGATCGCTCGGCGTGCCCCAATCGTGGGTCAAGTGACGGTAGAACTCGGCGTGGTCGTCGTCGGAGATGTCATTGACGGGCCGCGTCCATAGCGCCTTCATCGAGTTGAGGGTGTTCTCCTCGATGATGGTGCGCTCTTCCGCGCCCTCGACCGGCTTGCCCTCGTCGTCGCGATCAATCTCGGTGCGGGACTCGTCCATCACAACCGGGAAAGCAACAAAGTCGCTGTGCTTCTTCACGATCTGCTTGAGTACGAATCCGTTTGCGAAGTCCTGCGCATCGGTGTCTTCGGTATCCACCGGCTTGAGGTGCAACGTGATCGACGTGCCGCGACCGTGCGGCAGGCTGTCGGGCGCGATGTTCTCGACGGTGTAGCTGCCGCCGCCTTCGCTGTGCCAACGGACTGCGGTCTCCTCGCCCTTCTTCCACGTGGTGAGGGTGACGCTGTCAGCGACCATGAACGCGGAGTAAAATCCAAGCCCGAAACGACCGATCAGCTCCGGCGCATCGGCAGTCTTGGCCTCAGCGAGCTTGCTGGCGAAGGCCTCAGAGCCCGAGTGAGCGATCGTGCCGATGTGCTCAACCACCTCATCGTGGCTCATGCCGATACCGTTGTCGGTGATCGTCAGGGTGCGGGCGTCGGCGTTCGGTACCAGCTTGATTTTGAAGTCACTGTCGCCGTCGGTGAGGCTCGCGTCGGTCAGCGCCAAGAAGCGAACCTTGTCGATCGCATCAGACGCGTTCGAGATCAGCTCGCGCAGGAAGACCTCCCGGTTGGCGTAGACGCTGTGAATCATCAGCTCAAGCAGCTTCTGGGTCTGGGCCTGGAAGTTGCGGGTCTCGACAGCTGCGTTGGTCGTTTCAGTCGTGGTTTCGCTCATGGCGATGGCTCCTCTCAGTTTGGGGCGCAAACTCAACCGCACGGGCGGCGCGCGCAGGCGAAACCGAAGGACGCAAACGGGGGTGTGTCAAGGCCGAAAGTGCGAGCCGCAGTAAATTTCAACACACTGCCCGCGCCGCGTCGCAATTGCATGGCACAACTGTCGCCATCGCTAGTCTGAAGCGTTCTTCCCGCTCGGGCGCCGATCGCCCCTCGAGATGGCTGCCGGCGCCTGGCCCCAATTCAACTCCGTTTTGGCCCGGCCGCGCCTACCAGCGCCCCAAGCCGGCACCTTTCGCGTCACAGCGTCGGCGCCCTCCTGAAGGAGTTGGGGGGTGTTGTGTTCATGGTCTGCCAGGGCTGCGGCCACCGCAGCCCCCAATGCGCTGCCATCTACCTCGGTGTCAACCGATGAATCCGGGGCTTCAGCCACCATCTGAATCGCCCGCGCACCGTCGCGTACGCCCCTGCGAACCCCTGCCACCGTGGGTTCACGCGTATGCCGCCCATCCCCACTGCCAATGATCCGGCGAGCTGTGCCGGGCGCGACCCGCAACAGTTTGTGCAACGGCGTCGTCGGCACGTCCGGCCACATCTCAACGCGGATCTTGCGCAACGCAGCACCCATCTCGCTCGCCGTTGTAAATCTGTCCGCCGGCTCCTTGGCCATGGCGCGCTGCAACACCTCTCGGAACGGCGCACTCACCGCAGCACCTGGATCGGGCACGGGCGAGCTCATCTGCTGGTACATGGTGTTAATCAGGTTGTCGCTGTCAAAAGGCGCAACAGCTGTGACCGCCTCGAAGAGCACACAGCCAAGGGAGTACAAGTCCGAGCGCGCATCTACGGCATCACCACGACACTGCTCTGGACTCATGTACTTAGGGGTACCAATCGAAGAATGGCGCGAGGTCAGCTGGCTGCCCTGGGTTCTCACAACTCCGAAATCCGCGACCTTCACCACCAGGGGCTCGTCCCCAACCTCGGTAAGTAGGACGTTGGCGGGTTTCAAATCCCGGTGCACAAGCCCCAACCCGTGCGCCTCACTCAAGCTGCTCAACACCGGCATCATGATGTCGAGCCCCTGAGCCTCACTGAGCCCGTATTGGTGGGCGCTCAGGTGGGCGAGCGCCTGCTCCAAATTCGGACCATCCACAAATTCCATGGCGATATACGGCGCCCCACTTGGTGTCGTACCCACATCGAAGATGCGAACCGTCGCGGGATGCTGAAGTCGCGCGAGGACACGTCCCTCTTTCACAAATCGTTGCACCGCCTCGTCGCGGTCGTCCTGCGCGTCGACATGCAGCACTTTGATAGCGACCGCTTGGCCCGTTCGCGAATGGCTCGCTCGATACACGACCCCGAAACCGCCGCGCCCGATCTCTTCCCCAGTCACGTAGCGATCGCCCACCAACTCGCCCTCGCTCAAGGGTGGACGACGAGCCTCGGAGGTCGACATGGTTCGCGCACCGTCAGCGGCGCACTGCGCTAGCGACGTTTCTTCACCACAAATTGGGCAAACTCGCGACGGACGGGCCATTCGACACCCAGTTGGCAAACAGAAGCAGAGGCTACAAAACTATACACAGTTTCGCCAACACACCACAGCCAGCGGAAGAGGCGCACTGGACCGTTGCAGCCGATCGCGCGCTTTTTGCTTGGCGGATTGAGATGTTTTGTCCGTTTGTGCTCGTCTGGAGCCGTCACATGACGCATCTGAACACCACCTAGGAACGCGATGACCTGCGCGGCTGAGCGTCGCCGCGCTCTTTTGTTGATCGCCCCCCCCGCATTTGAGTGACAATTGGTTGCGTGGGGGGGTGATGTGAAGGCAGCCTGCGCCTCCGCCCCGCGCCCGATTGCTCCACATCGGTCATTGATTCATCCAGGAGCCCTACCGTGCTGACCTTCCCCGCCCCTGCTGCCGTTCAACTGCTGAGCCGTCCTTTCGAAGGGCGTGCTGTGCTCGCCATCCTGCTCTGTTGTGCTCTGTCCGTGACCGGCTGCAGCGAAGACAAGACACCCCAAACGGATGCCGCAGACGCCGCGGAGCAAGATAGCGCTGGCCCGAACGTGGACGCCAACAGCGACACCTGCCCACCGCCGCCGGTGAAGGCTGGACAGGTCCGGGCCAGAAAGCTGGCCTGCAAGGCCGACCTGCCCACAGGCATCATGGCGTCCGCTCGCATCGGGGACCTCGTTCTCGAAAACAGCATGGCGCGTTTCGTGATTCGCGCCGGAGCGGAAGGCGAAGCGATCATCGGCCTCGTCGGTGGCAATGTCATCGACGCAGTGGCGCTCGACAAAGACGGCCAGCAGACCGGAACGGATAGCCTGCGTGAGTGGGTGCCGACGGTCGCATTTCACCTCGTCCAACCCACAAAGCTCGAAATCGCCGCGGACGGCTCCGACGGGGCGGCTCGGGTGACTGTCGCAGGTGATCTTGTGCAATTTCCGACCATTCAAGCCTTTCTGTCGCTGGACAAGCCGCCCGTCACCACGGCCCACGAGTACGTCCTCCGGCCCGACTCGAGCGCATTGGAGATTCGCACAACGGTGACGCCGACAGACGGCAAGGACAACACAGCGCTCGTCGGTGACGTCACCCTGTGGAGCGGTGAAATGGGCCTGTATCGTCCTGGCAGCGGCGGACCAGACAGCGAGTTCGACGCCGAGGGCAAGGCGCTCGTCCTGGGATTGACACCCCTGCGCGCCGATCCGGCGCTGATGCCTGCCGCATGCGGTTTCAGCTCCTGGATCTCGATCATCGATGCGGCTGGCATCTTGGCCTTTCTTCAGCCACCTAAGGCGATTCCACCGGCCGGAAAGACCTTCGTGCGGCAGCTGGTCATCGGCGGCAACAGCGGTCATCAGCTTGCGGACGCCATGGCGACCGCTGGGTCGCTGGCTGGCGCCAAGCACAGCACGCTCGCTGGAAAGGTCGCGGGCATGTGGCTAGGCGTCGAGGTCGAGCTCCTAGACAAGAAGGGCAAGCCCCTCACCCGCTGCACACCGGACGCGAAGGGCGCATTTTCGTGCCCTGCCCCGGCTGACACGGCCAAAGCGCGCACCTTGTGGGTCGGCAACGGCGAGGGCCAGGGCGGAGACCGCGGTCAGGTCACGCCGGCTGTCGACGTGAAGCCGGGCGAAGCGGCCAAGCTCACCGCTCCGAAGCCGGCTAAGTTGACGGTCAAAGTCCGTACCGCAGATGGCCAGCCCACTGCTTTTCAGATCAAGATGTTGCCGACCAAAGACATCGCCGCTGCTGGGGATCGCACGTTTATCGACGGTGATGGCGACGCCACCTTCACCGTGCCACCGGGAACGTGGACCGTATGGATTCACCACGGCCCGGAATGGTCGGCCCATACGCAGAAGATCACGCTAAAAGCCGACGAAACCGGGCAAATCGACACCAAGCTCAGCCATGTCGTCGACACGACCGGATGGATCGCCTGCGACACCCACATCCACGCCGAACACAGCGTCGATAGTGAAGTTCCCAATCGCGAGCGGGTGCTGGACGCCATCGCCGTGGGCCTCGACTATGCGGTCGCCACAGACCACGATTTCGTGACCGACTACAGCCCGTGGTTGAAAGCCATGGGACTGACCGATCGGATTACAGTGGCCAGCGGCGTTGAGGTCAGCACCGCCAAGTTTGGTCATCACGGTGTCTGGCCGCTCACGCCAGACCCGGCCAAGAGCGGCCGTGGCGCCATCGCATGGCATGGCAAAGATGGGGTCGGACTGGCCAAGGCGCTGCGTGGTGGCCTACCAAAATCGGCACCGCGCATGGTGCAGGTCAATCACCCCCGCGGCTCGCAGTCTTACTTCCAGGGCATCGGCTTCGACCCAAAAGATGCCGCGAAGACCGACAAGAAGCTGCTCGATTTTGACGCCATCGAACTGATGAACAGCAAGCGCATGAGCGACACTGACAAGGTCGTCACGGATTGGTTTGCCCTGCTCAACGAAGGAATCAAGCCGACCGGCATGGGCACTTCGGATACGCACTCTCTGAGTTCCGGCGTGGGGTCGGCGCGCACGTTGGTCTGGGTTGGCAAAGACAAGGCGGGCAAAGGACGTGACCAGCAGGGTGTGTTCACAGCAGCCGAAGCTGACGCTGCCATCAAGGCGGGCAAAGCCGTCGCGACGACCGGGCCGCTGTTGGTCTTTACGCTAAACAGTGGCGACAAAGGCAGCGAAAAGAGCGCCGCAATCGGTGAAAAGCTCGGAAAAGCGACAGGTGAAATCGAGGCCCAGGCCATCCTGTCGGCGCCGGAATGGATGCCGCTGGGCAAGGTTGAGCTGTACCGCAATGGGCTGCTCGTCCACACCGAGGATGTATCCGAAGCCGAAGTCAAAGACGGCGCACGCGTGGTGACTGTGTCGTTCAAGGCGCCCGCGGCGACCAAAGACGGCTGGTGGACCGCGATGCACAAGCCAGGGACAGGCGCCCAGCCGCCGATTCAGAACCGGCCCGTGTGGGCGATCACCAACCCCGTTTACGAGAGCAAGTAGTCCGGCGACTACTCAAATGTCAGCGAGGCCAAATCGGCAAGCTGGTCCGGGCTGGTCCACTGACCGCGCTCCACCAGCACCGCCTTGAGTATGGACGGCCGATCGGTCATCAGCCCATCGACCCCCAAGTCCAGCAAGCGATGCATCTCGGCTGGGTCATCGATCGTCCACACGTGCACCTTCAACCCGAGTTGGTGAGCCTCAGCCAGCAGCTTCGCGTCGGTCACGGACACGCCGTGCTCGCTGACCGGCAGCTGCGCACAGCGCACACACGGATGAAAGCGCGCGGGCAAGGGCAACCCCAAGCTACGAGCGCGCAAACGCACGACTTCTAGGGGCCCTAGGCTCGTACAGAGCTTGTCGCCGAGTGCGCGGCGGACGTTGTTAAGCCGACCATCTGAGAAGCTGCCGATGCACACGCGATGAGCGAGCTTCTGGTTGCGGATGAGGCGAACCAGTGGCGGAACCGCTGCTCTATCCTTTGGGTCGATGTTCCAACGCACGTCGGGAAACCGCTCAACCAACGAAGCGAAAGTCGGAACGCGACTCCCCTGCCCGAGGTCGACGGCGCTCAGCTCTGCCCAAGTCACATCGGACACACGTACATCACGGTTGGCGACGCGCTCCAGGCTGGCATCGTGTACCGCCACCAACACCCCATCGCGGGTCTGGTGCACGTCGGTTTCCATCCAACGAAACCCTAGGTCATAGGCCGCCTGAAACGCAGCGACCGTGTTCTCTGGGCCGGCCTCCATGCCGCCGCGATGGGCGAATGGGATGGGATGCCGATGATCGAGAAACGGATGAACAGCTGGGCCGGAACCTGCTCCGGTCTCAGAGTCGGTGGTCATGACGACGCTCCATCAGCTGGATTCGATGCGCCATCGAGGGCTTCCTGCAACCCGGCTTCGAGCGATCTCGGCCGGAAATCCAGGTCTCTCGCAGCAGCCTCGCAATCGTAGTGGACCCAGATGGGAATGGGCAGCGGCAGCACCAAAGGGCCGCGCCCCCTGAGATTGCGGAGCGCACGTTGCACCTGCCAGGGCGACGTCGGCGGTGCCGTGATGTTATAGGCCCGACCGATGCTTTGTGGCCGCTGCAATGCGCTGACGGCGGCCGCTGCAACGTCTCCCGCGTGGACCTGCGGCACACCCACCGTTGGCGCAAGAACGATGGCCCGGTCGGCCGCCCGTTTGTAGCGAGCCGTCAGCTTGGGGTCGCCGCTGCCGTAAATGGGCCCAGGCCGCAAGAAAGTGAGGTCCAGCCGGTCGGCATAACCACGCGCGACGCTCTCCGCACGCGTCTTTGAGCGAGCGTAGCGCCAATCCGTCGTCAAATCCGACCAATTGAAGCGTCGCTTTGTTGCATCGTAGCCCGGCGCCTGCTCGTCCATGGCCCGCCAGAGCTGGGTTTTGTACACAGCCACCGTCGAAATCATGACCACACGCCTCACCCCGCAGTCGACCGCAGCAGCCAAAAGATTGTCGATCCCCGTCACGTTGACGCGCTCATAGGCGTCATCGTCGTCAGCCCACGAACCCAGCGACGCGTTGGAGACCACCGCTCGTGCACCGGCCACGGCAGCCTTCAGCGCAGCGGCGTCTGTGAGGTCGGCGGCAACCACCTCGGCGCCTGCGTCTACCAAAGACTGAGCCTTTGCGGGACTGCGCACCACCGCCCGCAACGGCACTCCGCTCGCCAAAATTGCGGCGGCGATGTGGCCACCCAAAAAACCCGTCGCACCAGTCAACACAACCGGCCCCGTGAGCGCATCCGCCGCACGCTCGCTCGTAGCGCTCGTCAATTTGCTCATGGCTGCTCTCCGCGGCGGCGCGATTTGTCATCCGTTCGCGGGCCATGGGACGACCGCCTGGCAGCAGGTTTGCCACTACCACACCGCTTGCCTGTGCCCGTCCACTCCGTGCGCCAGCAGGCCAGCTCTTTAGCAAAGGTGAAGGGCGCGCAGTAGAGCTGGTTTTGTGCACACGGCACCGTACGTCCGGGCCCAAAGTTCACAAACGGCGTGCGATTGTCGTGATGGAGCGCCTGGCAGCCATCGCAGTGAGCGAGATTACCGGCCTTGGTTCCCGGCGAGGTAAGCCCCATCGTAATCAGCGCGAACCAGAGCGCCACATGCAGCGGGTTGAACTTGCGTTCCAGCAGCTTCGGTTGCCACGGAGACCGCTCAGCTAAGGAGTCGAACCAAGGCACCAAAACATTTGCGGCCGCGACGCCCACCACCTTGCCGTAGAAGTCGTGGTCGAAGAGGGCCTCAAGAACGCCGCCGCTGAGGCGCATGAACACGCCGACGGCGAAGCCGTACAGCAATTGCGCCAGTGGGCGTCGCGGACTGGTGCGCGGATCGGTCGCCAACAGCACAATCACCAGCAGGACGGGGGCCCAATAGGGAGAAAAGGACACGCGCCCCAACACAAATCCCATCCCCAGCAGGCCTGCCATTGCCGCCGCGCTGATAAGGACCACCGGCACGCGAAACTGCACGATGAGGGCGAGCAGGACCACGACCTCGCTCATGTTGGGGGCGAGGGAAAACTCATAGGCGGAGTCGCCGTAGCCCAGTGTCGGCAACACCAGCGTGAGCAGACCAACCGTGGCCACACCAAAGGACGACGGGTTAAGTACGTGACTACCCCCTCGCCGAATGAGGCGCTGAGACAGCAGCGCAACAGAGATGGCCATGACCGTGAGATAGGCGTCGCCTTGGACGAAAAGGACGAAGAGGTTGGTACTCAAAGTGATAGGTACCGGCCCGAAGGATGCGGTCCACCGGCCGGTGCGGTGCAAATCCAGCGCTGCCGCCAGAACGAAGGCATAGACGAGTTCCAGGGCGATGAGCGGCAAATAGTGGCCAAGATCACGAAAGTACAGCGACCAGTAACTGAAGAGCAGCACCTGAATCACACCCGGCAGCGCGTGGGTCGGCTTGAAATGAAAACGGATGCGATGACGCCACGTGCGTGGTGGCCACTGCAGCAACGCGGTCAGTAAGATGAGCAGCGCCAACAGCAGCGCGGTAGCCACCCACTTCCAATCGGCGGTAACGGGCGGTACGCGAATGGCATTGGGGGCGGTGAGGACCTTGAAGATATCGTCTTGGTCCTGACGTTTGATGCTCTGTAGCGCGCGGTCGAGCACCGACTTGTGCGCCAGCTTGTCGCCGGCGACGACGATGGAGAGCCCGCGCGTAACAACGGCGCCAGGTGGAGCGGTCGTGCGATGCCGAACGATGAGCTCGGAGACCACCGCAGCCCCAGAGACCGTGCGAAGCTGAAAAACGACACGGTCTGCGAACACCCGGGTGCTATCAAAAATCACACCGCCAGGCAGCGGCGTGTCGACGCCAACATCCGCCAATAGGGCCTGAATCTTGCTCTCCTGCCCGCGCGGAATGACAGCAGCCGGTGACGGAGCGACGGCCGGCGCGGACTGGGCGGCAGCACTGTCAGTGACCGCAACGACCAAGAGACAAACAGCGGCGGCGACAGCGAAGCGACGGTTCATGGGCAAACTGTAGGCACTCGGCCAGTCCCGTACAAGTCAATCAACGGCGATCTCGTGGTTCATCAAATAAGTCCATGGTCGGCCGAGCGGCCCACAAACTCGGCCGACAACGGACTTTGACCCTGCGCGGCACCCGGCTCGCAGGGTCTCCATCAGCGGGTCCGCGCCGCGCTCCCCCCTTCACCACCTTGCGACGATCCGCGTCGGCAGAGGGTAGAACATGCAGCACAGCGCTCCGCCAGCCGCAGCGCGGCACTCCACTACAACGGCGCCCAACTTGTTGTGGGTCTTGTGTTGCTTGGCGGCGTCCATCGCATTTTCTGCCTGCAGCAGCCCGTCTGTTGAAAGCGGCGGCAATAGCGACGCTGGCACGATTGCGACTGACACCGGCCTGGTCGTCGATGAAGATGCCGGCACGCCGGACGCAGGCGGCGACAATGACGTACCCGCCATCCCAGACGCGACAGACTTCGAGGACACCGGCACAGATACCTTCGACGCTGGAACCAACACCGAATGCCCTGGCGCTCCCGGCTGCGACTGCGTGAAAAATGACGACTGCGACAACGCCGTGTGCCTCGACCACGCCGACGGAAAAAAGTGCGCCAAACCGTGCGTTGATTCGTGCCCCACGGGCTTCACGTGCAAGCAAATCGGAGCATCGGATATCGTGTTCATGTGCGCACCGAACTATGTGTCGCTGTGCTCGCCTTGCGAAAAGAACGACGACTGCAAGGTCCAGGGCACCGACTCGCTGTGCATCGACTACGGCAAATTGGGCAAATTCTGCGGCGGGCTGTGCAGCAAAGATGAGGACTGCCCCACAGGGTATGGCTGCGTCGATGCGTTCGACCAAGACAAAGGCAGCCTGAGCAAGCAGTGCAAGCTCAAACCAGCGGCCGCTGTAGGTGACGGTGGTGCGTGCACCAAAGACAGCGATTGCGCAGACGACGCGGGCTGCGCGGACAACGGCAAGTGCGGAAAGCTCGTGTTGCCGACCTGCGGGTGCAGCACGTGGGCCACCGCGGTCGCCAAGAAGACGAGCTGCATGGTCACCAACGAGTTCGGCAGCTGCCCCGGCCAGCGGCAATGCGGCGCCGGCGGAATGGGCGCATGCACCGGCGGAACGCCAGCCAAAGAAGCCTGCGACGGCATCGACAATGACTGCGATGGCGACACCGACAACGAGGCCTGTGACGACGGCGACGCCTGCACCAAAGACGCTTGCGAAAAGGGCAAATGCAGCCACAAGCCAACGACGGACTGCGAAGACGGCGATCCCTGCACCACCGGCAAGTGCGCACCCGAAACGGGCAAGTGTGTCATGACCCCAGCCAAGGGCAGCTGCGACGACAACAACGCGTGCACCGAGGGCGATGCGTGCGGGGTGGGCGACGACGGAAAGGCCGCGTGCCTACCCGGAGCGACAACCAAGGCGTGCGACGACACCAACGCCTGCACGAATGACGCGTGCGACGCCAACAAGGGCTGCGTGTACTTGCCCAACGCGGCCACGCAGGCCTGCTACACCGGTCACAAGGGCACCGAAGGCGTTGGCATCTGCAAGGCGGGGGTGCAGCTGTGCGTCAACGGGCAGCTGTCGACCGATTGCAAAGACCAGGTCAAGCCTGGGCCGGAAGAGCTGTGCGACGGCAAGGACAACACTTGCGACGGCACAACCGACGAGGGCTGCAAGCCCACTGGCCTATCAGGTCAGTTCTCGGGCGGCGGCGGCAGGCTGGCGGGTAACCAAAAAGGCATGATCGTGAGCGTTGCGGGCGAAGGCCCCGTGGGCACAGCCACCGGCAAGACCAAGACACTGCAGGCAGGGTTCATCCCGTGGCTGCTATCCAAATTCTAGGGCGGAATACAGCCGCGATTGCGGCAGGTCCTCACTGAGGGCACATCGGGAGACTGAGCGATGCTGAAGCAACATTGGACGACTAGAGTTGCCTGGCTTGTTGCCTTGATGGCGGTGGTGCTAGCGCCTGTCGTAGCCACTGCGGCCGTGCAGGATGTACTGCACTTCGAGGGTCGGCTATTGAGCAAGGCCGGTGCCGTTGCGCCTGATGGCGATTACGGAATGACCGTCCGGTTCTACGCAGGCAAGGCGGACAAAGAGTCCACTGCGCTCTACGTCTACTCCGACACCGGCGTGAAGGTCTCGAGCGGCCTGTTCACGGTCTCCATCGGCGCTAAGGGCTTGGGCGGCAAGATCGACACCAAGCACTTTTTGTCCGGAAAAGCCGGCTGGATCGGCATCTCCGTCGGCTCCGACCCTGAGCTGCCGCGACTTCAGTTGCACAAGGTGCCCTACGCCTTGCGGGCGAATGTTGCGGGCAATTTGAGCTGCACCGGCTGCGTCACAGCCACGGCGCTCGCTCCCAACGCGCTGGCCGGCTACACCAAGACCGCCGCTCTGGCGAAGATCGCCACCTCTGGTTCGTGGGCCGACGTAAAGAACAAGCCGACGATTCCCTCACTCAAGACCTGCGCCAGCGGCCAAGTGCTCAAGGGCTACAAAATCGACGGTTCACCGGTGTGCGTCATCGATCAGAACAGCAAGACTGCCTACACCGCTGGTACGGGCCTCACCTTGGCGAAAAATCAGTTCAAGTTGAACGTGCCCTACGCCGACGGCCGCTACGTCAACACCAATCAGAGCAACTCGGTTACCTCAGCGATGATCGCCAACGGCCAAGTGAAGGCTGCAGACGTCGACGCCAACCAGGTGCAGCGCCGTGTCGCCTCCGCATGCCCCACCGGCCAAGCGATTCGCCAGATCAACTCCGATGGCAAGGTCATCTGCGCCACCAGCGTTGGCAAAGACACCGCTCGCTGGTCCGGAAAGGTCGTCAAAGGCAACTGGTACCGCATCGCAGCGACCAAGAACGGTCAGAGCGTCTCGGGCACCTTCCACTTGTACGACGGCAGCGGCCGCGGCTCCGTGTCCTTCCGCGTCGGTATCTCCGCCGGCGACCACACCAACATGAGCTTCACCCTGCTCAACCACAGCCGCTCCGGCGCCCTGGTATTCGACAGGGTGCGCGTGGTCGAAAACTCCGGCTCCACCGCTCACTTCATCGATATCAAGGCGGCCAACAGCGCCACGGTCTGGTTCCTGCTCAGCGACAACGACCACATGCACGCATGGTTGCCTGAAAAGTGGACGCTCAAGGGTACGTCGGACAGCGTCTCGGGCTACGCGAGCCGCATCCACTACCTGGATCGCCTCATCGCAGTCGGTGACTACACCACGCGCTTTTCCATCTACCGCGGTGGGCTGAGCCAGTTCCACTCCGATGTGCGCGGCAGTGTCGGCGGCGCCCTGCGTGTCAACACCGGCAAGGGCTACATCGACATCGGACCGAAAAACACTGGATTGGCACATATCGAGACCGACCGCAGCGTGTTCTACATGAACAAATCTCTGCGTGTGAACAGCGGCGCCGTGGGCAGCTACGACGAGGACCTCTACCTGCAGACGCAGGGCAGCACGCGGATCCACGTCTCGAAATCGAGCGGCAACGTCGGCATCGGCTCGGCGCCAGACAGCAATCGCCTCAAGATCTCGGGCCATACCTACGGCACCGGCAACATTCGCGCCGCTGGCGTGGTCCGGGCCGACGGCGGCTTGCAGGTGGACGGTCAGTACGTGGTCGATAACGGCGCTGGCTACCACCGCTCCTACGGCAAGACCGGCTTCATCAATGCGAGCTACGGCGGCGGCTTCTACATGCAGGACACGAGCTGGGTCCGCATCTACGGCAACAAGGGTGTGCTCACGGGCGGCGCCGTTCAGGCCGGACACTTGCGGTCCACAGGCACCGCTCAGGTCGACAAGACACTCACGGTCAACAGCACGCTGTACGCCAACAACGGCATCGTCATCGACAAGCAGACGGTCATCGACAACGGCGGAGGCTGGCACCGGGCATACGGCAAGACTGGATTTTACTTCGGCACATACGGTGGTGGTCTCCACATGGCCGACAGCACCTGGGTACGCATCTACGGCAGCAAGCGCCTGTTGGTCAACAGCATCGCCAAGGTCGAAAATACCAGTGGCTCCGTTGAGCTTGGGCCGGCTACATCGCCCTACGTCGAGCTGCGTTCCTACAAGAACGGCACGCCTCACATCGATTTTTCGAACTCGACGAGTGGCGACTACGATGTGCGTCTCATCCAGGTGCACAACGACATCGTCGAGGTGCACGGCGGCTACCTCCGCAACGGCTGCCCAGCTGGCATGAGCACCAAGGGCATGGTCTGCATCAGTGGCGAAATTTCGGCGCGCAACCAGGACAACGCCGCAAGCTACTGCATCGGCACCTACGGCGGCGACGTCTGCACGGTCGCCGAATACCGTGCGACGAGCACCAAAGACACGGACTACTACTGGACCAGCGAGAAGTGCGGAACGACCTCGTTCGTGCGCTACCGCAGCTGGTACAACTGGCGCCACTGCGTGAACTACACCAGCAACTACAAGTTCCGCTGCTGCCGTCGTCGCTAGGTCAGGTTGGGCAGTAAATTCGGACGCATTCTTTGGGTCGACCGACACAAGCTTTGATCGGCGCCTCGAATTTCCGCTATCGTCAGCGGCAGAGGTTCTGAAACGGTGTGGCCAGCTTGATAGCGGCCGCGCTGACTGAGGGGTGGCGTGGTTGCGCGGAAGTCCGAACGGCGAACATCACAGTCCATGAGCGGTGGAGTGTTTTCGCCTGACCGGTTGCTGCTCCAGAGCATCACGCGGCCCAGTACCGCCTCGTTGAGGACGAATCTCCGCATGCGGTCTTCACTGGCCTGCTCGCAGACCTTTTGCCACTCACAGGCAGCGAATACGGCTTTATCGGGGAAGTCCTGCGTGACGACGGCGGCCCGCTCTACCTGAAGACCCACGCCATCACGGACATTTCGTGGAACGAGCAGACCCGCAACTTTTACAAAGAAGGCGTGGCTCAGGGTCTTGAGTTTCGCAATCTCGACAACCTCTTTGGCCACGTCATCCGTACCGGCGAAATCGTCATCGCCAACGAGCCGCTCAACGATCCCCGGGCCGGCGGAATCCCCAAAGGACACCCGCCACTCAACGCATTTCTGGGCCTGCCGTTTTTTGCGCGCGGGCGGCTAATTGGCATGGTCGGTATTGCCAATCGCAAGGAGGGCTACGCCGAACCGCTGGTGGAGTTGCTGCGCCCATTTGTGTTGACGTGCTCGAATATCATCAGTTCGCTGCGTATCGACCGGCAGCGGCGAACCAGTGCGAAAATGCTCGCGGAGAGCGAACTCCGCGGCCGCGCAATCCTCGACAACGCCATCGACGCCATCATCACCATCGACGCACGGGGGACCATGGAGTCCGCCAACCCGGCGACAACGACGCTCTTCGGATACGCCAACCACGAGTTGGTGGGCGCCAATGTCTCCACGCTGATGCCAGAGCCCGACAAGAGCGCCCATGATGGGTATCTCAGTCGTTACCTTGAGACAGGCGAGGCCAGCATCATCGGCCGCGGTCGCGAGGTCGTTGGGCGTCGTAAGGACGGCACGCTGATCAACGTCGAATTGTCCGTGAAGGAGGTGCGGCTGGAGGGCCGTCGCATTTTCGTGGGGGTGCTTCGCGACGTCTCGCAGCGAAAGACTGACGAAGAGCGGCTTCGCAAACTCAACCAGGAGTTGGCGCGTCGGGTTGAGGAGCTCGACGAACTCGATAGAGACAACTCCCTGATGGCCCAACTGGGTAGCTATCTTCAAACGTGTACGAACGAGATCGAAGCGCTGGACATGATCACGTCGTACATGGATCGCCTCTTCCCCAACGATGGATGCCACTTTGGCCGTGTCACGAACGGCCCGGACGTCGAGCGTATCGGGGACCTGAGCGTCAGTGAGCCGTTTTTCCAACGAAGTGCGTGCTGGGCCCTGCGGCGTGGCCAGCTGCACGAGTCGGAGACCGGACGGCACGCGCTCAGATGCAACCATCTCGGCACACATCGAGATAGTGCTTTGTGCGTCCCGGTGCTCACCCATGACGGACCGATGGGCGTCATGACCCTGACGTGGCGCCCAGAGAACGGGGATGACTCAAGCGCAATGGATCGGCGGAGGCGACTGCTCTCCGTGCTGAGTGAACGGCTGAGCACCACGCTGGCCAACGTGCGACTGCGTGTGCGACTGGAGGAGGAGTCCATCCGCGACCCGCTGACGCGTCTGTACAATCGTCGCTACATGAGTGAGTTCTTGGAGCGGCATCTACGCCGGTCACGGCGAAGTAGGCAACCCTTGGCGCTCATCATGGTGGATATCGATCATTTCAAGCGGCTTAATGACGTGTATGGCCATGATATCGGGGATCTTGCGCTGCGGGAGCTCTCTCGGGAGCTCGAGGCGGCGGTGCGTACCGATGATGCGGCCTGCCGCCTAGGTGGTGAGGAATTCCTTCTAATCCTGCCTGGCTTGGCACTAGACCAGGCGCGTGTGTTGGCCGAGAAGTTACGGGGGAGGATAGCTGAGCTCGGAGATCGCGCGGGCAGTCGTCTTCCGGCCTTCACGGCCTCCATGGGCATCGCTGTCTTTCCAGACCACGACGACACCGAGCTCGAGCTGCTCAAGCTGGTCGATTCGGCGCTCTATGCAGCCAAACACGCGGGTCGAAACCTCGCCTGTGTCAGCGGCGAGGCACCGCCCGCCTCCGACATCTAGCCCAACACATGCGGCTGGGCCTCCTGCGGCAACTATCCTGTGTTCACCGAAGTCACGGATGAAATGCGCGCCATTGTGCGGCATGGTGCGAGCCCTCGGAGGTTGCCCATGCGTCACTATCGAACTCGCTCCCCCTTGGTCGTCTCACTAACGGTGATATGCGGCCTGTTGCTTGTCCTTTCGGCATGCGGGACGGACGGTGCAGCCGCTGACGACGCAAACGGCCAAGATGCGGGCAGCACGGGTATAGACGCCGAGGGCAGCACTGACGGTGGCGACGGTGATGTGCCTTCAACTGACGGCGCCGCGGCAGACACTGCGGTCACGATTGTAGCCGACCAGGAGCTGGTCACTGGATTTCTCAACATCGCCCATCGCGGCGGCAAGATGTTGCGACCAGCTCACACCCTGGCGGCCTACAAGCACGCCCTCGAGGTGGGCGCCAACCTGATCGAATTCGACCTTCACGCAAGCAAAGACGGTGTCCTCGTCGCCATCCACGACGACACAGTGGACAAGACCACGGACGGCACCGGCAAGGTGAAGGAAAAGACCTGGGCTGAGTTGGAGAAGCTCGACGCCGGCTACAACTTCACCAAGGACGGCGGCAAGACGTTCCCCTACCGCGGTAAAGGCCACAAAATCGCGCGTCTCGACGAAGCACTGAAGGCCTTTCCGAAGGCGCTGTACAGCGTTGAATTCAAGCAAGCCGATCCGTCCATCGTCGACGCTACTTTGGCGCTATTTGCCGACAATAACGCCCTCGGACGCACGATTTTCGCTAGTTTTTCGGATGCGACCATCGCCAAGGTTCGAAAGAAGTACCCAAAGGCCCTGACGGCATTCGCGTTGGCCGAAATGTTGACGTTCCAGAGCCTCGATAAGAAGGACTACGACACCTACAAGCCGCCGGCGCTGTTCGTACAGCCGCCGGAAGACCTGTTGACCCAAGAGATCATGGACAAGGCAACGCACTTTGGTCTGCGGGTGACCCCTTGGACAGTGAACAAATCCAAGCGGATGAAGGAGCTGATCGACATGGGGGTACACGGCATGTTCACTGACGACCCGGAGACGCTCGCTGGCCTCGCGCCGAAGAAATAAGATGTGAGCGTTGTCCTTCATGCGCCTGTAACACTGCTAACGGCTAGGCACTCCTAGTTGCGACCGGGCAGCACACAAGTCACCGTGGTCCCGGCAAAAGAACAGACAAGGAGCGCCCCATGGAATTTGCACCCAAGTACGGAATCACCCGCAATCTCGGCAACGTCGACTTCGCTGCTGCCGAAGCCGCGACGCGAGAGGCCCTGGCAACGCAGGGCTTTGGCGTGCTGACCGAGATCGATGTCCAAGGCGCCATGCAGACCAAGCTGGGCGAGACCATGGACGCGTACAAGATTCTGGGTGCGTGCAGTCCGCGTCATGCTTGGCAAGCCATTGGCGCCGAGGCACCGGTCGGACTTCTGCTGCCGTGCAATGTGGTCGTGGCTCGGTTTGACGGGGATGTTTTCGTCTCAGCCATCGAACCGAAGGCCATGTTTCAGGTGATGGAGCGCGACGATATCGAGCCGCTGGCCAACGAGGTCGCCGAGCTGCTCAAAGCTGCCATCAATAGTGTCGCAGTGTCCTGAATTCTAGTAGGGTGCGGCGTCATTAAAATTACTGTCGCAGCACCCTGCTAGTTTCTTTTCTATTGGGGGGGCTAAGAGCGCCCCCAGTCGCGGCGAGCCGCGACTTCCCCATCTCAGCAGACAGCGCCCCATGCAGTGCGTCTCCAAAAAAAACGAGAAAAAGCGCAGTCTGTCGGGGGCGATTCAGCGGAGGGGACGCAACGCGCGCAAACTCATGTAGGGTGCCCGCATGACGCTTCGCCCTGCCCTCGCCAAACTGTCCGTTATCGCCTCCGCCTGCCTCGCTCTGGCCGCCACGACGGCCTGTTCGGACGGCGCGGTGGTCAGTGTGGACGCGCAGATAGACGGTGCGGCGGATGCGCCGGTGCCCATGCCGAAAGCGGTGAGTCAGGTGCAGTGGTCGGGCCGCGGCTGCACGCAGGCCAAGTGTCACGACCTCATCGAGCCCATTCGTCAGCCGGGCAGCGACATGATGAAGGAGCTCAAGGAGGTCGGCGACAAGCACGGCGACCCCGACGGCTGCATCACCTGCCATGGCGGCAACCCCACGGCGACGACGGCCAAAGCGGCGCACACCAGCTCGGTGCCATCGCTCGCCAAGGCGGGCGGCCCAGATGATTTCTTCGTCGATCCGGGCTCGCCTTGGGTCAACGCTAGGTCCTGCGGTCAGTGTCACAGTGAGTTGGTCAAGGCGCAGTGGCAGAGTCTGATGATGACCGAAGCGGGCAAGATCCAGGGCACGGCGTGGGCGTTTGGCTCGCTGGAGGGCTATTCGCATCTCTGGGGCAACTACGACGCCTCCAATCCCAAAGATCCCCACGCCAGGCTCGGTACGGATGCCTACCGCGCCTACATGATCGCCAAGAAAGAGGCGCATCCCAACGTCTTCGTCGACAAGCATGAGACGGTGCCAGAAGCGCCAAAAACGGACGCCGATTTCGCCAAATTGAAGGACGATCCGCGCCAGGCGATGTTCACCTACCTGCGCACCGAATGTCAGCGCTGCCACCTCGGCGTGAAGGGCCGTCCCAAGCGGGGTGACTTTCGCGGGATGGGCTGTAGCGCTTGCCACGTTCCCTACAGCAACGAAGGGATCTACGAGGGCAATGACCGCCATATCCCTAAGATCCTCGACAAAGCGCGCGGTGGCCACTTGTTGGTGCACAGCATCCAGGGCACGCGTGGCGCCAAGCTGAAGGCCGGCAAGACCAGCTGGACAGGCATCCCGGTGGAGACCTGCACGACCTGCCATAACCGCGGCAAGCGTATCGGTGTCAGCTATCAAGGCCTGATGGAGAGCGCCTACGGATCGCCCTACACCGAGGGCGGCGGCGGCCAAATCGCGCTGCACACCAAGAAGTACATCGTGATGAGCAAGGACGTGCACTACCAAAAAGGCATGCTGTGCCAGGATTGCCATACGTCTAACGACGCCCACGGCGACGGGTTTCTGGGCGGCACCAACCTCGCCGGCGTAGAGATCGAGTGCACCGATTGCCATGGCACGCCCAAGCGCTACCCCTGGGAGTTGCCCATCGGCTACGGCGACGAGGAAGAGGGTAAAGCACCCCAAGTTGGGCCGGCGCGGGGCACGAGCACCAAGCTGCCGAAGTACTTGCACAAGGGGAAGGTCTGGCCGAAGCAGGACGGCTGGATCTTGACCGCTCGCGGCAACCCGATGCCCGAGGTCGTTCGCGTCGGCAATCGCGTGTTGCTACACACCGCGGGCGGCAAGGATCTGTGGCTCAATCCGCTCAAGAAGTTGGAAACCACCGGGCAACTGAGCGACGAAGCGCGCACAGCCATGGTGCAGATCGACAAGCATATCGACGTGATGGAGTGCTACACCTGTCACAGCTCCTGGGCGCCGCAGTGCTATGGCTGCCACGTCAAAATCGACTACTCCACAGGCAAGAAGAGCTTCGACTGGGTTGCAGCCGGTCACGAGCACAAACGCCCGGAATACCGGACCAAGAAGGGCGAATTGGGCTTGCCGCCAGAGCGGACACTCATCCCAGGCGAGACGTCGGAGACCCGCTCCTTTCTCCGCTGGGAAAATCCACCGCTCGGCAACAACGGCGAGGGCCGCGTGACCCCGCTCATGCCGGGCTGTCAGGTGGCAGCGACGATTATTGGGCGCGATGGCAAGGAGCTCGTGCGCAATCAGACGTTTCGCACGACGCCGGGCACGGAAGGTGGCGGTAAGAAGGGGCAGATCGGCAGTGATATGAGCCCCGTGGCGCCGCACACCGTTGGCAAGAGCCGGACTTGCGAGAGCTGCCATTCGTCAGACAAGGCCCTCGGCTACGGCATCAGCGGTGGCGGTAGCGGCCTCACCCCTCAGTGGGATCGCGAGACGACGGTGGATCTGACGACCGCGCAGGGCAAGGTCATCCCGGGCAAAGCGCGGGTGCAGGTTGAACGGGTCAAGGGGCTGACCCGGGACTGGTCCGCGGTGTTGACGAAAGACGGTATTCAGACCCAGACGGTGGGCCATCACTTCCGTGGTTCCGGTCCGCTTACGGCTCAGCAGCGGATGCACATGGACCGCCGCTTTGTCTGCGTGGGCTGCCACAAGCAACTGCCGGAGGGCAACCTGGCGGTCAGCGCGCTGCACCACGCGGCGAAGATGATAGGTCAGGTGCCACGATCGCGGGAGCAACACGCCGATTTGCTGTCGAAGATGACCTGGACGTCAGCGTGGGCCCAGGTCGGCGGTGGCGCGGTGGCGTTGATGCTGCTCTTGGGTCTCGCCTTGCGCAGGCGACGGCAAGGTGACGACTAGCGTGTTGAGGGTCGCCGGCCATCTCTAGACAACCGCTCGACCTTGTTCTCAGTAGACGCCCGCCGATGGCCGTTGTAAGACAAAGGAAGGGACCCATTTTCCGACGATTGTCGTAGCCTGCGCTCACTGAACATTGGGCCGCCTGCGTCCGCCGATCTCCCCGCTCGGACGTCAGGCTGCTGGAGGCAGACTGCTATGTCGACTGCTACAACACGTGGTGCGCGGGCACCTTCGCAACGCCAACATTCCGCGGGAGCCGCTGGTGGGCAACGGCGCGCCATCGACGCGGTCGCTGGTGATCAATTCGCCCAACATCAAGCCTCCGATCGCTATGCGGCGGCGAAGGCGAGACACAGCCCAAAGGGTCCGGGAGCGCGCTATCAAGCCGGAATTGCAGGCCGCGAGCCTGTTCGGCCGGGTAGCCAACACGCCTCAGACAGACACACTCCTGAGGCAGCTGGCAGTGATCTGGCTCCGGAGAGTTCGTCGTTCGCTGACCTCGACACTGGCGCAACGGCGGTGTCCTCACCGGCTGCGGTGGCTGCTGCGACAGGGGCCGATGGCCTAGGCGGCGTGGGCACAGCTGCAGGTCCAGGCATGGCGCACAATCCCGACGGCAAGAGCACCGTCGAAACGCCCCAAACCATGAAAGACGCCAATACCAAGATGGCTGATGACGGCGGTGGCGAGGGTGGAACCGGCGGCAGTGGTGGCGGAACGGACGACAAGAACACCACGGGCGACAAGCCCCTCAAGATCGAGGCTGATTTTAGTGTCGAGGTCGCGGCGACCCAAGACCTCAAAACGGACAAGCTCGGTCAGGTCATGCCGTTTAGCGAGGTCGAGCTCACCGAGATCTCGCAAGAAGGCGACGTTGTGCGGGTCAAAGGCGTGCACAAGACGAACCTGCGCTGGGGCCTCAACAACTGCACCCGAGAGGACGCGACCCCGGCGACTGCAACTATCGACATGGAACCCGAGAGCTCGCGCTACGCCGGTCAGAAAGTCTATCAAGCCATGGCGATGGACATGTTCCCAATGCCCGGGTCCAACGCACCCGTTCACGCGGAGTACTGGTCAAAGATGGCGACGGAGCAGCACGAGCTCTTCCATGTGAACGATTCGACCCAGTGGCTCAATCAGAACGCAAAGTCGGCCGTAGAGGATGCATTTGAGTGGGGCTGGTTCACGGCGGATGGGGTCCACAAGCAGCTGCACGGTCACACGGAGCGCGCGCGGGATGTGGTGTTCAACCAGCTGTACGACTACATGGTCGATGGCAAGGAAGACGATTCTCAATACTACCAGCGTCCTGGAGAGGTTCGTGCCTTCGGCTACTGTGCCCCGCTGTTGTTCTCCATCGCCCAGAGCATTCTGCAAAAAGGCATGGCTGAGGAGGAGCGTGCGGCGGCTGCAACCCAAGGAGACGGCACGCTGCCACAAGGCGACGTCGACAGCACGGCGACCGCTCCAAAGGACCGCAAGAAGTTCTACAAGTCTGCGAAAGGTGGCACCTCGCCCACGACGGAACGCCAGCAGACCTTCGCCAACGAGATCATCCCCGGCGAGGGCAGCAAAGACAACGCTCCAGCGGATGACGGCGCCGACTCGAAGGACCTCGGCGAGGACATGAAACAGGCCACCAAAGCGGGCTATACGCCCAAGCTCGTCGCGTTCAAGCTGACACGGGATGTGCAACGAGACCTCGTGCCCGAGGAGGGGCTGGGTCAGGTGAAGGAGGAGCGGATCGCCCACGAACCCGAGCTAAAGTTGGTCGACGGAGAGGCTCAGATTGGGATGCATTTGCACATCATCTACCACTGGGGCGCCATGGCGAACGGGACGCTACCCGCGACCACAGAGCTCGCCACCACCGACCCGGAGACCTTCGGTGAGACGTGGGCGAACATGGGATTGAAGAACTATGAGGCGATGGCGTCTGACGTGATGCCACAGCCCGGCTCCAACTGTCCGCCGCAGCTGCACTACTGGTCGGAGAAGCACACCATCGAACACGAGATGGTTCACGTGGAAGATGACTGGGCGTTCATGGGTCAGCAGGCTGAGAATATGGCCAAGATGTGGGCTGCGGGTGTCGATTTGGGGCAATCAGAGCCGGATTTTGACGATGCCACAGCGATGGGCAAGGCCTACGCCGCACGCTACGCATTTCTCGACTCCATCGCTGACCTATCGAACGCGCACTATGGCGCTGACATCGAGGACCACGCGTCCCGCCCGGGAGAGATTTTGGCCCACAACACCGTGGCCCCGGGGTTGCAATCGCTCGCAATGGAGCTGATCACCCACGGCAAATCCCTTGAGAAACAGGGACTATAGCCGAAAACCAGCTTCACCAGTCTACTCGCAGGCGCAAGTACATGTGCCAAGGAGGACGTGGTCGCGCTGGCACATGGAGCCGTTCTTATACTTGCAGTAGCAGTTCCTGGGTGACTTGCAGGTGGCTTCACAGGCCGTCAATTTGCTCTGCGCCGCTCCAGAGGCTGCTGCAGGAGTCTTGCCGCAGCCGCCCAGTCCCAAAGCCAGCACGCCCACGCATAAAGTCGCCATCAGCTTCGCCATCACCGCCCCCCGGAAAGACTTGTCGTCCATGCTGCCTACGAGCCTATCGGCGACGACGCGCATGGGCCAGCGCTCGCGGCGGGTGCAACAAGCGCACGCCTGCCGATAGTCAGCGAACCCTCGCCAGTGGTACAACGGCCCGCAAACGAGGAGAACGCCCATGTTCGGTAACCGCATCTCAAAGGCCTACGTTTCCCGTAGGGACTTGCTGCGCAGCACCTTTCCCTATGGCCACCAGTTCCTGCTCGATCTTGAAGAACGCAGCGCGCCGGTCGTCTGGCTGTCGACCGGCAAGAATGCGCATGTCTACTGGGAAGATGGCTTCTTGCTGCAGATTCGCTTTGTCGGTATCGGCGAGGCGAACACCGGCATTCGGCTGTCGCCCGGGCACACCGGCAACCTCGTCGAAGGCACCGAAAATCGCTGCGGGCTGCTCTTTCCCGAGGAAATCGACGAGCTCATTCAGCAGCATGATGGCTACCTCTACCGCTGGGCGTCACGGGTCGACGATGGCTCTTTCGAGCTTCGCCACCCTGCCCCGGGCAAGTTCTTTCGCGATCTGCAGGCGCGTATCGAGCGCGTGCCCGTGCGTGAACGTGCGGAGCGATTGGCGGCGACCCTGGCCGAAGAGTTCAAGGACGAAGAGCCCGCCCAGGCCGCCCCGTCGACCGCCGCCCCGTCACTCACCACGCCGCCAGCGTCCGGAGAAAGACCGGCAATCGCACGCCCCCGGGCATCTGTCCGGGTCAAAGCGCTGCGGCCCAGCGACACCAATCGCCTCCTCACTTTTGAGCACTTGGTGGATGCCTACTTTGATTGGGCCCGCGCCGACGACGAAGAACGCAAGGCGGAGTTGGCCCATCGGTTGGCCGCGATGGAGAGCTTGTTTCTCTGTCGCCTGCCCCGCCCAGGACAGATGCGTGGTCCGAAGTCGTCAGACCGGGCGCAGGTGATCGCGCTGGCCTGGCGCTGCGTTGACCTGGAAAACAGCCTGCGTTCGCCTTTCGTCAAGCCGCCCAGGAGCCCCAAGACCAGCATGATCACGGAGCTATGGGAAGACCACTCCCTCGCGCTCGGCACGCCCATCGAGGCGCTGCGCCGGTCCTGCCGGGAAACTTTCATGAGCTCGCTTTTGTGCCTATTTCCCGGGGTTGAAGAGACCATTGTGGCTGAAGTAGACGTGGAATCAGCGATGAGTTGAGCGCGAAGGTCGGCGGCCGATGAATCGTCTGGCGCGCTCGTCCGTCCAAGTAGGGCAAGGAGGAGTCATGACACGTTCCGTTCTCGCCGCCCTTATCGTGATGACGATGACCCTGGCCTGTGCTGCGCAAGCTCCAGCGACAACCGAGGTCGCACGCCGTCAGGGCGGGGGTACCGTTGTCTTGCCGAGCGCCATCGCCCAGCGGGTTCACCAAGAGGTCAACCGAGTCCGCCAACGCCACCGCCTTAAACCGTTGCGGTGGGATGGCAGATTGAGTGTCGTCGCTCACGGTCACAGCCGGGACATGCTCCGGCGCGACTACTTCGCGCATACCGCGCCAGGCGGCGCCGACTTTTCCAAACGCTACTCACGCGCAAACTATGTCTGCCGGGTTCCGCTCACGTCGCGGAGCTACCTGACCGGCGGCGAAAATCTCGCGCTCACCCACCATAACGCCCGGTTCATCGTCTATTCGGACGGTCGCAAGCAGCCCGCGGGATTTCGCTCGCCGGCTGAAGTGGCGCGCCGGGTGGTTGTCGGCTGGCTCAACAGCCCGGGTCACCGCGCCAACCTGCTGAAACCCCATTGGCGCCAGGAGGGCATCGGTGTCGCCATCGGCGCCGACGGTCGCATCTGGGTCACGCAGAATTTTTGTTGATGAGTTGGATGTTTACCCCTCCCCGCAGTCTCCACCTCAAGTTCGAACTCGCACCAACAGATAGCGTAGCCGCACCATGACGGCACGTTCGACACCGGAATCCAGCCGTTGTTGAGAGGCCGCGCCTGCGGTACGATTCGGTGACGAATGAATGAACCGAGACGCTGGGGTGGGGCCATGGGCCGCAAAGTACTGCTGATCGAGGATGAGCCGGAGATTCAACTCCTGGTGAAGGTGGGGCTCGAACCCTTCGGCTACACGGTGGTGATCGCCGAAGATGGCGACAAAGGCCTCGCTACGGCGCTCGCCGATGACATCGACGCCGTGCTCATCGACCTGATGGTCCCCCGCATGCACGGCTACGAGGTGATTCAACGCCTCCGCGCCGACTCTCGCACGCGGAGCCTGCCGGTCATCGTGATCTCGGCCAAGACGTTTGCCTCAGACCAGCGAAAAGCCCTGGATCTCGGCGCAGACGCCTTTGTGCAGAAGCCTTTTGAGCCGCAAGAAGTGCACGAGCTGCTCACGAGCCTGTTTTGGCGTACGCGGGTGACGTTTTGGGGGGTTCGCGGGTCGATCGCCGCACCTGGACCGGAGACGGTGCGCTACGGCGGAAACACGCCCTGCGTGACGATTGAGCACGGTGAGCACATGCTCATCTTGGACGCAGGTACGGGGCTACGGCGGCTCGGAATCGATCTGGCGCGGCGCGGTCTTGCGCACGAAATGCACATGCTGATCAGCCACACGCACTGGGATCACATCCAGGGCTTTCCCTTCTTTGTTCCGGCCTATGCTGCGGGAAACAAGCTGCGAATCTACGGGCCGAGGACGATCGACAAACCCCTGGATCGGGTGCTGCGTGGGCAGATGGATCCGGAGTATTTCCCGGTCGCGCTCGGTGACATGGAAGCCGATATCGAAGTGACCGAGTTGCGTGGCGATCCGATCGACATCGGCCCGTTCCACATCACGTACGCCTACATGAACCACCCCGGTGTCACCCTGGGGTATCGGATCGAGGTGGGTGGGCGCGTAATCACCTACGCAACAGACACGGAACCCTACCGCTACTTGCTCAAACAGCAGCGTCCCGACCAGGATGGCGAGGAATATGGCCGCAAGCGCGACGAACATCTCGTGGCCTTGGCGCAAGACGCTGATCTGTACATCGCCGATTCGCAATACGCGCCCAAAGACTACGAAACCAAGCTCGGCTGGGGCCACACCTGCTACCTCGACGCGGTCGACGTCGGCGTCGACGCCGGCGTGAAGTGTCTGGCGCTATTTTCCCACGATCCCATGCACGACGACGCTGCAATTGACGACAAACTCGAGCAGAGTCAGGCCCGGGTGCAGGAACGGGGCGCCGAAGTGAAGGTGGTTGCGGCGACCGAAGGCGCGCATATCATCGTCGAGTGAGTGCGCGAACCAACGACGCCGGGCTCCCCCTATATGCCCCTCAATTCCGCACCAGAAGTCCCTCTTTACCTGCGAAAACCACGTGACCTCAAAAGATTCTGACGACGACTCCCCAACCCGTACCGATACGTTGCGCGCACACGCCGCCAAGCTCCGTGAAACTGCGAAGACGCTGCCGGTGTATGCCAGCGAGGACGCGCTACTCGACGCGGTTCGGCACCACCAAGTCGTCGTTGTGGAAGGGCCCACAGGCTCCGGTAAGACGACGCAGCTCCCTCAGATGCTGCGTGAAGCGGGCATCACTGAAAAGCTGATTGGGCTCACACAACCCCGGAGAATCGCGGCGATCAGCGTCTGCTGGCGTATCGCAGATGAGCAAGGCTGCGAGGTCGGTGACGACGTCGGCTACACGATTCGGTTTGACGACCAGAGCAGCCCAGCGACGAAAATTCGCGTCATGACGGACGGTATCCTGCTGCAACATGCGCGGGAGCAACCGGACTTTGACGACTACGGCGTCATCATCATCGACGAGGCCCACGAGCGCTCGCTCAACATCGACTTTCTGCTGGGGCTCCTCCATGGCGCGGTGCGAAAGCGTGCCGACCTGCGTGTGATCATCAGCTCTGCGACCATCGATCCCGAACACTTTGTGCGGTTCTTCTCGGGGATCGGCACAGCGGTACCGCGGGTGCATATCGATGCGCGGCCGCACCCGGTGTCGATTCAATACAACGTGCCGCGAAGCTCCGACCCCGACGACATTTTGGATAGCGCCGCGTGGGAAGTAGAGGGCATCTGTCACTCGGGCGATCCCGGTCATGTGCTGGTCTTTCTCAGTGGTGAGGCGGCCATTCGTGGCGTCAAGAATCGCCTGGAAGAGCTCGGCGTCGACGCCCATGTGCTGCCGCTGTACGGCGCCCTGAAACGGGAGCAGCAGGAGCAGATTTTCGCTGAGTTGGGCGGCCGCAAGGTGATCCTGACCACCAACATTGCGGAGACATCCATCACGGTGCCGGGCGTGCGATTTGTCATCGACAGCGGTGTTGCGAAAGTGCCGCGTGTGCAGCCGCAAACCGGCGTGCGGACCCTGCGCGAGGAGCAGATCAGCCGCGCGAGTGCAGATCAGCGGGCGGGTCGGGCTGGGCGAACGGGGCCGGGTGTCGCCATTCGCTTGTATCCGAAACATGTCTACGACGACGCGCCGCGCTTTACCACGGAAGCTATTTTACGCCTGGACTTGCGTGAGGTCGTCTTGCGGCTCGTGGACGTTGGCATCCAGGACCTCGAAGCGTTTCCGTTTCCAACCCGACCGCAACGCAAGCGTCTGGCGGTGGCCATCGAGCAACTCCAGGCCATGGGCGCCATCGACAACGAACGGAACCTGACGCGGATTGGCCGGCGCATGACGCCGTTTCCGTTGACCCCACGAACGGCGCGGATGGTGGTGGAGGCTGCCGACCGTTTCCCAGACGTGGTGGATGAAGTGCTGATGGTGGCGGCCTGGATGAGCGGCCGGCGCCCCTTCCGGTTCCCGCAAGGAGAAGAGCGCGAGGCACGTACGGCCCAGCGCGCCTTCGCCCACCCGCTCGGTGACGCGGCGACAGCGGTGACCGTCGTGCGGGCCTACTACAACGCCCAAGACAAGGCGTCTTTTTGTGAGCGGTCCTACCTCGACCCCGACACGATGACCTTCCTGGTGCACGCCCACGAGCAGCTGAAGGACGTCGCCACGGCTCAAGGTATCGAGGTCAAAAAGGGCGGCAAGATGGGCTCCATCGTGCGCTGCGTCGCTGCTGGCTATGCCGACCAGATCCTGGTGGCCGATGGGCGGAACTTTGTCGCTCCGGGTGGGTTGCGCTGCGGGATTCACCCGGCGAGCTCCCTATTTCGCGTGCCGGTTCGCTACATCGTCGCGGCCGACATCCTCGTCCTGAAGCGGCCCTACGCGACCAATTGCTCGGCGCTCAAACCGGAGTGGATCGCGGACGTTAACCCTGACCTCGCGGACCACCTCCAGCTGCGCCGCGCCAAAGACCGCACCAAGAAAAAGGGCGGCGTCCAAAAGAGCGAGTTGCCGGATGCTGTGCATGTCGGTGGGGTCGAGCTACCGGTGGTGCTGAGGCGCGGTCGCGTGCAGGTCGACGTGCCGTGGGAAAAAGTCGAAACGCTGAAAGAAGTGCGGAAATTCGGGCTGCGAGACGTCGATCCGGCTGTTGCAGGGCTGAAGGCGCGCGTGCTGATTGGCGATGATGCTTGGCTCGCTGGCATGCCGTTGGTGCCGCTGTTGTACCTGCTACCCATGGCGCCATTGCCGAACCCGAAGGCCGATCTTTCCTGTCGTGTGCCGGAGGGGGCGCTGTTGGAGCTGGACCGCAATGGTCATACGCTGGAGCGTCACCTGCCGGACTTGTTGAAACCCATGCGGCCGGGCCGCGGCAAGCGCCCTGGATGGGCGGCGCTGGTCAGCAATGGCGCCGGCGGGTTCTGGTTTGAGATCAGTACGGATTTGCCGGATGCCTCGGCTCAGACGCTCGGCGCGATCGATGACTGGATTGCCGGTCTTGCAGATGGCGACCCGCTGCTAGATCGCCTCATTGCAGCGCGGGAGCCGATCGCGAAGCTCGCCGACAGGGCGATGGAAGCAGCCCGAATGCGCAAACCGCGGCGGGGTCGACGTCACCGGTAGGTCTGCTAGCAGACTGCGCTTTTTCTCCATTTTTCCGGCGGGACTCTCCAGGAGCGCTGTCTGCTGGGAAGGGGAAGTCGCGGCTTGCCGCGACTGGGGGCGCTCGTAGCCCCCCAATCATGAAGAAAACTAGCAGCGTGCTGCGACAGTAATTTTAATTACGCCGCACGCTGCTAGCGGGAACCGTAGTTGTGGGACGACGTCTCTTCGTTGCGATCGGTCGCGGGGGCTGGGGCGTCGGACAAGGCCGAGACCGCGGCGCGTAGCTCAGGCGTCATGTCCACGTCCAAGGCCGCCAGTGAGCCTTCCAACTGAGACAGGTTGCGCGCGCCGATGAGCGGCGCCGTCACCGCGGGATGGTGCATCACCCACGCGATCGCCAGCGCAGCCGGGGACAGGCCACGTTGCTCCGCAAAATCGACGAATCGGTCGGCGCTGTGCTGATAGGCGTTCGCCGCATAGCGAACCGAGTACATCGGGTTGGTGGCGATCCGCCCAGTCGTGGTGCGCGCGCCGCTGCGATATTTGCCTGTGAGATAGCCACCAGCGAGCGGACTGTACGGAAATACCGCGATCCCCTCGTCAGCAGCCATGGGCAAGATCTCAGCCTCAGCCTGGCGTTTGAGCAGGTTGTACATGGGCTGTGTCGCGACCAGCGGAGCCCATCCCTGAGTGCGCTGCTGTCCGAGCGCTTTGGACGTCTGCCACGCTGAGTAATTGCTCACCGCCGGGTGCAGAATCTTTCCCTGACTCACCAAGTGCTCGACCGCCCGCAAGGTCTCCTCAAGGGAGGTCGCATCGTCGTAGCGATGGAGGAAGAACACGTCGATTCTGTCCGTTTTGAGCCGTCTCAGGCTCGCCTCGACCGCACGGATGAGGTGATAGCGGGAAGCGCCCCGCGCGTTAACGTCTGATCCCGTAGGAAAATACGCCTTGGTGGTCAGCACGATCTCATCGCGACAGTCGGCAATCAAGCGTCCCAATATCCGCTCAGACTCGCCAGCGACGTAAACGTCGGCACAGTCAAAGAGGTTGATGCCCGCCTCACGTGCTCGGTGAAAAAGCTTCGCCGACGTGGCCTCGTCGGCATCACCGCCAAAACTCATGGTCCCCATCGCCAGCGATGAAATCCGCAGGCCGGTCTTACCCAAGAATCGATAGTCCATGTTGCCTTCCGCAAAACGACAGGCGCGCGCCAGCAAATCCAACTGCTGACGCGCGCGCTTGGTTAGTTGGTCATTAGTTCTTCTGCTGGACCTTCACGTCGTCGACGAACCAGCCCGGAGTCGAGTTGCTGACCGAGTCCTTCGTGTCGAACGCAAAGCGAATCTTCACTTTCTTCCCGACAAACTTGCTGAGCGAGTAGCTCACCTTGGCCCACGTGCCGCTACCCTTCGCGTTGGCCAGCGTCCACGTCTGCGTGTCGCCACCTTTGACGAACTCGTCGCTCGAAACGCTGACGGTACGAATGTCGTAGCTCGTGGACGACTCCACGCCGTGGTACGACCAGAAGGCGAGAATGGTGGTGGCGGCGGAAGGCAGGTCGACGGCGCTTGAGGTCATCGTGCCCTTGCTCTCAACACTCGTGCCCTTGGCGTCCTTCTTGTCGTAGTTCGTGCCGTTGTTGTAGTTCAACGAGCACTTACCGCTCTTCGCTGCTGGTGCGGAAGGGGTGTCATCAGCGTTCCAGCCCACCTCTTTTGCGGTCGCCTTAGGCGTCGCCGTCCACTTGCTACTGCCGCAGTCGATGGTGTCCGAGAAGATGTCCTTGCAGACCGACTTTCCACCTTCGCACGCGCCCTTGGTGCAGGTACTGTTGTCGGTGCAAAGGTCGCCGTCGTCACAAGAAGAGCCTTCCTTGAGGGGCTTGTGGTCACACTTACTGCTGTAAACCGAAACCTTAGTGCACGAATCGAGTGTGCAGCCATTGCCGTCATCACACTTGTCGACGTCCACCTCACCGAGGCAGCCACCCGCGTTGTCGCACTTGTCGGCCGTCGTGCAGGGGTTGCCGTCCGAGCAGGACTTTCCGTCCTTGGACGGGTCGGGCGTGCCCTCGCACTTTCCAGCGACGCACTTGTCGGGAGTTGTGCAGCTGTTGCTGTCCGAGCAGCTCTTTCCGTCGGCCAAATCGACACCCACGCACTTTCCGCCCGAGCACTTGTCTGTGATCGTGCAGGTGTTCCCGTCGCTGCAGTAGGACTCGTCTTTCTTCACCTGGTTCTTGCAGGCGCCGCTCTTCTTGTCGCAGCTATCGGTGGTGCAGGGCTTGTCGTCGTTGCAGTTCTTGGACGTGCCGTAGCAGCTGCCGTAGACCGAGCACTTGTCGTCGGAAGTGCAGGCGTTGTCGTCGTTGCAGGCCGTATTTGCGGGTAGCGCCGTACCAGAGCAAGCGCCGCTCTTCTTGCAAGTCGTGTCTTTGGTGCAGACGTTTCCGTCCTCACACTTGGCTCCTTCCGCCCCATCCGGGGCGTGTGCACAGCCCTTTTTCGGGTCGCAGCTATCTTTGGTGCAGGTGTTCTTGTCATCGCAGCTGTTGGCGTCACCAGGCGCACAGGAGCCCGAACTGCACCTATCCGACAACGTACAGAGGTTGCCGTCGCTGCAGCTGGCGTCGTCCGCCTTGGCTTTGCCGCCACCGCATTTGCCAGCGGTACACACCATGGCTGTTTTGCAGGTGTCCGTGTTGCACAGCGTTTTGTCGCTGGCGTTATCGTTCTTGCAGGAGCCGGTTTTCGGGTCGCACGTATCCTTGGTGCACGGATTGTCATCGTTGCACTTGCTGGACGACGACGACGTCTCGCAGACGCCCTCTTTGCACGTCGCTGTCACGCATTTATCGCCCGACTTGTTGCAGTCAGAGTCAACGGTGCAGCCACAAACCGACTTGTAGTCAGTGCAGCAGTCACCGAAGTTCGTGCAGGCGGTGTCGCACTGGCATGCGGCGCTACCGTTGTAGTCGCCACAGCGCCCAACGCAGCTGTTCGCTCCGCCTGTCTGTCCACCGTCCGTCGCACCGACGTCGTGGCTGCTCACATCATCTCCCGCCTTTGCGGTATCGGGCTGAATCGTCGTGTCGGGTTGAATGGTCGTATCCGCCGGCGCCGTCGTGTCGGATGTCGATGTCGTGTCCTTGTCCGCCGCCGTATCCACGCCCGCGTCTGCTCCGGCGGTCGTCGTGTCCGTTGCACCAGTGGCAGTGTCCGTTGTGGGAGGCGTGCCTCCGTCTGTACTTCCACACGCCCAGCTCATGCTGAGGGCGCCAAGAAGGGCAAGCGTCCTGATCGACAACGTCTTCATCTCGTCTCCAAAGTCCTACAATGATTGAGGGCGCGGACCATAGCGATGAACATGGCCGTTCGCAACAAGAACATTTTGACGGCAAAGACTTTTTTGGTCTTGACGCCAAAGACGCGGTCCTGCATCGATGGTGGCCGCCACCCTGAGGAGACAAACATGCCTGGACTCGACCTAAAACGTGACTTTGTACCGCTCAGCATCGCGGTATTGACGGTGTCTGACACGCGTGCCATCGCAGATGACCGCTCCGGCGCCACGCTGATAGGTCGACTGGAAGATGCAGGGCACACATTGGCTGCGCGAGCGATCGTCCGTGATGACAAAGCCCTCGTCGAAGCGCAATTGCGCGCTTGGATGGCCGATGCCGGCGTTCAGGTGGTGATCGCGACCGGTGGCACCGGCATCACGGGGCGGGATATCACCCCCGAGGCCTGCCACGCCGTGTTCGACAAGGTGATTCCTGGGTTTGGTGAGCTGTTCCGCTGGCAGAGCTACCAGACGATTGGCACTTCGACGATTCAGAGCCGTGCCACTGCCGGGCTCGCCGGTCAGACGCTCATCTTCGCGCTTCCCGGCTCGACGGGCGCCTGCAAAGACGCGTGGGATGGGATCCTAGCGGAGCAGCTGGACGCTCGGTTTCGGCCGTGCAATTTCGTCGATCTGATGCCGCGGTTGGGCGAGCACTAGGCACCAAAGTCGCGCTGCTTCCTGGCGGAAAGCCCTGTTTTGCGGGCTTTCGTGAAACGCCTGGCACTTCACGAAACGCGGCGACAATCTATTTGGCGGCGATCTGCTTGCCCTTTGCCGTCACAGATTTGATTAGCGGCGACAATTTGTTCTTGCCCGCCTGCATGAAGTACTCGACCCGCAAGAATCGACCCTCGACCTGCTTCTTCGGCAATTTCGTCAGGTCGACCGGCAGCGCAGCGGGCGGAAACGGCCCAAACTCCTTGGACCAAGCCGCCTTGTCGAGCGCTTTCAGGTCATCCGCCACCTTGAACCGTAGCTTCACGTAGCCCTTCGGCGGCACGACAATCTCTGCGTCAATCGACTCCCACAGGGTCTTCGTCTTGCTCTCGGTGACGGTGCCAGACCACCCGCCAAACCCGAAGGTGTGCGTGTACATCCCCTTGGGCGCGGTGTAGTTGTTCAGTGTGTAGCCAGTCATGTCGGAGTACGTGTATGGCCCTTTGCCAACCGGGTATTCGCCGACGACCGTGTTGGTCTTGGGATCGACCTTCGACGCCGTTCCCTTGCTCTGGTTGACCGCCCAAACGTAGCCGTCGTAGTCCACCGCAATGCCCACCGGATACCGGCTCGACCCCAGCGAGATGTGCGCCTCGGTCACCAGGGTTGTTGCGTTGATTTTCGCGACCGAGCTCGTCGAGTCGAGTGCCACGTAGACGTAGCCATCGTTGCTCGTGGCGATGCCGCGCGAGCGCTTGTTGTGCGCCACTGAGTTCCACTTGCCGGTCAGCGGATCAAAGCGAGAGCTGTAGTTGTTGGTGTTGGCGATCCAGATTTTTCCGAACATATCGACATTGATGCCGTAGGGAGAGCCCTTGCCATTGCCGTGCTTCGTGACCGCCTTGGTCTTCGGATTCGCCTGCACCAAGACGCCACACCCGCGGCCCGCGACCCAGATCACGCCCTTTTGGTCGATGACGAGGCCGTAGGGGTTGCAGCCCAGGTTGATGGTGTCGACTACCGCGCCGGTGTTCGGGTCGAGCCGCCACAGCTTCTTCTGGCCCCAGCCACCCGCCCAGGCGTAGTTGTCCTTGTCCACGCCAAGCGCGCGAATCGTGTTTTCGCTCGGAAACGGCTTGACGATGAACTTCAGGCACTCGTCCTGGTTGAACGGCAGCATTTCACTGGGCGAAATCTTGCCGTCGCCATTGGTGTCGGTGGACGTGTCGACCTTACCGTTGCCGTTCTTGTCCGGGCACTTTGTTGGGTCGACCAAGAACTTCATCACCTGCCCGCCTGAACGGCAGCCCACCCACACGTCACCGTTCAAATCGACGGAGGTGCGAGAAGGGCTGGTGCAGGAGTGGTAGCGCCCCTTCTCCTGGCCAGTCTTTGTGTTGATTTTCGAGATGGTCTTCTCAGACGTGTTGGCGATCCAGATGTGGTTCAGATTACCGTTCGCTGTCTTGGCGTCGAGCTTGAGATAGCCGTTCGGATCGAGTCCCACACCATTGGCGTTGGTCGGATCGAGATTGAACGGGTTGCCGTAGTCCGGACCGACTTTCTGTTGCGTGCAACTCATGTCACATGTGCCGCAACTGGAGAGAACGCCCTCATCTACGAGGCTGTTGCAGTTGTTGTCTTTGGTGTCGCAGATCTCGGGGCTCGGCAGCACTTCCCCCTGGCAAGCTTTCCAATACCCGCCCTGGCAGAGTTGAACGCCGGCCTGACACACACCCTTACCAATCCACTGGGCTTGACCGCTGTAGCAGTTTGCTGCGGCGCCACTGCACGGGCAGCCGGCATGATTTGCCTTGCTGCAGTCAGGGCAGACGATAGCGAAGTTCGGGTTCTTGTCGTCGCAATCCGGCCCCGGTGCGCAGCCTTGGCCGTAACCGTCCTTATCCAGATCTATGCATGCAGGCTGAACCGGTCCGGTATCCGTCTGGCCCGCGTCGGGCTGCGTCGCGCCACCAGAGTCCACCTTTCCACCATCGGGCTGCGCTGCGCCACCGGTGTCCGCGTTGCTGGCGTCTCCAGAGGTCGAAGAGCCACCGTCAGTACTTGCACTCGAGCCGTCACCCTGCCCCGCGCTCGATCCGCCGTCAGCGGCAGACGTTGCGTCGGTTGCCGAAGATTGCGCGTCTTCGCCGCCGCCGCCGCCGACAGTATCCTGCGGTGGCGTTCCCAAGGTGTCAGGCAACCCGGCGCCGCCACCTAGTTGAATGGGAGCGGCAGGATTTGACTGCTCCGACGAACACGCGATGAGCCCCGCCACCAACATCCCAAATACAGCAAAACGCCTGAAATTTCGGGCATACTTGGCCGTTTGGGGCTCGAGCGGGGATTGGGTCAGTGGCAAAATCGGCGCCATCGTGGCCTCCGTGACAGGGAAGCGTCACATCGAAGAGTGCGCGCAAATGTACCAATCGCCTCACAAACACTCAATACAATTCAAGTGTTCACCTGAGATTCCGAGGCACATGGCCCCCAAATATCCAGGCAACTCCGCGGGTTCACAAGATGTACTGCTCAAGTTTCGGGTCCGTGACAACGTCTGCCAAGGCGGTCCGCACGTAGGCGGCATCGACCTGAACCTTGGTTCCTGCGAGCGCCGGAGCGTCAAACGAAACATCTTCCAAGAGCCGCTCCATGACGGTGTGCAGCCGGCGCGCGCCGATGTTTTCCTGCCGAGAATTGACCTCAGATGCGACCCGCGCGACCTCGTCGATGCCGTCCTCCGTGTACTCAACCCGCACAGACTCCGTCGCCAGTAGCGCCTCGTACTGACGCGTCAACGAGTTCTCCGGTTCCCGCAAAATCCGCACAAAATCGGCTTGCCCGAGGCTTTCAAGCTCCACGCGAATGGGAAAACGCCCCTGCAATTCCGGGATCAAATCGCTCACCGAAGCCACGTGAAACGCGCCCGCAGCTACAAACAGCACATGGTCGGTCTTCACCATGCCGTGCTTGGTCGTGACCGTTGAGCCTTCGACGATCGGCAACAGGTCGCGCTGCACACCCTCTCGGCTCACATCCGGACCACCGCCGCCGCCACGACTCGCCACCTTGTCGATCTCATCGAGGAAGATGATCCCCTCCTGCTGAGCACGCTCCAGCGCCTCTTCCTTCACCTTGTCTTCATCGATGAGCTTCTCGGACTCCTGCTCCAAAAAGAGCTCGCGGGCCTCCGCAACGGTCACCCGGCGCTGCTTGGTCTTTTTCGGAAACAGCCCGCCGAGACTCTCCTTGATGTTGATGCCCATCTCCTCCATCCCGGAGTTGTTGAACAGCTGCATCATCGGCGCGGAGCTCTGTTCGACCTCGATCTCCAACTCTTTGCCATCGAGGTGCCCATCGCGCAGCAATCGGCGCACCTTGTCGCGACGCGGATCGGCTGCGGTCTGCTCGCCCAGAATGTCGATACCCCGCTGGCGCGGAACCAAAGCGTCCACGAGACGCTCTTCAACGGCGGCTGCGGCCCGCGCTTTCACGCGATCGCGCTCTTCTTCGCTGACCATCTTGATAGCGACTTCAACCAAATCACGGACCATGGACTCGACGTCACGGCCCACATAGCCCACCTCCGTGAACTTCGAGGCCTCAACCTTGACGAACGGGGCGCCGGTCAGCTTGGCCAAACGCCTCGCAATCTCGGTCTTTCCGACGCCGGTCGGGCCGATCATGATGATGTTCTTGGGCGAGATCTCATCGCGCAACGTCTCGGGCACGTGCTTGCGACGCCAGCGATTACGCAGGGCGATGGCCACCGCTTTCTTCGCTGCGCCTTGGCCGACAATGTAGCGATCGAGCTCGGCGACAATCTGGCGTGGGGTGAGGTCCTTGGTCGCGGCCGCGACGGGCTCCGGACGCTCGGCGCTAGTGGGCTGCGAAACTGCTGGAGGAATGAGGCTCATGCGGCGCTCCCAGAGATGAGGGTCTCCACCGTGAGGTGGGTGTTCGTGTAGATGCAGATGCTGGCGGCGATGGCCATGGATTCACGGGCCACTTGCTCGGCGTCGAGCGGGCTGTGTCGCAACAGCGCCAACGCCGCTGCCTCGGCGAACTTGCCGCCCGAGCCGATGGCGACGGCACCTTCATCGGGCTCAATGACGTCGCCCGATCCCGATAGCACCAGGGTTTCGTCCTTGTCGCAGACGATGAGGAGCGCTTCGAGCCGCCGCAGCATCTTGTCGGTGCGCCAATCCTTGGCGAGCTCCACGGCGGCGCGGCGCAGATGGCCGCCGTACGTCCGTAATTTAGCCTCGAAGCGCTCAAATAGCGTGAACGCATCCGCGGTGCTGCCCGCGAATCCGACCAACACCGCGCCATCGTGCAGGCGCCGAACCTTGCGGGCCGTTCCTTTCATGATGGTGTTGCCCATGGTCACCTGACCGTCGCCGGCGATGACGATTTTGCCATCTTTGCGGACAGCCAAAATGGTCGTTGCGTGTGCGTTCATTGAGCCTCGCGGTGCGCCAGGGAAGCGCATTGGGTTGGGCGTCGCAACAAAGGACGGCCACTGTCCGAGTCAAGGCGAATCAGCGCTTGTGGACCGACAATGCGGGCCCAACGCTCGGAAACGGCCTGTCTTGTGGGCTACTTCAGCAGTGTCTGGATCGCACCGCGCATGCCCAATTCGGCCACGCGGGGGTAGTGCCCGGGGTGCCAAACCGTCGTTGCGGCGTGGGCACATTCAAACGAGCAGGTGCACCGGCTCTCGCGAATGTGCTGGCGCAATCGCTTGGCATCATGATCAGCGAGCACATCCGGCAAGCTGAAATTGTAGGCACGCACGTTGCCGATGCTCTGCTCGATGACCTCGCAGGCGTAGACCTCGCCGGTCTCGCCAAGCACCGCCAATTTACGCCCTGCGACACACGTCGAGACGAACTCTCCACCAAAAACGGTCCGGTCAAAGCGCTCGTGGGATACGTCGTCCACCGCCCGCCAGACACTCGACAGCAGCCTGCCCTCCTTGGGGCGGTCACGCGCCAATAAGAACTGCCGAGCAGCCTGATATTGCGCTCTTTCGGTCGGCAGCAGAGACGGATCTTTGATGTCCCCGCGGGCGTAGGTCATCGACAGGTTGTCGAACGAGAAGTGGGTATCCAGATGGCGCAATGTCTCGATCACTGTCGCCTTGGAGTCCTCCGAAAACACGGTGTTGGCGTCGAGAACCAGGTTGCTGTGCCGACGCCGCAAGGCTCCGATGCGGTCATGGCTCTCTCGCAGCTTGTCAAACGACCCCGGTTTGGCCCGAATGCGGTCGTGCTCGGCGCCGATGGCCTCGATGGAGAGCACAACGCGGAAATTCGACGCCGGGAACGCGCGAATCAGCGCCGTCAGGCTAGTCTCCATACGGTCCGTGAACCAACCATTGGTGGGAATGGTGACCCAGCGAGCGTGCGTGTGGGTCAACAGGGCCGTGGCTACCTCTGTGAAATCCTTGCGCAGGAAGGGTTCGCCGCCGGTGAGCGACAGTTGCGCTAGGGGGCCAAGTTTCCGGGCGATTTGCTCAAATTCGGCTACGGTGAGCTCGTCTGGCTTGCGGCCTTTGGCGATCTCGTGATGGTAAAAACAGAAGTCACACGTGAAGTTGCAGCGATTGGTCACGTAGACGATGAGGTAACCAAGCTGCCGTGGGTCGGCCAGCGCGCGCAGGGTGCTCAGGGTGGAACTAGCCCGCATCATCGTCGGTTCCTTCGCTTCGTGCCGTCGGCAACTCCGTCATGAGCGTGCCACGAATCAGACCAACGACCGCACCCGTGGTGATAACTGCACTGAAATACAGATTGAGCAGCGTCATCATGGGCACAAACCCAGCCGACCGCCGTGCCACGTAGACCATCAGCCCAGCGTTAGCGCCAAGCCAAAGGGAGACTGCGCCAATGAGGGCGACAATGAGCGCCAGCGGGGGCTGAGGAACGAATAACGCAACCGCCGCCAAACCAAGGACCAGCGCGCCACTGAGCACGGCGACCGCTCCGCCGCTTGTGGCATCGCCGGCTGTCTCGAAGCGCTTGCGACGGCAGAACAGCTCGACCCATTGGCGCACCCGTACGAAGTAGTTCCGCGTGCCGCGAACGAGCCCAGGAAAGCGATGCTGAACGGCGATGGTTGGGTCGATGAGCGTCTTGTGATGAGCGGAGAGACGGTAGCCAAACTCTTCGTTCTCGCACTCCAGGCCGTGACCGAGGCGTTCATCAAAGCCGCCGACCGCGGCGAATGCTGTGGCACGAACCGCCCCGCAGTACGCGGAGAACCCGTCGTAGGGTGCGAGACCGAGGCGCGAGAATTGGTAGGAGTCGAATAGCGCCTTATACCGAGCGGCAAACCCGGTATTTGCGGGCTCTGCGTCATAGACGCCGCACACCGCATCACACTGAACAATGCGCGCGGCGATGCGCCCGACCACATCGGGACGCGGCTGGGTGTCTGCATCGATGAAGAGCAGGATCTCGGACTTCGCGACCGCGGCGCCCGCGTTCCTCGCCCCGGCGGCCCCCGTCGCGGCTGTGTGGTTGACCAGCACCACGTCGGGGCAGGCCGCCCGCGCGACCGCTACGGTGTCATCTACGGACGCATCGTTGACCACGATGATCTCGTCTGGCTGGTGGGAGTTCGCTAAAATGGCACGCAGACACGCCCCCAACGTCGCGCTAGCGTCCCGGGCAGGGATAATCACCGCGAGAGAGGAGGGAGGCTCGTGCTGGGGCTTTGATTCGATCACGCGCGGCGAGACTGACCCCTGACCAGCGACACTGCAAGGGTCCTCATGCGTGACAATCGGCTTCGCGGTACCCTGACGTTGCAGCGGCCGCACAGGTAGCCGCTGCACCCACCGCATCGCCACTGGGAGGGCGACCGTGCAGACCCTGGTGCGCATTGTCCAAGATTGGCCCGTGTTGATTCTGCCTGTGCTGTGGGCTGTCATTGCTGTGACCATGATCCGTGGCGGAACGCTACTTTGGACCTGCGCCCAGGGCTGGCAACGCCGTGCTGCGACCGCTTTGACGGCGCTGTCTCTCGGACTCCGTGCGTGGTTGAGTCCGTGGGGATGGAGCGACCAGAACAACCTCCTCTCGGACGGGTTGGTGACGCCGCTCACTGAGCTGAAGCCGTCGACTTATGGCACCGCCATCGATGCGCTGACCGCGTCGGTTTCCTCACTATTCCATCTGACGGAGTCCTTCGTTGAGTGGCTGGGGCTCCTGTCCGGCGGCTTGACCCCCCTGGCGCTGGTCGTTGCCATCTACGTCAATCAACAGCGCGAATCTGATCCAAACCCCGAAGATGCAAGCGATTTGCGGCAAACCCGCTCCGACGTGTCCCCGACTCAGCACCTCGCTCCCTGGGCTGCGGGCATGCTGCTGGCAACAACACCGCTCCACGTCCGACTGAGCCCAATGGTCGGCCGTTATCCCCTGCTGCTCCTGCTGGCGACTGTCGCCATCGGGGTATTTGGCGCCCATCTGGCGGGACGCCTTCGGGGGCAACGAGGTGAGAAATTGCTGCTGCTCGGCGGCGTGTGCGCCATGGTGCTGGCCGTGCAGTGTCGCCCTGAGGCGGCGTGGCTCGTCGTTGCCATCGCGACCCTCGGCCTGGTTCATCGGCGGCATGCCAAGCACCTGCTGCCGTTGGTTGGGCTCGGCATGGGGCTTCTTTTTCCCCATGCCATGCGTCTCACGCGTACGATCGACGCTGGCGAAGGCTTGACGGACTTTGATCTGGGCCATGGGATAGTGGAGCGCCTGCAAGGTCTCGTCACACCGCAGTACAACCTGCTGCTCACCAACGAATTCACCCCCACGGCCTGGGTCGTGCTCTGCCTCATCGGCTTGGTCGGCTTCATCAAGCGGCGCGACCGGATGGGGCTGTGGTGGGCCACGTGGGCAATCATCGGCACGGGTGTCGTCGGCACGGTCGCGATCGAAGGATCGCTCTTCAACGCGCGCTACCACATGATCCCGCTGCTGTTGTACACGCCGCTTGCCGGCGCGGGCACCGCGTGGATTGTGCGCCTGTTGCCTCGAAACAACGATCCTCGCTGGCAGGTTGTCTGGGTAGCGACCGCCGCCCTGCCCGCCTCGTTGCTGATGGGTCACGTGAACCGCGTCACCGCCAACGACGCCGAGGTCCGCTTTTTGCGGACGGCCCTGCCTTCGCTGCCGCCCCACTGCACGATCTTCTTCTTCGAACCCAAGTTTCAAGACCTGGGCATGCGACCGAAGCCATCGCTGTCGACTTACGCCGCCCATCCCCCGCGCTGGCTTCCGGCCCAATTCATCACTCAATCGCGGACGTTGCAGACGCCCAAACAGCGCAAAAGTGCACATGATCCGGACCTGAACAGTGCGGATCAGCGGCGCCAATCTTGCGAGCTGCTCTACATTGGCAGCGCCTGCCTGACCCCACCTGGCTGGAAGACCGCGGCCGACGAGCAGGCGCTGCACTGCGGCAAGTTCTTGCAGCATCGCGGCTCAGCGGTGGCCACCGCACAGTTGCCCAGGGACACCGGAGAGTCCACGCGGCGGCGGCCTGGTGCCGATACCGTGGGGCTGTATCATCTTCGCAGCAGCATCAGCCCCCCAACACCAACGACGAGGAAGGCACCATGACCACACCCAGGCAGGTGTCTATCGGCATGACTATCGCGTGCCTGTTCAACCTCAGCATCATCGGCGTAAGCCGTGGCTTTTCCGACGTGCTTGGTGCCGTGGACCCGTTATTTTCCCCGGCAGGCTGTCAGTTGATCTGTATTTGGGGGCTCGCCTACCTATCGATGGCCAAATTTGCCCACGCCGCGCCGCACATCATTGCGGTGTTTGCGTTGGAGAAGCTGTTTTACGCTGTGGCGTGGGGACGCGGGCTGGCCGACTACCAAGACAAAGTTGCTGACCTGCCGTGGGACATCGCCGCGTTTTTCATGGGGTACGGCATCCTCGACGCCGCTTGGGGGCTCTTTTTCGGCGTAGTGTGGTGGCGTATGCGCGCGCAGTTGGTCAACCGCTGAGCCCGGGTGATTCCTGACCAGCCGCGCTATTTCGCCGCGCCAAATACGCTGGGGAAGCGCGCCAGAAAAGCGATCGCGTGCCGCAGCTCTCGTAAATCGACGCATTCACCAATTTTGTGGGTGTTCTGCTCGATTCCCGGGCCGACGCCAAACATGGGCGGGTAGGTGATGTCGCCGACGGAGAGCCAGCGTTTGCTTTCGGGCACGTCGATGCCGCTGGTGTGCTTATCGACCGCAAAACCGACGCCGTCGGTGGAGAAGATCCACCTGTCCACCCGCGGGTCTGGGCGCAAGTTCCCGTCGCGATTTTCCCGAATTTCCGGGCTCAAAGCGTTCTGCCACGTGGACACTGCAGCTGTGATGGCTGGGTGCTCAGCGGGCGTCTCCCAGCCCGGGTAGATGGCTGGATTGCCGGGCGTGTAGCCCCGCCACGTCGGCTTGGCGTAGGTCGGCACGCCCACATCAACCTGCAGCCCATCGGCCCGCGCCTTTGACACCGCGGGGAGGCCCGTGATGGCAGCCACGGCCGCCTCGGGAGACTCGCCCACGGTGAGACGGCGGTCGAAGCGGAACGTGAACCGCTCGGGTACTGCACAATCGCTCGGCGTGTCGAGCTGCGCCCAGGAGGCTGTTCGGGTGCCTGCCCCCAGGAAGGCATGATCTTTGAAGGACTCCCCAGCATCGAACTGCTGCCGTGCCTCCACCAGAATCGCCGCGCCGTATTCGAGCGGGTTGAGCCCCTCCCACGGCATCGAACCATGACAGGAGCGCCCCGTGACATTGACCTCGATCTGCATTCGCCCGCGCTGACCGCGATAGATGCCGAGCGAGCCCTTGTTCGCGTCGCCTGTCCCTTCGGTCAGCACGACCACATCGGGGATCTCTCCTGGGGCAGCACCGGGCAACTGCTCGGCCATCATGAACATCGGCCCACCGCCGTCATTGTCTTCCTCGGCCACGGAGGCAATCGCACGAACAGTCACGCCGCGCAGCGCACCTTCATCGCGCAGGGCCAATAGGATGCGAGTCGCCACTACCTGGGCGACCACACCGCCCAGTTGATCGGCTGAGCCGCGCCCAAAAAGCAGGTGATGCCACTGGTCGTCTGGCGGCAACCAGCCCAATTCTTGGCGTAGAAAGCTGCGATCCAGCTTCTCAGGGTCGACGAGACCGTCGTAGGCATCCAGCCCGCCGGTCTTGTTCTGCCACTGAGACCGCAGCGCCCGGACCGTGTCACTGTGCCCATCAAACCAGATGACTTTCCGCTCGTCCGGCGGCACGCCATCACTCGGATCGGAGACCTGCCAGACCAAGTTGCCAAAGTCGTCGAACCAGACGTCCGCCGGGTCATCGACTGCACGGATCTCGATGATCGTCTTCATCAAGTAGCGCAAACGGGGCCCCTCGTGGTTGCTCAGGCCGCATGAAGGATCCCCATCGGGACCGCCAATGTGGTCAGCCGGGATCCGGATCGCCTCTGCCAGAATTTGCGCTGCGAGCCCAGAATCTCGGGCTGCTAGGGCTGCAACGCGACTGTCGAGTGCTTCCATGATGTCTCCTGGGGTCAATGGTCGCTGAGTGCGGCCAACGGGTCCTTGTGCTTGCCGGCGGTGAGCAAAGCCATGATGGCGTAGACCTTCCAGCTTGCCTCTCGGGCGAGGTCATCGCGATAGGCCGCCATCACCTCACCACTCACTTCATCGCCGATATCCGCGGGCAGGCAGTGCATGTATTGCGCCTGAGACCGGCCGGGGGAAGCAGCCGTCAATGCCATGCGTCTGCTGTCACAGATCCAGTCGGTGTGGTCCGCATTTTGGGTGAGCATCTGTGCTTCTAGGTCATCGAGCGCAGCCTGATCGCCAGCGGCATTCGCCGCGACACGGGCCTCCATCAAGGCACGCGGCCCCCAGGACTTTGGATAGACGACGTGCGCGCCCTCGAACGCCTCGTCCATGGCGTCGCTTCCGCCGACATGGACCGAGAAACTACCGCCGCTCTCCGTCGCAAAACGATGTGCATCGTCCATGCACGGCCCGAGCAATTCGTAGCCCGGCGGGTGAGCCAGACGCACGTGCGCACCTTGGCGCGTCAACAGCGTGATCAGCCCCTGCGGCACGCTCAGGGGCTTGGCATAGCTGGGCGAGTAGGCCCACGAGACGCAAATCGCCTTGCCTCGCAGCGCGTCCTGATCCGCGGCACCTGTGCCAAATCGGTGACGGAGAAACGACAGGTCCGCCAGCGTCTGGGTCGGGTGGTCCACGTCACACTGCAGATTCACAACCGGTACCTTGCGGGCCTCCCCGTTGGCCGCCAGCCAGCCGTCGATGCCAGCGCGGACGTTCTTCATGAACAACTGCCCCTCACCCAGCACCAAATCGTGACGAATCCCCATGGCGTGGGCGTTCATGCCCAGCATCGCGCCCGTCTCAGACGCCGTTTCCCCGTGAGCCACCTGCGTGCTGCTGCCATCGACGATCACCGGCTGCATACCAAGCCGCGCCGCAGCGCCAGCCCAAGCGCTCTTGGTCCGTGTCGAGTTGTCGAAGAACACGGCGTACGCCAACTCTTGTGCAAAGAGCGGCACCTTCACGCCCGCGAAATCGAGCTGTCGAAATGTCGCGGCCAACGCCAGCAGCGCGTCGAGTTCAGCAGCCGTTGCGTCGCTTGTGGCCAGTAAACTCCGGCCGAAAAGCCCGCGAAGCGCTTCACTGTGATGTGGTTTGAGTTGCATCAAGCCCCCTCGTCTCCTTGGGGGAGACGAAGGACACATTAGGCTCCGAGCGTGGGATTACGAGCACACATGGCGATCGCCACTAATGCAGTCGCCAGACCGTCGACTCGCGTTCGGTAAAGACGTAGAGGCTCTTGCCCTCAAACCGCAGCGTCACCTTCCCGTCTTTATGCGCGAACGTCTGACGTGGATGCTTGTCGAAGCGCTTGAGTGTCTTGAGCGGCTTGCCAATCTTGATTGACATCGGCTCGCCCTTGCCACCGATCCGCACATGCCACAGTCCCCGCTTGCGGGCCGACCGGAGCGTCATCATCAGCCGAGGTTTGCCCTTGTAGCGTGTGGTCATGTCGAACCCGCCGACCACACGTTTGGCCGTCATGCGCATCACGTCGGCCTTCGCCGTGTTGATGCCGTCGATGTGAATCTCTTTCTGCGTCGCAGGCGACATGGCGAGGCCAAGCACCAGCGAAAACAGCATCAGTGTTTGCACCATTGGGTCTTACTCCGGTCGATTGGCTACTTACAGCCCTTGATTGCAGTGAATTTGCAAGCGCCCGTGGCTGCGTCACAGCTGTCCGTCGTGCATTTGTCGTTGTCGTTGCAGACCACGCCGGTGGCCGCGCAGGTACCCGACTTGCAGCTGTCGGCGATCGTGCAGGCCTTGCCGTCAGAACAGGTCACGCCGTCCTTGGCGGTCGACCAAGTCTTGGCGCCACCGCTGCACACCTGGCAGGAGTTCGCTGGATTGGTCACGCCGCTGGCCCAGCACCCGCCGGAGATCGCGCAGGCGTTCGCTGTGACTGTCACGGTGCGCACACGCTGGCTCGACCATCCACCAACGAAGAGCTTGCCCTTTGCGTCCCTTGCGAGCCCCGTCGGATAGTACAAACGCGCCTTGCTGCTGTCGCCATCGACCACCCCAGCCGAAGTGCCGGCGATAGAGACGACCAAGCCACCGAAGATCATACGAATGCGGTGATTATGACGGTCTGCGACGAAGATGCGCCCGGAAGGATCGGCCACAACCGACCAGGGCCGATTGAAACGCGCAGATTTGACGTCGCCCTCGGTCAGCCCCGCTGTGCCAAAGCCTGCGATGGTCGTCACGACGCCTTGAGGCGACACCCGACGGATCCGGTGATTGCCGTATTCCGCGACGATGACATCTCCGTTGTGATCGAAGTCCACGCCGGCCGGACCGCTAAACTTGGCGGCTCCGCCCTTTCCGTCTGCATACCCAGCGGTGGAGCCCGCCAGCGTCGTCGTCGTTTTGGTAGCGATGGTGACGAGGCGAATCCGGTGGTTGCTGTAGTCTCCGACCGCGAGGTGACCGCCGAACTGAGCAAGGCCGATGGGATAGGCAAAACGCGCACCGCCACCGACGCCATCCGTGTTGCCCTGCTGTGGACTGCCCGCCAAGGTCGTGACTGCACCCTGCGCGTCGATGGCGCGAATCCGGTGGTTGTACCGGTCGGTGACATAGATGTTGCCAGCTGCGTCGGTGGTCACGTCACTCGGTCGGTTGAACCAAGCCGCCGTACCCACGCCGTCCTTGAAGCCCTCATTGCCGCTACCGGCGACTGTCGAGGTGGTTCCGTCGGGCTTCACCCGGCGAACCCGATGGTTGGTGTAGTCGGCTACAAGCACGGACCCATCACTCATCAGATGCACGCCTGCTGGGTTCTGGAACTTCGCCGCAGTGCCCTTGCCGTCCGCAAATCCCGAAGTTGAGCCGGCGAGCGTGGCCACGAGGGTCTGTACGCCGGCCGTACACTTGCCGCCCTTGCAGACGTCGCCCGCGGTGCACGCGCTACCGTCGTCACACCCGCTGGTGTTGTTGGAGTGCTGGCAGAGGTTGTTGACGCACGCATCGTTAGTGCAGACGTTCTTGTCGTCGCAGTGACTATTGGCCTCGCAGTAGCCCTTGCAGCCGATGATCTTCTTGTGCAAACAGGCGCCCGTCTTGGCATCGCAGCTATCGGAGGTGCACGCATCCTTGTCGTCGCAGCTGTTGGTGCTGCCGGCGCACGTGCCTGAGGCGCATTGATCGGAGACCGTGCACAACTTGTCGTCGTTGCAGCTCGTCTTGTCCGCAGCTTTGCTCCAGCTAGTCGCCGCCTTGGCCCCAGCACAACGCTGGCAATCATTAACGGGATTGTGATGCCCATCGGCGATGCATGATCCACCGATTTTGCAGGGCGACGCCGACGCCAACAACCGCCGGATACGGTGGTTGATCGCATCCGCGACGAGAACAGAGCCGTCACGCGAATCTGTCACAAGACCGCGGGGCGAGTTGAACCTGGCCGACACGCCGTCGCCGTTGATGTACCCACCCGTACCCGAGCCCGCAAACAAGCCCACGACGCCTGTGGGTGTGACGTTTCGAATTCGATTGGTCGCCCGATCAGCCACAAAGATGGTGCCGTTGCTGCTCACAGCAACGCCCCACGGGTAGTAGAACTTGGCCAGAGACCCCGACCCATTGGCGAACCCAGCTGTGCTACCGGCGACGGTGCTGACCTGTCCCTCTGGTGTCACGCGCCGCAAGCGATGGTTGCGGTAATCAGTGACGTAGAGCGAGCCGCGGGAGTCGAGGGCCACGCCGATGGGACCGGCAAACTTGGCTGAAACGCCAGCGCCGTCGTTATACCCTGAGCCGGCACCGGCGAGCGTGGTCACCGTGCCATCTGGCGCAACCTTCCGGATCCGATTGTTGCTGTAGTCAGCCACATAGGCGACGCCAGCTTTGGTCACGGCCACACCGAAGGGATTGTAGAAGCGGGCGTTGACACCCTTGCCATCAGCGAAGCCAGCCGTCGCTCCCGCAATCGTGCTGACCTTGCCACCAGCGATGAGACGCAGACGGTGATTGCCACGGTCGGCCACGTACACCTTATTCGCACCATCGATGGCCACATCTGCTGGCAAGTTGAAGCGTGAGGACAAGGCCGCACCGTCGGCGTAGCCAGCCGTTCCACCTGCCGCGGTCGCGACCGCTCCGCCCTTCAACCTGCGAATCCGGTGGTTGCTAGCGTCGGCGATGAGCAGGCTGCCATCTGCCTCGAATGCCAAGCCGTGCGGCTGATTAAAGCGCGCTTTCGCGGCCTCTCCCTCCAAATATCCGCCAGTCGCGCCGGCCTCATGGCTGACCCAGACAGCTTTGCCAGCTGCGCATTTTCCGCCGTTGCAGACGTCGCCCTTGGTGCAATCGTTGCCGTCATCGCAGGGGTTCTGGTTGTTCTGATACACGCATTTGCCCTTCACACAGGACTCGGTGGTACAGAGCTTGCTGTCATCGCAATGACCGTCGGTCTCACAGTAATTGCCACAACCGACGATGACCTCGTTGACGCATGCGCCGGTTTTCGCGTCACAGTAGTCCTTTGAGCAGGCGATCTTGTCGTCGCAGTTGGGCGTACTGCCTGCTGTGCACTTGCCGGATTTGCACGTGTCGCCGTGGGTGCACAGCGTGCCGTCGGCGCAGGGGGTGCT